>NZ_JBJHAE010000018.1:0-81618 GCF_054050895.1 Blastococcus sp. SYSU DS0669 | reverse complement strand
TACACCCGGAAAGGACTCCCTCGCCCCCCACCTCTCGCAGGCTCCCGGCGGGCCCCGGCGAGGGGGCCCGCCGCGAGCGTCAGGGATCCAGGAGGTCGGCGAAGGTCGCGGCGATCGACGTCCACGACCAGCGCTGCTCGACCCAGGCGCGGCCGGCCGCGCCCATCGCGCGGGCCCGCGCCGGGTCGTCGAGCAGGCCCGACAGCGCCTCCGCCACCGCCCCGGGCGAGCGGGGGTCCACGACGTGCCCGGTGACGCCGTCCCGCACCGCCTCCGGCGCCCCGCCCGACGTGCCCGCCACGACCGGGCGCCCGCAGGCGGCGGCCTCGAGGAAGACCATGCCCAGGCCCTCGACGTCCAGCCCGCCGCGCCGGGTGCGGCAGGGCATGGCGAAGACGTCGCCGGCGGCGTAGTGCGCGGGCAGCTCCGCGTGGTCCACCGGGCCGGCGAGGACGACGGAGCCCTGCAGCCCGCGGGCCTCGATCGCGCGGCGGAGCTTCCCCTCGTCCGGCCCGCCGCCGACCAGCAGCAGCCGGGCCTCCGGGTGGCGGGCGAGCACCCGCGGCCACCCCGCGACGAGCACGTCCTGCCCCTTGCGGGCGACCAGCCGGGAGACGCAGACCACCACCGGCGCGTCCCCCAGGCCGTGCCGCTCGCGCACCGGCGTCCCGTCCACCTCCGGCGTGAACCGGGCGACGTCCACCCCCGGGGAGAGCTGGGCCAGCCGGGTCCGCCCCCCGAGCGGTGGCGCGAGCCGGTCCCGCGTGTACTCGCTGATGTAGGTGAGGACGTCGAGCCCGGCGGCGATCCGCTGCATCAGCTGCCGGCTCCCCGGCAGGGCCACCCACCCCGTCTCGTGGCCGTGCGTGGCGCCCACCAGGTGCCGGACCCCGGCGGCGCGGAGCGTGGGCGCGAGCAGCCCCAGCGGCGCCGCGGCGCCGAAGAAGGCGGTGTCGCAGCCGTAGCGCCCTACCAGGTCCACGGCGACGCGGGCCGTCGCCCGGGTCGGCAGCAGCATGCCGGTCGGGCGGCGCACCACCGGGTACGGCAGCCCCGCGTCGTGCCCCGCCGAGCCCGGGGCGTCCGACGCGAGCACCACGAGGGAGTCCGGCGGTCGCCGCTCCAGCAGCGCGGCGACGAAGGTCTGGATGCCGCCCTGCCGGGGCGGGAAGTCGTTGGTGACGACGAGCGTGCGGCTCACGAACCCTCCAGGCGGGCCCAGTCCTGAGCCATCGCGATCCGCTCCGCGGTGGTGGGGTGGCTGCCGAAGAACCAGTGCCAGGCCGCCGGAGGATCGGGGTCGCCGAGGTTGGTCGCGGCGAGCCGACGCTGCATGTCGATGAACGCCTCCGGGTCGCGGGTGAGCTCGAGGGCGTGCACGTCGGCGCGCTGCTCGATCTGCCGGGACACCAAGTTCTGCACCGGTGTGCCGAGCAGGCCGCCGACGGCGACGAGGAACAGCAGCAGCGGCACGACCCGCGGGTCACCGGGCCGCTCGGCCCCGGCCCGGCGCAGCAGCGGTGCCCAGGTCAGCAGCCAGCCGAGCAGCGCGGTCGCCGCGCCCGCACCCAGCGCCCCCATGAGCGTGCCGGTCAGGACGTCGTCGGCCGCGACGTGCCCCAGTTCGTGGGCGACGATCGACTCGATCTCCGCGTCGGGCAGCTCCCCGAGGAGCGTGTCGTAGACCACGATGCGCGGGGTGGACCCGAAGCCGGAGACGTAGGCGTTGAGCGCCGTCGTCCGCCGGGACGCGTCGGAGACCAGCACGTCCTGCACCGGGGTGCCGTTCTGCTCCGCGAGCGCCAGGAGTTCGCTGCGCAGCTCCCCCGCCGGCAGGGGATCGAAGGTGCTGAACGCCGGCTCGATGACCACCGGGTACAGGAACGAGCCGGCGACCACCAGGCCGGAGACGGCCGCCCCCGCCCACGCCCACCACGTGCGCGGGGCCCGGCGAACCAGCCAGAGGAACGCCAGCACCACGACCACGGTCAACGCCACGCTGATCGCCAGGGAGACCGCGACGTCGCGCAGCCAGAGCCACCACCCGCGGGTGGAGAGGCCGTAGCGGGTGCGCACCGACTCGGCGTAGGCCGAGAGCGGCAGGGTGGCCAGGCGCCCCAGCAGCAGGAGGACCGGCACCCCCACCAGCACCTGGACGAACCACCGGTCGCCCACCCGCGCCGCGACGGCCTGCATCAATCGGGCGCCCAGCGGGGTCAGGCCGAGCACCGCCGACACCCCCAGGCTCAGCAGCAGGGAGACCAGCGACGCCGGCCGCAGCGCGGCCGCGAACGCCTCGGCGCGCTCGATCCGGGCCGGGTCGAGGCCGGCGGTGGGGTCGGGCTCGGTGTAGCCGCCGGGCGGCTCCGGCAGGACGGTCCACGGGGTGCGGACGGCGATCACGACGACGACGGCGATCCCGAGGAGGGCCGCGGCCACCAGGGCGGCCCGGCGAACGCTCACCCGGCCGATCCTAGTGAGCCGACGCCGTCGTCCTCGCCTCCGGACAGGCCGGCCGACAGAGGTCGGGTGGCGGTCAGCCGGCGATGCGACGGGCTCCGTTGTAGTTGCCCATCGAATCCAGGCTCGCCACCTTCACCGGCTGGCCGGAGGTCGAGGCGTGCACCATCTGCCCGTTGCCGATGTACATGCCGACGTGGCTGACCGGGCTGTAGAAGAACACCAGGTCACCGGGCTGCAGCTCGCTGCGCGAGACGGGCTTGCCCATCTGGCTCTGCGACCGGCTCGAGTGCGGGAGCGTCACGCCCGCCGCGGCGTAGGCGTAGGAGGTCAGGCCGGAGCAGTCGAAGGCGTTGGGCCCGCCGGCGCCCCAGACGTACGGGTCGCCGAGCTGGGCCAGCGCGGCGTTCACCGCGGCCTGGGCCGCCGAGCTCGGCGCGACGACGCCGCTGGGCGCCGGGAGGCCGGCCCCGCCGTGCGCCTGCGCCACCTGCTCCCGCTGCGGCGCGGTGAGCTCCTCGTAGCGGCGCTGGTACTCGGCGATCTTCGCCTCCAGCTCCTCCTGCCGGGCGGCGATCTCCTCCACCGTCCGCTGGGCGTCCGCGGCGGCCTTCTCGGCTGCCTCGCGGGACTCCTCGGCGTCCTCGGCGGCCTGCGACACCTCGGTGAGCACGTCGTTGGTGTGCCCGGCGATCGCGTCGAGGGTGCCCAGCTGGTCGACGAGCTGGTCGGCCGAGTCGCTGGTCAGCAGGACGTCGAGCGGCGACATGCCGCTGCCGGTGTAGGCGCTGCGGGCCAGCCGGCGGATGTGCCCGTCGAGGGAACCGAGCCGGGCCTCCGCCTCGGCGGTGGCCTCGCTCGCGGCCTCCGCGTCGCGCTGGTGGCCGGCGAGGACGACCTTGGCCTCGTTGAGCTCCTCGGAGACGACCTCGAGCTCGTGGCTGGCCCGGGCCACCTGGGCGGCGACCGCGTCGGCCGTGCCGGGGACGGCCGACGCCGTGCCCGGGAGGAAGGTGACGGTCATGGCCGCGGCGGCGGTGACCAGCAATCCGGAGCGGAGGGGCCCGGAGCGACGGGCGCGGGAGGAGCTGCACCGGTCGGCGGTGCCGAGCTGTTCGGGGGCGTGCGTCAGCAGTGCGTGAGGGGTCGCCACGTGCGGCGGCTCTCCGTTCTTCCTCTGCAACCGCCGACCGAGTTAGCTGACGGGTTCGGGCTGGGAAGACTGGCCCTATCCCCCGCGCACCGGCGGGCCGGCTGCGGGAGAACTCACCCCAGAACTGCGGTGGGTCCCCGGTACACCTCCGGCGCCGGTGGTGCGCGCCGTGCGGTGATTAGGCGGTGTCCGGTCGAGGCCATCCATCGACGGATGACGACCACCCGGCCGAACGGCGTGAACCCTAACGATCGTGATACCTGCGTGACAAATGATCACTGGAGGAACCCGGCGTGAGGGAGATCCCCAGGTCAGCGGCGCGCCTCCCCGTCGGAGGCTCCGCTGCGGGGCAGAAGCCCCGGTCGGCGCGGTCCGGGACGTCAGCCCGTGCGCCGTCCGCGGGACCGCTCGCCGTCGTGACCGCCGGCCCCGTTCGGGTGACGCAGCGGGGGCACCAGGCCGCCCTCGGCGAGCGCCCGCACGGCCCGGCGCTCGACCTCGTCGAACTCCACCACCACCCCCGGCGGCGGGACGACGACGTCCTCGGCGGCCACGGCGGGACCACCACGGGCCGCCCGCCCGGTCATGGGCACGACGACCGGGTCGACCCCCTGCCAACCCGGCGGGGCGCCGAGCAGCACGGTGACGACGCAGTCGGCGCAGCCGGTCCCGCGGGCAGTGCAGGTGTCGCAGTCGATCAGCATCGCTTCTTCTCCTCCGTGAGTCGCTGCGCACGCTAGGAGGGGTCACCGACATTTCCGGCCGCGCGACCAGGGAACGGGTGCATCAGGTGCCGGCGTACTCCCAGTGCCAGGGCTCCTCGCGCCCGTTCCCCTGGTCGGCCCAGGTCGGGTGCAGGTAGCCGAACCGGCCGGCGTTGGCCTCCATCCACGCGTACTGCGGCGTCCCGAAGGACTGCACGCCACCGCACAGGTCGACCGCCAGGCCCCAACCGTGGTTGCTCGTGCCCGGCACGGCGGCCAGCGCCGGCTTCTCCCCGTACAGCCGCACCTGTGACGCATAGGTGCGGTACGAGTCGGTGATGCACAGCGGGCGGCCGAAGGCGGCCTCGTAGGCCGTCGCCATGGCCCGGTAGGCCGCGGCCGCGTCGCACCTCAGCGAGTGCCCGCCCACCCCCAGGGGGCACATCGCGCTCGGCGGTATCAGGCCGTTCGGGTAGCCGCCCCAGGCCCGGCCGCCGTCGTAGCTGGGCGGGTAGACGGTGTTGCCGCACTCGCTCCGCAACGCCCCCGCGGCCGGCTCCGGGACGGGGACGCGGGCCCGCTGGCCGAGGACCGGGCGACCGATCCCCATCACCTGGTCGCCCGGCAGCGTCCGCACGACGACGGCGCCGGCCCGGGCGTCCGCGGTGACCATGGTCCGCGTGTCGAGGGCGATGCCCACGTGCCCCAGCCCGCCCTCCGGCGAGCCCAGGAAGACCAGGTCGCCGGGGAGCACGTCGGCGGGGTCCACCGGCACGGTGCGGGCGAACAGGTCGCCCTGCGTCGCGGGCAGGGACAGCCCGGTCCGGCCGTAGGCCACCTGCACCAGGGCGCCGCAGTCCCAGGAGTCGGGCCCTGCCGTCCCGGGCGCGTACGGCTGCCCGAGCGCCTCCATCGCCCCGCCGACCGCCGTCAGCGTCTCCATCGGGAGGACGAGCATCGAGGTCGGGCGACCGGGCAGCTGGGCGACCCCGCGCTGGGCGCCGCCCCCGCTCGCAGCCACCGGCACCAGCCGGTCGGGCAGGGCCAGCTCGGGGTCCTGCAACGCGGCGGCGGGCACCTCCGCCAGCCCGGCCGCGCGGAGCTGGTCGACGTAGGCCTGCCAGCTGGCCGCCGTCTGCTCGTTGACCGTCGTCTGCTCCCGCTGCAGCGCCGCGAGCTGGCCGTCGACGACGGCGAGCACGTCGCCGAGCTCCGCGGTGACCGCCTCGGCGGCCGCCTCCAGATCGGCCACCCGCGCCGCCACCTCGTCGGCCCGCACCTGGGCCCGGTCGAGGGCGGCCTGGGCGTGCTCCCGCCGGTCGAGCGCGCTGCGCCGGTGGCTCTCGGCGACGCCGATGACCTGGGCCGCGTGGGCGTCGACCACCTCGAGGAAGCCCATGCCGGACAGGACCTCTCCGGGGTCCCCGCCGTTGAGGAGCAGGGTGAGAGCCGTGACGGAGCCGCCGTCCCGGTAGACGGCGGCGGCGTAACCGGCCACCTCGCGCTGGTGCCCGGCCAGCACGCCCTGGGCGTCGTCGAGCACCGCCTTCGCCTCGTCCACCGACCGCTGCGCCTCCGCGAGCGCCTCGCGCGCCGCGACGACCTCCGCCTGGCGGGCCCGCAGGTCGTCCTGCACCTCCGCGGCCCGCCGCTGCAGGTGGTCGAGGTCGCGGCTCTCCAGCACGCCCGACGTGCCGCCCGGCTGGTCGCTCGGCGCGGCGGCGACCGGCGCACCCGGCAGCAGCACGAGGGCGCACGCGGCCAGCGTCGCGAGCGCCACCCGCCGGCGGACCGGGCCGGGCGGGCGCGACCAGTAGCGCGCGGGCATCGCCGACCACCTCCGAGGGACGGGCCGGTCGCGCGGGGCGACGGGCGCTGGGAGTGCATGGTGACCCGCCCGGGCGGCGGAACGCCAGGTGATCGGCGGGGTGAGCACCCCCGGCCCCCTGGTCGGGCGGCCTCCGACCCCCCGCCCTTGGGGGGGCCGGGCCCGGCGCGCGTCCCCCGGAGTGTCAGCACCCCGACCTAGCGTCCGCCCCGTGCCACCCTCTCCCGCGCCGCCGCGCTACCAGCAGGTCTCGATCGAGGAGGTCGGGACGCCGCTGGCCCAGGTGACGTTCGTCGTGGTGGACCTGGAGACGACGGGCGGCTCCCCCAAGGACAGCGCCATCACCGAGATCGGGGCGGTGCGCATCCGCGGCGGGCAGGTGCTCGGCGAGTTCCAGACCCTCGTGGACCCCGGCCACGAGATCCCGCCCTACATCAGCGTGCTGACCGGCATCACGTCGACGATGGTCGCCACGGCCCCGCGCATCGGCGCCGTCCTCCCGTCCTTCCTCGAGTTCGCCCGCGGCGCGGTCCTCGTCGCCCACAACGCCCCGTTCGACCTCGGGTTCCTCAAGGCGGCGTGCGCCGAGAACGGGTTGGCGTGGCCGGCGGCGGCGTCCGTCGACACCGCCGTCCTCGCCCGGCGGTTGCTCAACCGCGACGAGGTGCCCAACTGCAAGCTGGCCACCCTGGCCCCCTACTTCTCGGCCACCACCTCGCCGACGCACCGGGCCCTGGACGACGCCCGGGCCACCGTCGACGTGCTGCACGGGCTCTTCGAGCGGCTCGGCCCCCTCGGCGTGACCACCCTGGAGGAGCTCACCACCCTGACCCGGCAGGTCGACCCGGAGCGGCGGCGGAAGCGGCACCTGGCCGACGAGGTGCCGCACGGTCCCGGCGTCTACCTGTTCCGCGGACCCAAGGACGAGCCCCTCTACGTGGGCACCTCCGGCGACCTGCGCAGCCGGGTCCGCAGCTACTTCACCTCCGGCGAGCAGCGCAGCCGGATCACCGAGATGGTGCGCCTGGCCCAGCGGGTGGAGGCGATCCCGTGCGCCCACGCCCTCGAGGCGGCGGTCCGCGAGCTGCGCCTGATCGCGTCGCACAAACCGCGGTACAACCGCCGGTCCCGGTTCCCCGAGCGGGCGCTGTGGGTCCGGCTCACCGAGGAGCCCTTCCCCCGGCTGTCGGTGGTGCGCCGGGTCCGCCCCGACGCCGGCGTCTTCCTCGGGCCGTTCCCCGACCGCCGCGCCGCCGACGCCGCCGTGGCCGCGGTCCACGAGGTGCTCCCCCTGCGGCAGTGCACGGCCCGGCTCTCCCCCCGCACGCCGGTCAGCGCCTGCGCGCTCGCCGACATGGGGCGCTGCGGCGCCCCGTGCACCGGCGCGCAGTCGGTGCCCGAGTACGCCGGTGTCGCCGCGGTGTTCGCCGCGGCCGTGGGTCACGATCCCCGCCCGCTGCTCACCCCGCTGCTGGACCGGGTGGAGCGCCTGGCGACCGAGGAGCGGTACGAGGACGCCGCCGTGCTGCGCGACCGGGTGGCCGTGCTCGTCCGGGCCCTCCGCCGGCGGCAGCGGCTGGCGTCGCTGGCCGCCGTACCCGAGCTCGTGCTCGCCCGGCCTGACGGCGAGGGCGGTTGGGAGCTGTCCGTCGTCCGGTCGGGCCGCCTCGCCGCCGCGGGGAACGCGCCCCGGGGCACCACCGTCCGCAGCGTGCTGCCCGGCCTGCTGGCGACCGCGGAGACCGTCCCAGGCACCGACGCCGAGCAGCCGACGTCGGTCGACGAGACCGAACTGGTCCTGCGCTGGCTGGAGAAGCCCGGCACCCGGCTGGTGCAGCTGACCGGGACCCTGGCCTGCGCCGCGCCCGGCACGGGCTCCTACAGCGACTTCCTGGCGCGCGTGGAATCCGGGCGCGATGCCCGGGACCCCTTCGCCGACGGGCGGTCGCTGGGCACCCGCGCCCGCCCCGAACGGCTAGCATCCCCGGCGTGATCACCGCCATCGTGATGATCGACGCAGCCACCGACTCGATCGGCGAGGTCGCGCAGGCCGTCGCCGAGCTCGAGGGCGTCAGCGAGGTGTACTCCGTCGCGGGTGAGGCCGACCTGATCGCCATCGTCCGCGTCCGCGAGTTCGAGCAGGTCGCCGAGGTGATCGCCGGCCGGATCAACAAGGTGCCCGGGGTCATCGACACGGACACGCACATCGCCTTCCGCGCCTACTCGCGGCACGACCTCGAGGCGGCCTTCTCCATCGGCTTCGACGCCGAGGTCTGAGGTCGGACCCCGTCCTCCTCGCCCCTCGCGAGCCTCCGGACGGGCCTAGCGGCGGACCGCGCGGCTGACCTCGACCCAGCGGTCCAGGAGCGTCGCAGCGCGTCCGTCGTCGACCGCCGCGGCTGCCCGCTCCAGCCCCGCCGCGAGGCCGTCGTGCAGCCGCGTGGGCCGCTCGTCGAACGCCACCAGCGCGGCGGCGGCGTTGAGCAGGACGGCGTCGCGCACGGGCCCCCGCTCGCCGTCGACGAACCGGCGGAACACGTCGGCGTTGACCCGGGCGTCCCCGCCGCGCAAGGCGTCCGGCGGCGGTGCCTCGATGCCGAGCGCCGCGGGGTCGACCCGGTCGGCCTCCACGGCGCCGTCGCGGACCTGCCACACCGCCGAGGTCGTCGCGGTGGTCAGCTCGTCGAGGCCGTCGTCGCCCCGGAAGACCAGCGCCCGCGTCCCCCGGGCGGCGAGCACCTCGGCGAGCACCGGCGCCATGCGCGCGTTCGCGCAGCCGATCGCCGCCGCCACCGGACGCGCCGGGTTGGTGAGCGGGCCGAGGAAGTTGAAGACGGTGCCGATGCCCATCTCCCGGCGCGGGGCGGCCGCGTGCCGCATCCCGGGGTGGAACACCGGCGCGAAGAAGAAGCCGATGCCGGCCTCGCGCACGCAGGCGGCCACGGCGTCTGCGGGCAGGTCGATGACCACCCCCAGCGCCTCCAGGACGTCGGCGGCCCCGGACGACGAGGACGCCGCGCGGTTTCCGTGCTTGGCGACGGGAGCACCCGCGGCAGCCGTCACGACCGCCGCCATCGTGGAGATGTTGACCGTGTGGGCGCCGTCCCCTCCCGTGCCGACGATGTCGACGCAGTCCATGGGCAGCCGCACCGGCGTGGCCTGCGCCAGCATCTCGGTGGCGAGCCCGGCGACCTCCTGCGGGGCCTCCCCCTTGGCCCGCAGCGCGACGGTGAAGCCGGCCACCTGGGCGGGGGTGGCCTCACCGGTCATGACCTCCCGCATCGCCCAGCGGGTGTCCTCGGCCGTGAGGTCCTGCCCGGCGAGCAGCCGGTTGAGCAACCCGGGCCAGGTGGGCGCGGCGGACGTCGGCGGCACCAGCGGCGTCACCGGCGGGCGGCGGGCTGACCCGCGTCGGCGCGCAGGAGGTCGGCCACCACCCGGGGGGCGACCAGCGGGTCGACCGGGAGGGCGAGCGTCGCCTCCGCCCGTGACCAGTGGGCCAGCCAGCGGTCGGGCTGCCGCGCCACGAGCAGGCAGACCGCCGGACGGTCGGCGACCTCCATCTCCAGCTGGCGGGCCAGCGCCATCCCACCGGTGGGCTGCGCCTCGCCGTCGAGGATGCACAGGTCGATGCCGCCGGCGCCGACCGCGGCCACCACCTCGTCGCCCGTCGAGCACTCCAGCCAGGTCAGGGGCCCCACGTCGGGGGCGGGCTGCCGCCCGACCGCCGCGCGCACCGCGTCGCGGACCTCGGGACGGTGGCTGTAGACCAGCACGGTGGCCGGTGCGGCGGGCTTGTCGGCGGCACTCACGCCGCCGAGCCTAGTGCCCGGGGGCGTCTGCGCAGGCCGGGGCGGCGCGTCGGTATCGAGCTGGTCACATCGCCGCCACGCCGTCACCACCCGCAGTCGTGACCACGCCCCGCCGATGCCATGATGAGCCCCGTGACAACGGCCCCCGTCGCGAGCAGCACCTTCGACACCTCGCGGGTGCACTCCCTGACCCGACCGAACATGGTCAGCGTCGGCACGATCATCTGGCTCTCGAGCGAGCTGATGTTCTTCGCCGGCCTGTTCGCCATGTACTTCACCGCGCGAGCCCGGGCCACCGAGGGGTGGCCGCCGGAGCCGACCGAGCTGAACCTCCCGTACGCCACGGTCTTCACCGTGATCCTGGTGCTGTCCTCGGTGACCTGCCAGTTCGGTGTGTTCGCCGCGGAGAACGGCAACGTCTACGGCCTCCGCCGCTGGTTCACGATCACCTTCGTGATGGGCCTGGTCTTCGTGCTGGCCCAGGCGAACGAGTACCGGGTCCTGGTCATGGACCACGGGACGACCATCTCGTCGTCCACCTACGGCTCGGTCTTCTACATCACGACGGGCTTCCACGCCTTGCACGTCATCGGTGGCCTCATCGCCTTCGTCTACGTGCTCATCCGGTCCACCATGGGCCGTTTCACGCCGGCGCAGGCGACCTCGGCCATCGTGGTCTCCTACTACTGGCACTTCGTCGACGTCGTGTGGGTCGGGCTCTTCGCCACGATCTACCTGATCCGCTAGGGAACCGGTGTCCACCACGAACCCGCAGTCCGACGCCCCGCTCGCCGACGCCGGCACGCCTGTCGACCGGGCACGCGCACGCCGCCGCTCCAAGCACCGCCGGCGCATCGCCAACGTCGCGGCCCTCATGGCCTCGCTCATCCTCACCGGTGCCCTGTACTCGGTGTTCACCCCGGCCCAGGCCGCGGACGAGGCCACGAGCGAATCGGCGGCCGAGGCGGCCGGGCGCGAGCTGTACGAGCGCTCCTGCATCTCCTGCCACGGGGAGAACCTCGAGGGCGTGGCCAACCGCGGCCCGTCGCTGATCGGTGTCGGTGAGGCCTCCGTCTACTTCCAGGTCCACACCGGCCGCATGCCGCTGGTCCGCCAGGAGGCCGACGCCCCCGACAAGCCGGCCGTGTTCTCCGACGAGGAGATCGACCAGCTGATGACCTACGTCCAGGCCAACGGCGGTGGCCCCACGCTGCCGTCGGGCGACCTGCGCGAGGGCGACCTCGCCCTCGGTGGTGAGCTCTTCCGGCTCAACTGCTCCTCCTGCCACAACTTCGTCGGCCAGGGCGGCGCTCTCTCCTCCGGGAAGGCGGCGCCGAGCCTGGAGGGCTCCACCGACCTCGAGATCTACACCGCGATGCTGAGCGGCCCGGAGAACATGCCGGTCTTCGGCGACAACCAGCTCACCCCGGAGGAGAAGCGCTCGATCATCGCCTACGTCCAGACCATCCAGAACATGGCGGACCCGGGTGGTGCCGGCGTGGGCCGCATCGGCCCGGTCGGCGAGGGCCTGGTCATCTGGATCGTGGGCATGAGCGCCCTCCTGTTCGGCATCTTCTGGATGGGGAGCAAGGCGTGAGCACGCCTGCCCGCCCGTCGACCACCACTGCTGCTGCGCGGTCGCTGACCACGGTCGCCGGCGAGGAGGAAGCGTGAGCACCCGCGAGACCCGCCCCGGCTCGGCCGGCGGCGCGGACACCCCCGGCCCCCTGCACGGCGGGCCGGACGACGACTACACCCCCGAGCAGCTCGCGGCGATGCGCCGCGAGGAGCTCGACCTGCTCGGCGCCCGGTACGACGGCGTGGAGATCCTCCACGTCGACCCCGGCCCCGAGCCGGGCTCGGCGCTCGAGCGCCGGGCGGTCCGCCAGGTCGGCTGGACCTTCGCCCTCGCCGGCGTCTTCGCCTTCCTGTTCCTCGTCGTGTACGTCGGCTCGGGCTGGTTCCTGCCCGAGTGGTCGTGGGCCGAGGAGGGGACCACCTGGAGCGCGCTGTTCACCCCGCTCCTGGGCCTCTGCATGGGGCTCTCCCTCACCCTGGTGGGCGCGGGCCTGGTGCTCTACACGAAGAAGCTGCTCCCCCACGAGACGGCGGTGCAGGACAAGCACGACGGCTCGCACTTCGACCGCGTGACCACCGGCGCCACGCTCGTCGGCGGTTACCACAACAGCGGGCTGCCACGCCGCAAGCTCATCACCCGGTCACTGGCGTTCATGGGTGCCGGCGTCGGCGTCATGCTGCTGGCCCCGCTCGGCGGCCTGATCAACAACCCGAGCCGCGGGAACACGCTCGGCCGGACCGCGTGGGCGGAGGGCGTCCGCCTCCTCCGCGACGACGGCAGCCCGGTCCGGCCCGGTGACCAGGAGCCCGGCTCCCTGGAGACGGTCTTCCCGGCCGTGCCAGGTGGCAACCGGCTGACCGACGCCGCGACCATGCTCATCCGGCTCCGGCCGGAGCAGGTGCTGCAGGACGAGCCGCGCGAGGGCCAGGCGGACTTCTCCTACGGCGACTACGTCGCCTACTCGAAGATCTGCACGCACGCCGGCTGCCCGGTGTCGCTGTACGAGCAGGAGACCGGTCGCATCCTGTGCCCGTGCCACCAGTCCCAGTTCCTCGTCACCGCGGGCGCCAAGCCGATCTTCGGGCCGGCGACCCGCTCGCTGCCCCAGCTGCCCATCACCGTCGACGACGAGGGCTTCTTCGTGGCGCGCAGTGACTACATTGAAGCCGTTGGCCCGACCTACTGGAACCGGGAGCGCATCTGATGGCAGCTCGCACCGCCACGGCGCCGGGGGCCCCGACCACGAGACTCGGCAAGGCCGCGCTCGAGATCGACGACCGCCTCGTCGTCGCCGGCCCCGTCCGGCGGACCCTCAACAAGGTCTTCCCCGACCACTGGTCCTTCCTGCTCGGGGAGATCGCGCTCTACTGCTTCGTCATCCTGCTGCTCTCGGGCACGTACCTGACGTTCTTCTACCAGGCGTCGATGACCGAGGTCACCTATGACGGGTCCTACAACCCGCTGCGTGGCGTCGACATGTCGATCGCCTACGCCTCGACGCTGGACATCTCCTTCGACGTCCGCGGCGGCCTGTTCATGCGGCAGCTGCACCACTGGGCCGCCCTGCTGTTCGTCGCGGCCATCGTCGTCCACCTGCTGCGGATCTTCTTCACCGGCGCCTTCCGCCGTCCGCGGGAGAGCAACTGGCTCATCGGCGTGGTGATCCTCATCCTCGCGCTGCTCGAGGGCTTCTCCGGTTACTCCCTGCCCGACGACCTGCTCAGCGGCACGGGCCTGCGGATCATGTCGGCGATCATCCTGGCCATCCCCGTCGTGGGTACCTGGATGCACTGGGCGGTCTTCGGCGGTGACTACATCGGCGAGCTGATCATCGGCCGGCTCTACATCGCCCACGTCCTGCTCATCCCGGCCATCCTGCTGGCGCTCATCGCGGTCCACCTGCTGATCCTGGTCAAGCAAAAGCACACCCAGTTCCCCGGTCCGGGCCGGACCGAGCACAACGTCGTCGGCAACCGCCTCTTCCCCACGTTCGCCGGGAAGGCGACCGGCCTGCTGTTCGTCGTGTTCGGCGTCTGCGCCGCCCTCGGTGGCCTGGTCCAGATCAACCCGGTGTGGCTGTGGGGCCCGTACAACCCGGCCCAGGTCTCGGCCGCGTCGCAGCCCGACTGGTACATCATGTGGCTGGACGGCTCGTCGCGTCTGTTCCCCGCCTGGGACCTGAACCTGCCGGGCGACTACACGATCCCCGCACTGTTCTGGCCGACCGCCGTGCTCCCGGGCATCATCTTCACGCTGATGCTCTTCTACCCGATGATCGAGCGGAAGCTGACCGGGGACACCGCCTCGCACCACCTGCTGCAGCGTCCGCGTGACGTCCCGGTGCGGACCTCGCTGGGCATGATGTCGATCGCCTTCTACGTCGTGCTGCTGATCTCGGGCGGGAACGACGTCGTGGCCGAGAAGTTCGACATCAGCCTCAACGCGATGACGTGGGCCGGGCGCATCGGGATGATCCTGCTGCCCCCGATCGTGTACGTGATCACCTACCGCATCTGCCTCGGTCTGCAGCAGCACGACCGCGAGGTGCTCGAGCACGGCATCGAGACCGGCGTCATCCGCCGCCTGCCGCACGGCGAGTTCATCGAGGTCCACCAGCCGATCGGCCCGGTGGACGCGCACGGTCACGGCCAGCTCGCCTACGGCGGCGCTCCCGTGCCCAAGAAGATGAACCAGGTGGGTGCGGCACGGCGCGCGGTCCGCGGGTTCTTCTCCCCCGTGGAGGAGCCCACGGCCGTCGAGATCGAGCAGCGTGGCGAGGGTCGCGGTCTCGCGGCCGGCGAGTCGGACCGGGAGCTCACGACCTCGGGTCGTCCGTCCGAGGGTGGCCGTCCGTCCGAGGGTGGGCGCCCCTCCGAGGGTGGTCGCCCGCAGGACCCGCGCGACTGATCGACGCCTGACAGAAGGGCCCCGGTGGATCTCCACCGGGGCCCTTCTGCTGTGCTGCCCGGGCGAAGACGTCCCGCAGGCCCGAGCCGGGCTCGTCCGGCGCGATCCACGTCCCCGTTCCAGGCGAGACGGAGACTCAGCCCGCCGCGCCGCCTGGCGCCCTGATCCCCCACGCGCCACCTCCTGGGTGCCGCCCCGGGAGCGCTTCCCCCACCACCTACGGCCGGTCGCGTCACGCCCGCGCCGGCCGCCGGCACGGAGCCCCCGGCATCCGCTGAGGACTGCCCGCGTCTGGCCGGCTGAGCGGCCAGGGGCTCGCGACGCCGCGGCGACCCAACGCGCTCGCCCAGTGGGCGGCCGTGCGGCCCCTGAGCGCCTCTGTGCGCGCTCCCCCAGGGACCCTGCGCCCGGGGAGCGAGCCAGGCAGCCGGGTGCCCCGCAGGAGACCCCCGCCCCGCACGGTCCGTCGCACCGGGGAGACCGCTGGCGCGCACGGTCCGTCCGCACCGGGGCGCCGTCCCGGCCGACCGGCTGCGACGTGCCTGCTGTCGACGCACCGTCGGCTCCGGATGCGGACGGGCGGTCTCCCCCCGGGCCGGCGCACCGTCGGAGGAGCCCTCGAGCCCGCGACCGGGGACGACGAGAGGCCCCCTCCGCCTCAGCGGAGAGGGCCTCGTCGGTGGTTCCGGGAGCTCAGCTCTGCTCGGCGTTCTGCCCCACGTAGTACTCGAAGAGCAGCCCACCGACGGCGACCAGGATCCCGACGCTGGCGATCGCGATCAGCCAGAAGTACCAGAAGGCGATACCCAGCCCCATCAGGCCCGCGGTCAGCGCCAGGGTGAACGGCCAGTAGCTGGCCGGGCTGAAGAAGCCCAGCTCGCCCGCGCCGTCGGCGATCTCGGCGTCCTTGCGGTCCTCGGGACGGGCGTCGATCCGGCGCGAGACGAACCAGAAGAAGCCACCGATGAGGATCGTCAGACCGCCCGACAGAGCGAGGGCCGTGGTGCCGATGGGCTCACGGGACCAGAAGCCGTAGACGACAGCGCAGACGAAGCAGAACACCGCGATGAGATTGAAGATCAGCGCCTCGACCTTCACGGTCGTGCCTCCTCGGGCATGTGGGGGGTCCGGTTGTCAGCGGCAGGCATCTCAGCCCCCCGTCTGCTGCAGGTCTTCGACCTTCTCCTGCACCAGGTCGATCGGGGTGGTCGTGCTGGCCTCGCCCGGCTGCCCGATCTCCTCGAGCGCCTCGTAGGTGCCCAGCCCGGACTCACGGGCGGCCAGGTAGGCGTCGTACTCGTCGGGAGAGACCGCGCGGACCTCGAAGTTCATGTAGGCGTGGTACGTGCCGCACAGCTCGGCGCAGCGGCCGACGTAGGCGCCCTCCTCGCGGACGGTGACCTCGAAGACGTTGTCCCGGCCGTTCTCGTTGCCCGGGATGACGTCGAGCTTGAAGAGGAACTCCGGAACCCAGAACGAGTGGATGACGTCCGCCGAGGCGAGCTCGAACCGCAGGCTGCGGTCGGTGGGCACGACAAGGATGGGGATCTCGGTGCTCGTGCCGACCGTGTCGACCGGGTCGCCGTCCGGACCGTTCGTGTTCGGGTAGACGAACTGCCAGTTCCACTTGAAGGCGTTGACGGCGATGACCTCGTCCGGGTCCGGGCTGATCTGCCGGACCTGGTTCTGGGTGTTCACGGTGAAGAAGAAGAGGCCGGCGATGATGAGGAACGGGAGGATCGTGTAGACGATCTCCAGCGGCAGGTTGTACGCCGTCTGCCGCGGCAGCTCGTCACCCTTCTTGCGGTGCGCGATCACCGTGTAGGCGATCAGCGCCCAGACCGCCAGGCCGATGATGAGCGCCGCGAAGGTGGAGCCGACCCACAGCTCCCGCATGGCCTCGGCCTCGTCGGTGACGCCGTCGGGCCACCCCCACCGGACGAAGTTCCGCTCCCACCACTCCGCCTCGCCGAGCTCGCATCCGGTGAGGGTGAGTCCCCCCAGGAGACCGAGCGCGGCCAGCCGCGCGAGCCTGCTGCCTCGAGCCACTGCTCGCTGCCTCCTCGTCCTCCGCCCGGCCTCCGGGCGGTCCTTGCAAACGGATCTCCACCGGTTCTCGGCAGAGTGGATCCACGCCGAACTCAGTGTGGGCCGAGACTAGCCGACCCGCCCCAGGGGCTGACCACCGGAGACGTCCGGGCGGGTCGGACCCCGGCGGCTGCGCGGACGCCGGGTGGGTCGCCCGCCGGTGGCTCCCGGGACGTGGTAGCGGTCCCGTGCGAGGCGGCGCGCCCGGCCGTGCCGGCCGCCGGCACCGCCAGGACGGTTAGAGTCGGTGCCGTGTTCTCCCGGCTGCTGACCCCGAGATGGGTGCTCCTGCACCTGCTCGTGGCGGCCCTGTTCGTCGCCACCTTCTTCCTCGGCTACTGGCAGCTCTCCAAGGCAGAGGCCGGCGGTGGCGCGGTCAACTGGAGCTACGCCATGCAGTGGCCGCTCTACGGCTTCATGGGGCTGTGGTTCTACGTCCGCATGGTGCGGGTCGAGCTGCACCGCCCGCCGGACGAGGACCAGCCGGGCAACGCGGTGGTGCTCTACCAGCGGCCGCGCATCGACACCACCGGCGACCCCGAGCTCGCCGCCTACAACGCCTACCTCGCCGAGCTCAACGAGCGGGCCCTGGGACAACGGAGCAGCAATGGCCGCTGAGACGACGCAGGCGCCCACGCGGGAGATCCCCCCGGCGCTCACCCGCTACCGCGTGATGGCCACCGTCGTCGGCGTCCTGCTCATCGCGTTGTTCTTCGTGGCGATGCCGCTCGAGTACATCTGGGACATCCACGGCGCCACCGCCGTCATCGGGACGCTGCACGGCTGGCTGTACTTCATCTTCTTCCTGAGCGCCGGCGACCTGGCGCTGCGCGCCCGCTGGACGCTCAAGGGCTGGCTGCTCATCACGGTGGCCGGCACCGTCCCGGTGCTCTCCTTCTTCGCCGAGCGCTACGCGACCGCGAAGACCCGCGCCGGCGAGCGCGTCTGACCCCCTGGCCACCCCCCGACCCCCGGAGTCCCGCGCCTCATGTGTGGCCTGCTCGCCTACTTCTCGACCGACGCCCCGCGCGTGACCGACGGCATCGTCTCCGACGTCCGTGAGGCGCTGCACTGCCTGCGCCACCGCGGGCCCGACGAGAACGAGGTATGGCACGACGACCGCGTCGTCTACGGGTTCAACCGCCTGGCGTTCATCGACATCGAGCACAGCCACCAGCCGATGCCGTACGCCGACGGCCGGTACCGGATCGTCTTCAACGGCGAGATCTACAACTACGTCGAACTCCGGGAAGAGCTCGCCGCGGCCGGTGCGACCTTCGCCACCGAGGGCGACACCGAGGCGATCGTCGCCGGCTACCACCTGTGGGGCGAGGAGATCGTCACCCGGTTGCGTGGCATGTTCGCCTTCGTCATCTGGGACAGCGAGACCCGCACCGTCTTCGGCGCCCGCGACCCCTTCGGCATCAAGCCGCTGTTCACCACGCGCCTGGCCGACGGGGCCATCGCCTTCTCGTCCGAGAAGAAGGCGCTGCTGGAGATGCTCGGCGGGAGCACGGCGGCCGGTGGCGTCGACCCCGCGTCGCTGCAGCACTACCTGACGCTGCAGTACGTGCCGGAGCCGGCGACGCTGCACCGGGGCATCCGCCGCATCGAGAGCGGGACCCGCTTCACCGTCGCCGACGGCGAGCTGTCCACGGAGCGCTATTTCCACCCGACCTTCCCGATCCGGCCGGTCGCGAAGGACGAGCAGCAGGCGCTCTACGACCGCATCGCCGAGGTGCTCGACGACTCGGTGCGGGTGCACATGCGCGCCGACGTCACCGTCGGGTCCTTCCTCTCCGGCGGCATCGACTCCACGGCCATCGCGGCGCTGGCGAAGCGCTACAACCCCGAGCTCATGACCTTCACGGTCGGGTTCGAGCGGGCGGGGTTCTCGGAGATCGAGGTCGCCGCGGAGTCCGCGGCCGCCATCGGCGTCGAGCACATCACCAAGGTCGTCACCCCGGAGGAGTTCGCCGGGTCGATCCCGCTGGTCGTCTGGTACCTCGACGACCCGGTCGCCGACCCGGCGCTCGTGCCGCTGTACTTCGTGGCCCGGGAGGCGCGCAAGCACGTGAAGGTGGTGCTCTCCGGCGAGGGCGCCGACGAGCTGTTCGGCGGGTACAACATCTACCGCGAGCCGCTCTCCCTGGCCGCCTTCGACAAGCTGCCCGCCGGCATCCGCCGCGCCCTCGGCACGCTGTCGACCAAGCTGCCCGACGGCATGCGGGGCAAGGACCTCCTGCGTCGCGGCTCCATCCCCCTGGAGCAGCGCTACTACGGCAACGCACGCATCTTCCGGGACGAGGAGCTGACCTTCCTCGAGAAGCGCGACCCGGACCTGTCGCACGTCGCCGTCACCCGGGAGCTCTACGAGCGCACCCGGGCGGCCGGCTACGACGACGTGACGGCGATGCAGTACGTGGACCTGTTCACCTGGCTGCGCGGCGACATCCTGGTCAAGGCCGACAAGATGACGATGGCGAACTCGCTGGAGCTGCGCGTCCCGTTCCTCGACCCCGAGGTCTTCCGCGTCGCCTCCACCATCCCGGTCGACCAGCGGGTCACCCGGGAGACGACGAAGCACGCGCTGCGCCGCGCGCTCGAGCAGATCGTGCCGCCGCACGTGCTGAACCGGCGCAAGCTCGGCTTCCCGGTGCCCACGCGCCACTGGCTGGCGGAGGACCTGCACGACTGGGCGCGGCAGATCATCGAGGACAGCCAGACCGAGGAGTGGCTGGACAAGCAGCAGGTCCTGGCCATGCTCACGGCCCACCGGCAGAACCAGCGGGCCGGCTCACCGGTCGACCACTCCCGCAAGCTGTGGACGCTGCTGGTGTTCATGGTGTGGCACGGCATCTTCGTCGAGCAGCGCATCAAGCCGGAGATCCCGGAAACGGTCTACCCCGTCCGGCTGTGACACCGCGATCCTCCGGATCGCACCGCGGTCAGGTGCCGTTCCCCTGTTCCGCGGAGCCGTTTCGTCACTCCTCGCGGAGACCCTCCGGGCCTCCACTCGTCATGACCGAAGACATGCGGCAATGAGACGACGAGGCCCGGTCCCCCAGGGGGAACCGGGCCTCGGTCGGTCTGCGGGGACTCAGTTGAAGGAGTCACCGCACGCGCAGGAGCCCTGCGCGTTGGGGTTGTCGATCGTGAAGCCCTGCTTCTCGATGCTGTCGACGAAGTCGATCACCGCACCGCCGAGGTAGGGGCCGCTCATCCGGTCGACGATGACCTCGACGCCGCCGAAGTCGTAGGTCTGGTCGCCGTCGAGAAACCGCTCGTCGAAGAAGAGCTGGTACCGCAGACCGGAGCAACCACCGGGCTGGACGGCGATGCGCAGCCGGAGGTCGTCCCGACCCTCCTGGTCCAGCAGAGCCTTGACCTTGGCGGCCGCGGGGTCGCTGAGCACGACGCCGGTGGCCGCGGTGTCCTGCACCGTCATATTCCTGTCCTCTCCCTCCGAGGTGTCCGCGCACACGTGTTCCGTGACGGACGAACGCCGTCGGAACGGCTCCTCTTCCCGTGCACCCACTGTACGGCTCCCCGCGCGACGTCCGGGGCTCCGTTGCTCACACACGTAGACTTCCGGGCCGTGAAGCTCCGCCTGCCCGGCCGCCGTGACCATGCCGAGACGACCGCCACCTCCGGCGAGGACGGCGAGCTGACCGCGCACCTGGTCAAGGCCGGCGGCAAGGGCCGTCCGACGCCCCGGCGCAACGAGGCGCAGGGCCGGCGCCAGGGTCCTCCCCCGCCGCCGCCCACCACGCGCAGGGAGGCCTACAAGCGGATGCGCGAGCAGCAGGCGCTTCGCCGCGCCGAGGCGCGTCAGGGCATCGCCCGGGGTGAGGCCGACTACCTCCCGGCCCGCGACCGCGGCCCGGAGCGCAAGCTCGTCCGCGACCTGGTCGACAGCCGCCGCAACATCGGCAGCTTCTTCCTGGCCATCGCCGCCGTCGCGCTCGTCGGCACCTTCGTCCCGAGCATGGCGGTGAAGAGCTACACGAGCTTCCTGCTCCTCGGCTTCTTCCTGATGCTCATCATGGACTCGGTGGTGCTGGGCCGGAAGATCAAGCGCACCGTCCTGGAGCGCTTCCCCGACGGCAACCACAAGATGAAGGGCCTCGTCTGGTACGGCATCAGCCGCTCCACGATGGTCCGCCGCTGGCGCTTCCCGAAGCCCGAGGTCCCGATCGGCGCCGAGGTCTGAGCGAGGGCGTCCTCCCGCACCGTCGCGGCTGATGCGCGTCACCCTCCTCGGCACCGGCGCGGCCGACGGCTGGCCCAACCCGTGGTGCACCTGCCCGTCGTGCGCCGACTCCCGCCGCCGGGGGGAGCTGCGCCGTCCGACGTCCGCCCTGGTCGACGGTGCGCTGCTCATCGACCTGGCGCCCGCTCCGCCCCCGGACGGCATCTCCCTCGCGGGCGTGCGCACCGTCCTGGTCACCCACGAACACGCCGACCACTGCGCGCCGCTGGCGCTCCTGGCCCGCCAGTGGGTGCGCCGGGCGGAGCCGCTCACCGTCGTCGGCCCGCCCCCCGTCCTGGCGACGCTGCGGCCGTGGCTCGGCCCCGAGGACCCGGTCGAACTGGTGGCGGTCGCGCCGGGCGACGTGCTGGTCCGCGCCGGGTACCGGATCCGCGCGCTGGAGGCCGCGCACGAGGTGCCGACGGTGCTCTACGACGTCACGGGTCCCGACGGCGCGCGCATGCTGCACGCCACCGACACCGGTCCTCTGCCCGCGGGCACGGTCGAGGCCACCCGGGGCGCCGCCTACGACGCCGTGCTGCTGGAGGAGACGTTCGGCGAGGTCTCGGACCACGGCACCGGCCACCTGGACCTCGCGACCTTCCCCGTCCAGCTGGACCGGCTGCGCGGGGTCGGCGGCGTCACCGGGAGCACCGACGTCGTCGCCGTCCACCTGGGGCACCACAACCCGCCGGCCGCGGTGCTCGCCGGGCGGCTGGCCGGGATGGGCGCGCGCCTGCCCGCCGACGGCGACACCGTCGAGGCCGGGGCCGGACGGGCGGCGGTCCGACCGGGCGCCTAACGTCGCGGTTCGTGGAATTCAGACGCCTCGGCCGCTCCGGCCTGACCATCTCCGAGATCGCGTACGGCAACTGGCTCACCCACGGCGGCCAGGTCGAGGAGGACGCCGCGCACGCCTGCGTGCGGGCCGCCCTGGACGCCGGCATCACCACCTTCGACACCGCCGACGTCTACGCCGGCACCCGCGCGGAGACGGTCCTCGGCGCCGCGCTCGCGGGGCAGCGCCGGGAGTCGATCGAGCTGTTCACGAAGGTCTACTGGCCCACGGGGCCGGGCCGGAACGACCGCGGGCTGGGCCGCAAGCACGTCATCGAGAGCTGCCACGCCTCGCTGCGGCGGCTGCAGACCGACTACGTCGACCTCTACCAGGCCCACCGCTACGACCCGACCGTTCCGCTCGAGGAGACGATGACCGCTTTCGCGGACCTCGTCCGGTCGGGCAAGGCGCTCTACATCGGCGTCTCGGAGTGGAACGCCGAGCAGATCGCGTCGGGCGCGGCGCTGGCCCGCGAGCTCGGCGTCCAGCTGATCAGCAACCAGCCGCAGTACTCGATGCTCTGGCGGGTCATCGAGGCCGAGGTCGTGCCGACGTCGGAGAGGGAGGGGCTGTCCCAGATCGTCTGGTCGCCCCTGGCGCAGGGGATCCTCACCGGCAAGTACCGCCCGGGCGAGCAGCCGCCGGCCGACAGCCGCGCCGGGCACCCCGAGGCCGGCCGCTCGATGCAGGGCTTCATGACCGACGACATCCTCGGCCGCGTGCAGCAGCTGCGGCCGATCGCCGACGACCTCGGGCTCTCGATGGCCCAGCTGGCCCTGGCCTGGGTGCTGCAGAACGGCAACGTCGCCGCCGCGATCATCGGCGCGACCCGGCCGGAGCAGGTGCACGACAACGTGGCGGCCGCCGGCGTCCGCCTCGAGGAGGACGTGCTGGCGCGGATCGACGGCATCCTCGGCGACGTCGTCGAGCGCGACCCCTCGAAGACCGCTCGCGGATGAAGGCCCGGCCACCTGACCCTCGACCTCCCGTGGAGGGTCAGGTGGCGGCGAGCCCCATGGGCCCGTAGGCCTTCCGGTCGTCCTCGAACAGGGTGACCGTGGCGACGCCGCGGTCGAGCAGCTCCCGCCAGTTCTCGCCCAGCCACGACTCGGCGTCGCCCTGGTTGTCGTGCGCGGGCACCTCCACCCCCACCACCGCGGGGTCGAGGGTGGATCCGGACGGGTCCTCGAGACGCCAGTGCCAGCTCATGCAGGCAGGTTAGCGGCGGAGGGCGTGACCGACGCCACGTTCCCGGGCCGTGACCGCCCCGCCGGTTACGGCCCGACCGCAGGGGGCATGACGGTGCATCGACGCCGTCCACCCGGAGGACCGATGAGCACACCCCGCCCCGACGCCACGGCCGGCGCCACCCGCGCAGCCGTGGACGCCGTCCCCGAGAACGCTTCGACCGGCGAGCTGATCAGCCGGCTCACCGAGCAGATCAGCACCCTCGTGCGGGACGAGGCCCGCCTCGCCCAGGCCGAGATGACCCAGAAGGCCAAGAAGCTCGGCGTCGGCGCCGGCCTGTTCGGTGCCGCGGGCCTGATGGCCTTCTTCGGCGCCGCCACCCTGATCACCACGATCATCCTGGCCCTGGCGCTGGTGATGCCCGCCTGGCTGGCCGCGCTGATCGTCACCGTGGTCCTCTTCGCGATCGCGGGCGTCCTCGCCCTCGTGGGGAAGAAGGACGTCCAGCAGGGGGCACCGCCGGTGCCGACCGAGGCCATGGCCGGTGTCAAGACCGACATCGCCACCGTGAAGGAGAGTGCGCGCCGGTGACCACGCCCAAGGACGACGGCCAGGCGTCGAGCGGTCCGACCGACCCCGACGCCATCCGGGCCGAGATCGAGGAGACCCGCGACCAGCTGGCGCACACCGTCGACGAGCTGAGCCAGCGGCTCGACGTGCCCGCCCGGGCCAAGGAGAGCGCCGCCCGCGCCAAGGACACCGCGGTGGAGACCTACCGCGAGAGCCCCCCGGCGTTCGCCGGGGCCGGGGCCGCGCTGGCGGGTCTCGTCGGCCTGGTGCTCTGGCGGCGCCGCCGCGCGCGGCGCCGGGCCAGCACCGAGGAGCTCATCGTCGGCGCCCGCGTGGGCCGCAAGCGCGAGGCGAAGCGGGCGCGCAAGGAGCTCGCCGCACGCCGGAAGGCCGCCCAGAAGGCCGTGAAGGACGTGCGGAAGAAGACCGAGCGGGCGGAGAAGAAGGCCCGGCGGAGCAGGGGGAGGAAGCGTTGAGCAAGGGAGCCAAGCTCGCCTACCGGCCGTTCGGTCTCGCGGCGGGCCTGCTGGCCGGTGCCGTCTCCGGGGCGGTCTTCAAGCAGGTGTGGAAGCGCATCAGCGGCGAGGACGACGCCCCGGACGCGCTCCAGACCGAGTACCCGATGTGGGAGATCGTCGTCTCCGCGGCCCTCCAGGGCGCGATCTTCGCGGCCACCAAGGCGACCATCGACCGCCTGGGCGCGGAGGGCTTCACCAAGCTGACCGGGACGTGGCCGGGCGACTGACGCCCGCCCGGTGGCCGGGACGACCGTCCCGGCCACCGGCATCCCGCACCGACCCGCAGACGACGGCCCAGCACCAGGGAGACGCAGTGACCGGCACCCGCCCACGCGAGAGCGCCGTCGACCGGATCCGCCAGCGGGTCGAGGAGAAGGCCGCCCGCCGCGCGGCCGCGGCGAAGGCTGCGGCTGAGGGCGGCTCGTCGCGGGATCCGCACCAGCTGCCCCCGGACGCGCCCGCTCCCGAGCAGCTGCCGGGCATCCGGGCCGCCAACCCGCTGCAGATCCCCGCCGGGGGCTGGAAGCAGGTCCTCAAGCGGGCGTGGGCGGAGAACAACGCCGACAACATGCCCATCATCGCCGGCGGCGTGGCCTTCTTCGGCTTCCTGGCGATCTTCCCGGCGCTGCTGGCCCTGATCTCCATCTACGGCCTGGTCGCCTCCCCCGAGCAGGCCGCCGCGCAGGTGGAGGAGTTCACCGCCGGGCTGCCGGAGACGGCGCAGGGCCTGATCGAGGACCAGGTCACCTCCATCACCGACAACGCCGGCGGTGCGCTCACCCTCAGCCTCGTGGCCTCCATCCTGGCGGCGCTGTGGAGCGCCTCCGGCGGGGTCAACAACCTGGTCAAGGCGGTCAACATCGCCTACGACGAGGTCGAGACCCGCAACTTCGTGAAGCTCCGGGCGCTCTCCCTGGCTCTCACGCTCGGCGCCATCGTCTTCGTCGTGCTCACGATCGGCCTGGTCGCCGTGCTGCCGATCGTCATCGACCTCCTGCCACTGGGGTCGGTGGGCACCGTGCTGCTCGAGATCGCACGCTGGGTCGCGCTGCTCCTCGTCGTCGCGGGCTCGCTGGCGGTGCTGTACCGCGTCGCCCCCGACCGCGACGCGCCGAAGTTCCGCTGGGTCAGCCTCGGCTCGGTCGTGGTCACCGCCGTCTGGGCGCTGGTCAGCCTCGGCTTCACCATCTACGTGAACAACTTCGGCAGCTACGACAAGACCTACGGCGCCATCGCCGGGGTGATCGTGCTGATGCTGTGGCTGTACCTCACGTGCTACCTCATCCTGCTGGGCGCCGAGATCAACTCCGAGGCCGAGCACCAGACCGGCCTCGACACCACCGACGGCGACCCCGTGCCGATGGGCGAGCGCGACGCCGTGAAGGCCGACACGCTGCCGGCCAAGGCCGAGCCGGAGAAGGGCGACGGCGACCCGACCCGGAAGAACGCTCCTTAGCCGGCGCGCTCCTCAGCGCACGTGGGACGGCACGAACGGCGGCCGCACGACCTCGACGGGTTCGCGGCGGCCGCGGACGTCGAGAGTGAGCGACGCACCCTCGGCCACCCCGGCGGCGGCGTCGAGCAGCGCCAGGCCGATGCCGGTCCGCAGCGTCGGAGAGAACGTCCCGCTGGTCACCTCGCCCACCTGCGCACCGTCGCCGTCCAGGACGACCATGCCCGGCCGCGGGATGCCGCGGCCGGACGCGCGCAGCCCCCAGAGCAACCGCGCCGGGCCGGCCTCCTTCTCGGCCAGGAGGGCGTCACGTCCCCAGAACGCGGGCTTGCGCCAGCCGACGGCCCACCCCGCGCGGGCCTGGACGGGGCTGATCTCCCGGGAGAGCTCGTGGCCGTGCAGCGGGTAGCCCATCTCGGTCCGCAGCGTGTCGCGGGCGCCCAGGCCGCAGGGCCGGATGCCGAGGTCCTGCCCGGCCTCCAGGACGGCGTCCCACATCTCGCCGGCCCGGTCGGCGGCGATCAGCAGCTCGTAGCCGTGCTCACCGGTGTAGCCGGTGCGGCACACCGTCACCTCGGCCCCGGCGCCACCGGTCCCCGTCACGAAGGACATGTAGCCGATCTCGCCGGGCACGCCCAGCAGCTCCAGCACCTGCAGCGAGCGCGGTCCCTGCACGGCGAGGACGGCGACGTCGCTGTGCCGGTCGGTCACCTGCACGCCGGCCGGGGCGGCATCGGCCAGCCGTGCCAGCACCTCGGCGGCGTTCGCCGCGTTCGGCACCAGCAGGACGTCGTCGGGACCGTGCAGGTAGACGATCAGGTCGTCGACCACTCCCCCGGCACCGGGCTCGCCGTCGGGGACGCAGCACATCGTGTACTGCGCCTGGCCCGGCCCGATCCGGGAGAGGTCGTTGGTGAGGCAGGCGTCGACGAACGCGGCAGCACCCGGCCCGCGGACCGTCCCGGTGCCCAGGTGCGACACGTCGAACAGGCCCACGCCCTCGCGGACCGCGGCGTGCTCGGCCAGCACGCCCCCGCCGGCGTACTCGATCGGCATGGACCAGCCGCTGAAGTCGGCGAGCTTGGCGCCGGCCGCGACGTGCCGGTCGTGGAGGGGCGAGGTGCGTGGGGTCACGCGGTCACGCTAACGCCACCCCCGCGTCTGGGACGACGTACTGGAACGGCCCGGTTGCAGGGACCCGGCACGAGCCGGTGACGCGATGGAACGGCCCCGTCGCAGGGACCCGGCACGAGCGGAGCGAGTGCTGGGGGGCGACGGGGTCCTTCTAGGATCGTGCGGTGCCGCCGACGATCACCGCCACCGACCACCCGCTCGAGAAGCTGACCGGCGACGCCGTCGTCGTCGCCGTCGGCAAGGGTCCTGACGGGCCGCTCGCCACCCCCGGCGCCGAGGCCCTGGACCGCCTGCTCGGCGGCCGGCTCCTCCCGGCGCTCACCGACCTGGGCGCCCGCGGCGCCGAGGACGAGGTGACCCGCCTGCCCTCCTTCGGCCAGGGCCCCTTCCCCGTCCTCGCCGTCGTGGGGCTCGGCGCCCCGGAGGCTTCGGGTGGCTACACCCCCGAGAGCCTGCGCCGCGCCGCAGGTGCCGCCAGCCGCGCGCTCCGCGGCCGCCGCTCCGTCGTCAGCCTGCTCGCCGCCGTGGGCGGGACGCCGGACGACGAGCGCCTGCACGCCGTGGGCGAGGGCTCCCTCCTGGGCGCGTACGAGTTCACCGCCTACAAGTCCCACCTGCCCGCCGACCGCCCGGCCCCGCCGAGCGAGTTCACGATCGTCGTCCCCGGGGCGGGTGCGGCCGAGTCGGCGCTGCGCCGGGTGCGCGCGGTCGCCGACGCCGTCGCCCTGGTGCGCGACCTGGTCAACACCCCGCCGAACGACCTCTACCCGGCCGAGCTCGCCGCCCGCGGCGCGGCCGCCGGCGAGAAGCTCGGCCTCACCGCCGAGATCCTCGACGAGGACGACCTCGCCGCCGGTGGCTACGGCGGCATCCTCGCCGTCGGTGGCGGGTCGACCCGCAAGCCGCGGCTGCTGCGCCTGACCTACGCGGGCGCCGGCGCCCGCAAGAAGGTGGCCCTGGTCGGCAAGGGCATCACCTTCGACAGCGGCGGGATCTCGATCAAGCCCGCCGCGAAGATGGAGGACATGAAGAGCGACATGGCCGGCGCCGCCGCCGTGATCGCCACCGTCTGCCTCGTCGCCCAGCTCGGGCTGCCGGTCGAGGTCGTCGCGACCGTGCCCATGGCCGAGAACCTCCCGAGCGGCACCGCCTACCGGCCGGCCGACGTGGTCACGTTCCGCAACGGCAAGAAGGCCGAGATCACCAACACCGACGCCGAGGGCCGCGTCGTGCTGGCGGACGCGATCGCCCGGGCGGCCGAGGACTCCCCCGACGTCCTGCTGGAGACCTCCACGCTCACCGGCGCGCAGATGGTCGCCCTCGGCGCCCGGACCGCCGGCGTCATGGGCAGCGACGACCTGCGCGACGCGGTGATCGCCGCCGCCGGGCGCAGCGGCGAGCTGATGTGGCCGATGCCCCTGCCTCCCGAGCTGCGCAAGGGGATCGACTCGACGGTCGCGGACTTCGTCAACGCCAACACCGACCGGATGGGCGGGATGCTGGTCGGCGGCCACTTCCTCGCCGAGTTCGTGCCGGACGGGCTGCCGTGGGCGCACATCGACATCGCCGGGCCGAGTTACAACACCTCGTCGCCGTGGGGCTACACGCCCAAGGGCGGCACCGGCGTCCCCGTGCGCACCCTGCTGGCGACCATCGAGGCCCTCATCGCCGACTGACCGCGGCGATGACCAGGTCACCTGATCGTCGAGCGTCCTCCCTCATGGCCCGCGGTGAGGGAGGACGCCGCGCGGTGGGGGTGGACGGCTCCTCGCGCCTAGAGTCGGTCGCGCTTCTGGCGGGCGCTGTAGTCGCGCATACGCTGCGGGTAGCCGGTCACCTGGGCGTCGTACACCGGGATCGACAGCTCCTGGGACAGCCGGCGGGCCACGTCGGGGCCGCCGATGCGCCGCCGGGTCCACTCCCCGTCGGCCGCGACGAGCACGATGGTCGCCTCGGTGACCGCCGTCCGCGGCTCCACGAAACCCTCGACGCCCCGCCGGCTGGCCACGAACTCCTCCAGGTGCCGCAGGTCGCCCCGCTGCGACGCGCGGTCGAGCGTCGGGCGGCCGGCGCCCCCCGCAGGACCCCGTCGTCCGCGCCACCGGTCGAACAACCCCATGCACCTTCTCCGTCCTCCCGGGGTCGCGTGATCACCGCGACGCTCGCGAGGGCAACGGTGGTCCGGGCCAGGTCGTTCCCGGAGTGGCAGGATGTGCAGCAGCCCCCGCCCGCTCGAGCGGGGACGCCGCCCGTCGCATTCGAGGAGCATCCGTGAGCGCACCCACCTCCCCCGCCGACCTGGTCATCCTCGGCGGTGGCTCGGGCGGATACGCCGCCGCGTTCCGCGCCTCGGAGCTTGGCCTGAACGTCGTCCTCATCGAGAAGGACAAGGTCGGCGGCACCTGCCTGCACCGCGGGTGCATCCCGACCAAGGCCCTGCTCCACGCCGGCGAGGTCGCCGACCTGGCCCGTGAGGGCGAGCAGTTCGGCGTCAAGACGTCGCTGGCGGGCATCGACATGGACGGCGTCAACAGCTACAAGGACGGCGTCATCTCCAAGCTTTACAAGGGGCTGCAGGGCCTGGTGAAGGCCCGCAAGATCACCTACGTGGAGGGCGAGGGCCGGCTCACCTCGCCGACCACCGTCGAGGTGAACGGTGAGACCTACGAGGGCAAGCACGTGCTGCTGGCCACCGGCTCCTACCCCCGCTCGCTGCCGGGCCTGGAGATCGACGGCACGAAGGTCATCACCAGCGACCACGCGCTCAACCTCGACCGCGTCCCCAGCTCCGCGATCATCCTGGGCGGCGGTGTCATCGGCTGCGAGTTCGCCAGTGCCTGGAAGTCCTTCGGCGTCGACGTCACGATCGTCGAGGCCCTGCCCCACCTGGTGCCGCTGGAGGACGAGGCCGCCTCGAAGCTGCTGGAGCGCGCGTTCCGCCGCCGGAAGATCGCCTTCGAGCTGGGCAGCCGCTTCTCCGGCGTGCAGTCCACCGAGAACGGCGTCAAGGTCTCGCTGGAGAACGGCAAGGAGATCGAGGCCGAGCTGCTGCTGGTCGCCGTCGGCCGCGGGCCGGTCAGCTCCGGCATCGGCTACGAGGAGGTGGGCGTCGCCATGGAGCGCGGCTACGTCCTCGTCGACGAGTACATGCAGACCAACATCCCGACCGTCTCGGCCGTCGGCGACCTGGTGCCCACCCTGCAGCTGGCGCACGTCGGCTTCGGCGAGGGCATCCTCGTCGCCGAGCGGGTCGCCGGGCTCGAGCCCGCGCCGATCGACTACGCCGGCGTCCCGCGCATCACCTACTCCGACCCCGAGGTCGCCTCGGTGGGCCTCACCGAGGCCCAGGCCAAGGAGCGCTACGGCGAGGTCAAGACGCTCACCTACGACCTCGCGGGCAACGGCCGCAGCCAGATCCTGAAGACGACGGGCGCGGTCAAGCTCGTGCAGGCGCCGGACGGGCCGGTCGTGGGCATCCACATGGTCGGCAGCCGCGTCGGCGAGCTCATCGCCGAGGCCCAGCTGATCTACAACTGGGAGGCCGAGGCCGACGACGTCGCCAGCCTCATCCACCCGCACCCGACGCAGAGCGAGGCGCTCGGCGAGGCCCACCTGGCCCTCGCCGGCAAGCCCCTGCACGTGCACGGCTGATCCCCGCTCTACCCCCACCCACCCAGCGCCAGAAGGAGCACCGCCCCGATGCCGACCTCCGTCACCATGCCCGCCCTGGGCGAGAGCGTCACCGAGGGCACGGTCACCCGCTGGCTCAAGCAGGAGGGGGACCAGGTCGAGGTCGACGAGCCCCTCCTCGAGGTGTCGACCGACAAGGTCGACACCGAGATCCCCTCCCCGGCCGCCGGTGTGCTCACCAAGATCCTCGTGGCCGAGGACGAGACGGTCGACGTCGGCGCGGAGCTCGCGGTGATCGGTGGTGGCGACGGGGACGAGGGCGCGGGCAGCCCCCCGGCCTCGGCGGAGGACGCGGACACCAGCCCGCAGACCCCCGACCAGCAGGTCGAGGACGCCGGCACCGAACCGGAGCAGCCCGCCGCCGAGCCCGAGCCGCAGGAGGCGCAGACCTCGGAGTCCGGCTCGGGGGGCGGCTCCGGCGGTGGCGACGGGACGCCGGTCACCATGCCGGCCCTGGGCGAGAGCGTCACCGAGGGCACGGTCACCCGCTGGCTCAAGGCCGTCGGCGACGAGGTGACCGCGGACGAGCCGCTGCTCGAGGTCTCCACCGACAAGGTCGACACCGAGATCCCCTCCCCCGTCAGCGGCACGCTGCTGGAGATCACGGTCGGGGAGGACGAGACCGTCGACGTCGGCGCGCAGCTCGCGGTGATCGGCAGCGGCGCGTCCGGCGGCGGCAGCGCCGCCCCGCAGCAGGAGGCCCCCGAGCAGGAGGCGCCCGAGCAGGAGGCCCCGAAGCAGGCGGCGCCGGCGGAGCCCGAGCCGCAGGCAGCCCCCAAGGCCAAGCAGGCCGACCCGGCCAGCGAGCAGCCCGGCGGCGACTACGGCGCGAGCGGCGCCCTGCCGTCGGACTCGCCGACCTCCGCCCCCGCCCCCCAGGTGGCCCCGCAGGCACCGGCCCCGTCGGGCGACGGCGGTGGTGGGCAGTACGTGACCCCGCTGGTGCGCCGCCTGGCCGCCGAGCACGGCGTCGACCTGAACGCGGTGTCCGGCACCGGCGTGGGTGGTCGGATCCGCAAGCAGGACGTCCTCGCGGCAGCCGAGAAGCCCGCCCCGGCGGCTCCCGCGCAGCCCGCGGCGTCGGCGCCGTCCGGCGGCGCGCGCACCCCGTCCCCGGCCGCGACCCCGGACACCTCCGTCCGCGGCCGCACCGAGAAGCTCTCCCGCCTGCGCGGCGTGATCGCCCGCCGCATGGTGGAGTCGCTGCAGGTCAGCGCCCAGCTGACCACGGTCGTCGAGGCCGACGTCACCCGCATCGCGCAGCTGCGCCAGCAGGCGAAGAAGGACTTCGAGGCCCGCGAGGGCGTCAAGCTCTCGTTCCTGCCGTTCTTCGCCAAGGCAGCGGTCGAGGCGCTCAAGCAGCACCCGTCGGTGAACTCCTCGATCGACCTCGAGGCCGGCACCGTCACCTACCACGACAGCGAGAACCTCGGCGTCGCCGTCGACACCGAGCGCGGGCTGCTCGTGCCGGTGATCCACGAGGCGGGCGACCTCAGCCTCGGCGGGATCGCGCGCAAGATCAGCGACCTGGCCGAGCGCACCCGCACCAACAAGGTGACGCCGGACGAGCTCGGTGGTGGGACGTTCACGCTGACCAACACCGGCAGCCGCGGCGCCCTCTTCGACACCCCGATCATCAACCAGCCGCAGGTGGCGATCCTGGGCACCGGCTCGGTCGTGAAGCGGCCGGTCGTGGTGCAGGACGCCGAGCTGGGCGAGGTCATCGCGGTGCGGTCGATGGTCTACCTCGCGCTGACCTACGACCACCGGATCGTCGACGGCGCCGACGCCGCCCGCTTCCTCACCACGGTGCGCGAGCGCCTGGAGGCCGGTCAGTTCCACGGCGAGCTCGGCCTCGGCTGAGGGAGCCCGGCCACCCACCGCTCGCCGGCTCGCGGCGGGTCCCCAGCACCGGGGCCCGCCGCTGCCCCCACCCACCAGGAGGGTCCGTGAAGGTCGCCGTCTCCGGCGCGTCCGGGATGATCGGCAGCGCCCTGCTGCCCGTGCTGCGAGCGGACGGCCACGAGGTGGTCCAGCTGGTGCGCCGCACCCCTCGGACCGCCGACGAGCACCGCTGGGACCCGCAGCACCGGCGCATCGACCCCGGCGTCCTCCGCGACGTCGACGCGGTCGTCAACCTCTCCGGCGTGGGGGTGGGTGACCGGCGCTGGAGCGAGCGGCACAAGCAGGCGGTGCTCAGCAGCCGGGTGGACAGCACCGCCACGCTGAGCGAGGCGCTGGCCGAGGCCGCCACCGCCGACCCCGACCGGCCCCGGGCGCTCCTGAACGGATCCGCGGTCGGCTGGTACGGCGACACCGGCGACCGCGTGGTCGACGAGTCCGACCCGCCCGGCGACGACTTCCTGGCCCGCGTCTGCGTGGCCTGGGAGGGAGCGACCGCCCCCGCCGCCGACGCCGGGGTGCGCGTGACCACCCTCCGCACCGGCCTGGTGCTCGGCCGAGGCGGCCTCCTCGCGCGGATGCTGCCGATCTTCCGCGCCGGCCTGGGCGGGCGGCTGGGCTCCGGGCGGCAGTACGTCCCCTGGATCAGCCAGGCCGACGAGGTCGCCGCCATCCTCTTCCTGCTCACCCACCCGGTCGCCGGCCCGGTGAACCTCTGCGGCCCGGAGCCCGTCACCAATGCGGAGTTCACCGCGGCGCTGGGCCGGGTGCTGCACCGGCCCACGGCGCTGCCGGTGCCCGGCCCGGCGCTGTGGGTGGTGCTCGGCGAGTTCGCCCAGGTCGGCGTCCTGGCCGGCCAGCGGGCGGTGCCCCGCGCGCTCACCGAGGCCGGGTTCCGGTTCACCCACACGGACGTCGACGCCGCGGTGCGGGCCGCGGTGGCCCGGGACTGAGCCTCCGCCGCCGAGGTCAGGCCACGCGCTCCGCGCGGTCGATCCGCCAGCCCTCCGGTGTGCGGACGAGGACCATCCGCACCTGGGCCTCGCCCCGGCCGGCGACCGTCCGCCCCGCCGGGCCACCCGGGTCGTCGGCGGACACCACGCGGTAGCCCGGCCAGCGGTCGGTGAGCAGCAACTCGGCCCGGTCGGCCGACGCCTCGACGACGGCGACGTCCACCACCTCCGGGGCGAACCCGCTGAGCGCCTCCTCCGCACCGGCCAGGCCACGCGCGTACTCCTGGTCCGCCGCCAGGAGAGGGCTGCCCGGCAGGTGGACGGACTGCAGCCGGTCCGGCGCACCGCTGAGCCCCTCGGCACGCCGGGCGTAGAGCTCGGCCACCAGCGCCCGCCACCCCTCCGGGGACGTGGGCGCCGCGGCCCCACCGGCCGACGGGGCCGGGAGGACGGACGCCACTCCCGGAGGCGAGGTCGGCGTCGCGGTCGGAGCCGGGGTGCGGGACCCGGCCGGCGTCCCGGCGGCGGTGGAGCCCGGCGCCTCGGCGCCACCCCAGCGCGCGCCCAGCCAGGCGGTGACCGCGAGCGCCGCCACCACCAGCGCGGTGACGAGCAGCCCGCGGGCCACGCGAGCCGAGCCGGCCGCCGCACGCACCGACCACCGCCGCCGCGCCGGCGGCACCACCTCCGCCGGGCCGGGTCCAGGGCGTCGCCCCGGCACCACGTGCGTCAGGGCGGCCGACCCGTCCGGGCGGCCGTGGCCGCCCGGGGAGGCGGTGCTCAGCGCCACGGGCTCCGCTCGGCAGGCGTGCCGCAGGTCGAGGGCGAACTCCGCCGCGGTGCCGCGCTCGTGCGGGTCGGCCGCCAGCCCGCGGGCGATCACCTCGACCAGCCGCGGCGGCGCGCCCGGGGCGAGCTCCGCCAGATCGGGGAGGTGACCGGCGGCGGCCACCGCGAGCGTGCCGGTGGGGGTGGCGGCGTTCCACGGGGCGATGGCGGTCAGGGCGTGGAACGCGGCGGCGGCGACGCCGAAGACGTCCGAGGCGGGACCGGGGGCGCCACCCCGGGCCACCGCCGGGTCGACGTAGGCCGGGGTCACCTCCGCCGCCGCCGTCTCGCCCAGCACCCGGGCCACCCCGAGGTCGGTGAGCACCGGCCGCCCCTCGGCGGTGAAGACGATGTTCCCCGGAGCGAGGTCCCCGTGCACCACGCCGTGGTCGTGGGCGTGCGCCAGGGCCGCGGCGACCGGCGCGATCGCGGTGACGACCTCGCCGGGGCGCAGCCGGCCACGTCGGGCCAGCAGCGCGGCGAGGCTCCCGCCGGGCAGCAGCTCGAGCACCAGCGCCACCCGGGCGACCCCGCCCCGGCGCGGCTGGTGCACCACCTCGATCAGCCGGACCAGGTGCGGGTGGTCGAGCTCGCCCAGGAGCGCCGCCTCGCGCGCCTGACGGGCAGGGTCCCCGGCGACGAGCACCTTCACCGCCACCGGGTCGCCGCCCTCGCGCGGGACCGCCTGCCAGACCTCCCCCGACGCACCGCGGCCCAGCAGGGCCTGCAGGACGTAGCCCGGCACGGCCGGGGGCGGCGGTGAGCCCGGCGCGGCGGGCGGGGGGACGGGGATCGGCACGAGGGAGCACGCTAGGGGCACCCGGCCCGCCGGCGCTCCCGTCGTCCACAGGCCTGGGCCACGCGGACCTCCGGTGCCCGCTACCGTCGGGCGGTGTCCACGTCGCCACGGGCCGAGGTCCTCGTCGTCGGAGCCGGCCTGGCCGGGCTCTCCGCCGCCACCCGGCTGGCCGCCGCCGGTCTGGACGTGCACGTCCTGGAGGCCGGGGGCCACACCGGCGGGCGGCTCGCGACCGAGCGCATCGACGGCTTCCTGGTCGACCGCGGCTTCCAGGTGTTCAACACCGGCTACCCGCGCGCGGCCGACCTCGATCTCGCCGCCCTGGATCTCGGGTGGTTCGAGCGTGGCGCGGTCATCCGCGTCGACGGGCGGGCGCACCGGGTGGTCGACCCCCGCCGGCAGCCGACCGCCGTCGTCGGCACGGCTGTGGCACCGCTGGGCTCGGTCCGTGAGAAGGCGGCCCTGGTCGCCTACTCCCTGCGCGCCGGCTACTCCCCCGTCGACCGCCTGCTCCGCGCCCCGGAGACCACGGCGGAGGCGGCGCTGCGCGCGGCCGGCGTGGGCGACGCGGCGCTGGACCGCTTCCTCCGCCCGTTCCTCGCCGGTGTGCTGCTGGAGCATGAGCTCGCCACCTCCAGCCGATACCTCGGCCTGTTGTGGCGCAGCTTCGTCCGGGGGGCGACCGGCCTGCCCGCCGCGGGCATGCAGGCGGTCGGCGAGCAGCTGGCCGGGCGTCTGGACGCCGGGCGGGTGCACCTGCACACCGCGGTGCGGTCGGTCTCCCCCGGATCCGCGGCCACCGACGAGGGAACCTGGTCGGCCGACGCCGTCGTCGTCGCCACCGACCCGGCGACGGCGTCGCGGCTGCTGCCCGGCGTCGAGGCGGACGCGCCCCGGGAGGTGACCACCCACCTGCACGTGCTGCCCGGCTCGCCGTGGCCCACGCCGCTGATCGTCCTGGGGCAGCCGCGCGGCCGGCTGGTCAACACCGCCGTGGTCTCCGACGCCCAGCCCCGCTACAGCCCGGACGGCCGCGCACTGGTGGCCAGCTCCACCCTCGACCGCACCCGGGAGGAGGAGGTGCGCGGCGAGATCGCCGCCGCGCACGGCGTCGCCCGCTCGGACCTCGAGCACCTGACGTCGGTCACCGTGCCGGGTGCCCAGCCGGCCGCGCTCCCGCCCCTGCAGCTGCGCCGGCCCGTCGACCTCGGCAACGGGCTGTTCGTGTGCGGGGACCACCGGGACACCCCGTCCATCCAGGGCGCGATGGCCAGCGGCGCCCGGGCGGCCCGCGCCGTGCTCCGCCGCCTGCGCCCGGCCGGAACGGGAGGAGCCGCCTGATGCCCGCGACCGCGCCGACGATCCTCGCCACCAGCATGGGTTTCGCCCCGCGCGGCCGCGGCCCCGCCGACTGGCGGCCCGGACCGGTGTTCGACCTCGCCGTCGAGCTCGCCGGCGCCCCCGAGCGCCCGAGGCTCTGCTACCTGGGCACCGCCACCGGCGACGACCCGGCCCGCGTCGCCGCCGTCTACGGCGCCTTCGCCGGCAGCCGGGTCCAGGCCAGCCACCTCAGCCTCTTCCCGATGCCCACGGTGCCCGACCTGCGGGCGCACCTGCTCGCGCAGGACGTCGTGTGGGTCGGGGGCGGGAGCGTCGCCAACCTGCTGGCCGTCTGGCGGGTGCACGGGCTGGACGAGGTTCTCCGCGAGGCGTGGGAGGCCGGCGTCGTGCTCTCCGGCGTCTCGGCGGGATCGCTCTGCTGGCACGTGGGCGGCACCACCGACTCCTACGGCCCCGATCTCCGGCCGGTCACGAACGGGCTCGGGTTGATCCCGACCAGCAACGGCGTGCACCACGACTCCGAGGCGCAGCGGCGCCCGCTGTACCACCGGCTGGTCGCCGACGGCACGCTCCCCGGTGGGCACGCCACCGACGACGGCGCCGGGCTGGTCTACCGGGGCACCGCGCTGGTGGAGGCGGTCAGCGACCGCCCCGGCGCCGCCGCCTACCGGGTGGAGCGCGGCCCCGACGGCACCGCGGTCGAGACCCGCCTCGAGCCGCGCCGCCTGGCGTGACCGGCCCCGTCCAGGGGCTCGTCGCGAGCGCGCGAGCGATGAGGAGGACGGGGTCCTTTCTATAGGCTGGCGGCCGTGAGCGAGCTGCGGATCATCCGGGCGGGCACCGTTCCCTACGAGGAGGCGTGGGCGCAGCAGCGCGAGCTGCACGCCCGGCGGGTCGCCGGCGAGGCTCCCGACACGCTCCTCCTGCTCGAGCACCCGCCGGTCTACACCGCCGGCAAGCGCACCGAGCCCCACGAGCGACCGTTCGACGGCACGCCGGTCATCGACGTCGACCGCGGCGGGAAGATCACCTGGCACGGGCCCGGCCAGCTGGTCGGCTACCCGATCGTCGCGCTGGCCGACCCGGTCGACGTGGTCGCCTACGTCCGGCGGCTGGAGGGCGCGCTGATCGAGGTGTGCGCCGGGTTCGGGCTGGAGACGGTCCGCGTGGAGGGCCGCAGCGGCGTCTGGGTGGCGGCGGACGGGGCTCGCCCCGAGCGCAAGGTGGCGGCGATCGGCGTCCGCGTCGCCCGCGGCGTGACGATGCACGGCTTCGCCCTCAACTGCGACCCCGACATGACCGCGTTCGCCAACATGATCCCGTGCGGCATCCCCGATGCGGGGGTCACCTCGCTGTCGGCCGAACTGGGCCGAGACGTCACGACGGCCGAGGCGATCGCGCCGGTCGAGGAGGCGATGCGCGCCGTCCTCACCATCGGCGCGACGACGACCGCGGCACGCTAGCCCGTCCGCCGGAACCGCGCCCGCGGGAAATCTCAGCGCTAAGGTAGTCCTCCCGCCGGGAGGAGAACCGAGATGCCCAGGATCGAGCCGTTGCCGCGCGAGTCGCTGCCGGAGTACGAGGAGACCTTCCGTGCCGTGGAGGCCGCGCTGGGGGTCCTGCCCAACAGCACGCTGACCATGGCCCGGCGGCCCGACATCATGGAGGCGTTCGCCCGCCTCAATGCGGTGGTCATGGCCGAGGGCACGGTCGGAGGCGTGCTCAAGCAGTTGGTCGCGACCGTCGTCTCCGGTGCCGCCGGCTGCGCGTACTGCCAGGCACACACCTCGCACGTGGCGGAGCAGCGGGGTGCCGACGCGGAGAAGCTGGCCGCGGTCTGGGACTTCGAGGCCAGCCCGCTCTTCACCGACGCCGAGCGGGCCGCCCTGCGCGTTGCCCGTGGCGCGGGCCTGACGCCGAACGCCGTGACCGACCAGGAGATGACCGACCTGCGCCGGCACTTCGACGACGACCAGATCGTCGAGATCGTCGCGGTCATCGCCAACTTCGGCTTCCTCAACCGGTGGAACGACACCATGGCCACGCAGCTGGAGCGCTCGCCGCTGGCCTGGGCCACCGACCGCCTGCAGGACGCGGGGTGGGAGGCCGGCAAGCACGCCGGCTCCTGAGGACCCCGCCGGGCTGAGGTGCTGCCGCACCTCGGCCCGGCGCGGGTCCTCAGCCCAGCACGAAGTTGACCAGCCGGCCCGGGACGGCGACGACGCGGCGGATCGTCGCCCCGTCCAGGTAGCCGGCGATCTTCTCGTCCGCCCGCGCGGCCGCCTCGAGCGCGGCGGCGTCGGCGTCCGCGGGCACCGACACCTGCGACCGCACCCTGCCGTTGACCTGGACGGCGACCTGCACCGTGTCCTCGACCAGCCACCGCTCGTCGGCCACCGGGAAGGGCGTCCACGCCGAGGACGAGTCGTGGCCCAGCCGCGACCACAGCTCCTCGGCCAGGTGCGGCGCCAGCGGGGCCACCATCAGCACCAGCGGCTCGGCGACCGAGCGCGGCACCGGCCGGTCGGCCCCGAAGGCCTGCGTGAGGTGGTTGGTCAGCTCGGTGATGCGGGCGATGGCGATGTTGAACCGCAGCGTGGCGTAGCCGTCGCGGACGCCGTCGATCGCCCGGTGCAGCGCCCGCAGCGTCTCCTCGGCCGGCTCGACGTCGGCGGCCCGGACCGCGCCGGTCCCCTCGTCGACGACGACCCGCCAGATGCGCTGCAGCAGGCGCTGGGAACCGACGACCGCTTTGGTCTCCCACGGCCGCGACTGCTCCAGCGGGCCGGTGGACATCTCGTAGACCCGGAAGGTGTCGGCGCCGTAGGCGCCGATCATCTCGTCCGGCGTCACCATGTTCTTGAGGCTCTTGCCGATCTTCCCGTACTCGCGGTTGACCGGCTTGCCCTCGTAGAAGAACCGCCCGTCCTTCTCCTCGACGTCGGCCGCGGGTACGTAGAAACCCCGCTCGTCGGTGTAGGCGTAGGCCGAGATGTAGCCCTGGTTGACCAGCCGCCGGAACGGCTCCTCGCTGGAGACGTGGCCCAGGTCGAACAGGACCTTGTGCCAGAAGCGGGCGTACAGCAGGTGCAGCACGGCGTGCTCGACCCCGCCGACGTAGAGGTCCACGCCGCCGGTGTCGCCCGCGCCGCGCGGACCCATCCAGTACCGCTCCAGCTCCGGGTCGACCATGCGCTCGTCGTCGCCCGGGTCCAGGTACCGCAGGTAGTACCAGCAGGAGCCCGCCCAGTTGGGCATCGTGTTGGTCTCGCGGCGGTACTTCTTCAGGCCGTCGCCCAGGTCCAGCTCGACCGTCGTCCACTCCGTGGCCCGCGACAGCGGCGGCTCGGGCGCGGAGTCGGCGTCGTCGTCGTCGAACGTCTTGGGCGAGTAGTCGTCGACCTCGGGCAGCAGCACGGGCAGCATCGACTCGGGAACCGCGACCGGGCGGTCGTCCTCGTCGTAGAGGATCGGGAACGGCTCGCCCCAGTAGCGCTGCCGGCTGAACAGCCAGTCGCGCAGCTTGTAGGTGGTGGTCGCCTCGCCGGAGCCCTTCTCCACCAGCCACGCGGTGATGCGCGCGATCGCCTCGGCCTTGTCCAGCCCGTCCAGCGAGATCTCGTCGTTCGCCGAGTTGATCATCCGGCCGGGGCCCGTGTACGCCCCGCTGTCGGCGTCGAAGCCCTCGGGCCGCTCGACGGTCGGCACGATCTCCAGGCCGAACTTGCGCGCGAACTCCCAGTCGCGCTGGTCCTCACCCGGCACGGCCATGATGGCGCCGGTGCCGTAGCCGGTGAGCACGTAGTCGGCGATGAACACCGGCAGCTCGCGGCCGTTCACCGGGTTGACCGCGGTGGCGCCCAGCCAGACGCCGGTCTTCTCGCGGCCGGCGTCCTGGCGGTCCAGCTCCGACCGACGCGAGGCCTGCCGCTGGTACTCCCGCACCGCCTCGGCCGGGTTCGCCGCACCGCCGGTCCAGCGCGGGTCGGTGCCGTCGGGCCAGGCCGCGGCGGTCAGCGACCCGACCAGCGGGTGCTCGGGGGCCAGCACCATGTACGTCGCGCCGAACAGGGTGTCGGGCCGGGTGGTGAAGACCTCGATCGTCTCGGCCCCCGCGGCGAACCGGATCCGCGCGCCCGTCGAGCGGCCGATCCAGTTGCGCTGCATCAGCTTCAGCGAGTCCGGCCAGTCCAGCCGGTCCAGGTCGGCCAGCAGGCGGTCGGCGTAGGCGGTGATCCGCATCATCCACTGCTTCAGGGGGCGCCGGAAGACGGGGAAGTTGCCGCGCTCCGACCGGCCGTCGGGCGTGACCTCCTCGTTCGACAGCACGGTGCCCAGGCCCGGGCACCAGTTGACCGGCGCCTCGTGCAGGTAGGCGAGCCGGTGCGCGTCGACGACGGCACCCTTCTGCACCTCGTCCAGCTCGGCCCAGGGGCGGTCGGAGGGGTTGGTGCCCTCCGCCGGCTCGCGGGTGCCGGCCTCGAGCTCGGCGACCAGCTCCTCGATCCGCCGCGCCCTGCCCGCCTCCGCGTCGAACCAGGAGCCGAAGATCTGCAGGAAGATCCACTGGGTCCACTTGTAGTAGCCCGGGTCGATCGTCGCGAAGGTGCGGCGCTGGTCGTGGTCGACGCCCAGCCGGCGCAGCTGCGCCGAGATCGCCGCGATGTTGGCCTCGGTGGTGATCCGCGGGTGCTGCCCGGTCTGGACGGCGTACTGCTCGGCGGGCAGGCCGAAGGCGTCGTAGCCCATGGGGTGCAGCACGTTGTCGCCGTCCATGCGGCGGAACCGGCTGGTGACGTCGGTGCCCAGGTAGCCCAGGGGGTGGCCGACGTGAAGCCCCGCCCCCGAGGGGTACGGGAACATGTCCATCGCGAAGAACTTGGGCCGGTCGGCGACCCGCTCGAAGCCCGCGCTCAGCCGGCCGACCGGGTTCGGCGTGTGGAAGGTGCCCTCGGACTCCCACCGGTCCTGCCAGGCCAGCTCGATCTGCTGGGCCAGCGCCGGGGTGTACCGGTGCGGCGGCACGCCGTCGCCCGTGGCCTCGGTGGCGGGGCTGTCGGTCTGGCTCATCGTCTCGTGCTCCCGGATCGTGGTGCGCGGTGCGGTACCGGTGGTGGGCAACAAAAAACCCCTCTCGCAGGAGGGGTCGCCGTGCTGTCCGAGGGGTCTCAGGTCAGCACGGCCGGCGAAGCAGGAGCCGCCCGGTCACACCCCCGAGCTTATCGCGGTGCGGCGCGGGCACCGCCCACGGGCGGCAGCGCCGGCCTCCCCCCATCGGGCCACAGCGGACGGTTTCGTCTCGACGTGCCTCCCCGCGGGGCCGATGACGGTCTCGTGCACCCCCTCGACGCGTCGGCCGGCCGTGACAGCCCACCCGCGACCGGTGGGCTGCTGCTCGCCTGCCTCGGAGCGCTGGTGGCCTACGCCTTCGGCGCGTTCGACCGCCCGTCCGGCACCACGGCCTCCGTCGTCCACGACCTTGTCCTCTACACCGCCGTCTACGTGCTGGGTGCGGCGGTCTGCCGGCGGGCCGCGCGGCGTCGCGGACGGGACCGGCTGATGTGGCAGGCGCTCGCCGTGGCCTTCGGGTGCACCGCGGCCAGCACGCTGCTCTACGTCCTCGTGCTCGTCCCCGTGCTCGGCGAGGTCCCGACCTGGCTGCGGGTGATCCTCTGGGCGCCGGCCTACCCGGCGATGGCGGTGGGCCTGGTCGGGCTGGTCCGGTCACGGGTCACCGTGATCCACCCGAGCATGTGGTTCGACGCGCTGACGGGGGCCTGCGGCGCGGTCGTCTTCGCCGTCACCCTGCTGCCCTCGATCGCGGTCGGCCCGGTCGACGGCCCCCTCGCGGTCGTGCAGCTGTACCCGGTCACCGACACCGTCCTGCTGGCCGCCGTGTCCGCGGTCTGCGCCGTCATGGGTATCCGCCGGGACTGGCCGGTGGTCCTGATCGTGGCCGGGCTGCTGTGCACCCTCACCGCCGACGCGCTCTACGTGCAGCAGGCGCTGCTCGGGGACGTCACCCCGGGCGGCTCGCTCACCCTCGTCTGGCTGACGGGTGCGGCCTTCACCGCCGTGGCCGCCCACGTCGCCGGCCGCACCGCCCGCATCGAGCCGGCGCACGCGGACCCGCTGGCGCGGCTGAGCTGGCGGGTGGCCTTCGTCCCCCTCGGCGCCGGCGTGATGAGCGTCGCGGTGCTGGTCGCCACGTGGGGTTCACCCGGTCTCGGCGTCGCGGGCTGGGCCGCCGTCACCTGCCTCCTGGCCCTCCTCGCGCGGACGGCGATGTCGGTGCAGGAGCTCCGCGGCCTGCACGAGATCCGCGCCCAGGCACGCACCGACGAGCTGACCGGGCTGCCCAACCGGCGGGACCTGCTCGAGCGGGCGCGGACCGCGCTGCGACCGGGCACGAACCGGCCGGTCGCGCTGCTGCTGCTCGACCTGGACGGGTTCAAGGAGGTCAACGACAGCCTGGGGCACGCCGCCGGTGACGACCTGTTGCGCATGATCGGCCCCCGCCTGTGGCCGCACCTGGGCCCCGACGACCTGCTCGCCCGGCTGGGCGGGGACGAGTTCGCCGTCCTCCTGCCGGGCTGCGGTCTGGACGACGCGGTCGCCCGCGCCGACCTGCTGCGGGCCCGGGTGCTCGAGCCGTTCGTGGTCGACGGGGTCCGGCTGCACGTCGGCGTCAGCATCGGCATCGCCACCGGCCCCGTGCCCGCGGCCACGGTGACCGAGCTGCTGCGCTGCGCCGACGTGGCGATGTACGCGGCGAAGAACGCCCGCGAGGGCGTGCGCAGCTACGTCCCCGACCCGGCGAGCGGCTCGGGCGACCGGCTCCGCACGATGGAGGACCTCCGCACCGCGCTCGACGAGGGGCAGCTCGTGGTCCACCTGCAGCCGCAGGTCTCCCTCGACGGCGGGCACGTCGTCGGCGTCGAGGCGCTGGTGCGGTGGCAGCACCCCTCGCGCGGGCTGCTCTCCCCCAGCGTCGTGCTGCCCGCCGCGGAGCAGGCGGGCCTCATGCGGCCGCTGACCGACGCCGTCCTCGGCCTCGCCCTCGACGCCGCCGCCCGCTGGTGGCGGGACCTCCCCGTGCCGGTGTCGGTGAACCTCTCCGCCGCCAACGTCAGCGACCCGGACCTGCCTGCCAGCGTGTGCACCCTGCTCCGGACCCACGGCCTGCCGCCGCAGGCGCTCACCGTCGAACTCGTCGAGGACACCCTCATGGCCGATCCCGACCGGGGGCGCACCGTGCTGGGCGAGCTCCGGCGGCTGGGCATCCGCACCTCGATCGACGACTACGGCACCGGCTACAGCTCGCTGGCCTACCTGCGCCACCTGCCGGCCGACGAGCTGAAGCTGGACCGCAGCCTCACCTACGACGTGGGCCGCGACCACCGGGCGACGGCGATCGTCCGGCACACCGTGGCGCTCGCCCACGACCTGGGGCTCACCCTCGTCGCCGAGGGGGTGGAGGACGACGAGACGCGCGCGGTGCTCGCCTCGCTCGGCTGCGACGTCGCCCAGGGGTACGCGATCGCCCGACCCATGCCGATCGACGACCTCCTCGCGTGGCTCGGGACGTCGGAGCCCCGGCGGCCGGCGGTGCCGGCCCCGCGGGGACCGGTGGGCATGCGCTTCCCCCAGGCCCGCTGACCTCGGTCACACGCCGGCCGGGACCCGGACGGGGCGCGGGGTCCGGGCGGTCGCGGAGAGCGTGAGCCAGCGTGGGAGGGCCCGGCACGCCTGCGGCTCCCCGCTGAGCACCAGGTCCCCGGAGCGGAGCGCCTCGGACCACCCGACGTCGCCCCGCCACACCTCGGTGAGGGTCCGGAGCGCGGTCTCCACCGTCACCCGGACCGGGAACCCCGGGTCGACGTCGCAGACGTCGACCCCGTCGGTGGCGATCACCAGCCACCAGCGCCCCGACGTCGCCAGCTCCGGGAAGCGGAAGAAGATCACCGTGCGGCCGTCCGGCACCGCCTCGGTGTCGACGTTGCGGTGGATGTCCCAGAGCAGCAGGTGCGGGTCCAGGTCGGCGTCGCCCAGCTCGGGGATCCAGCGGATGCCCCAGCGGCCGAGCGCGTCCACGATCGGCTCCAGCTCCCGGCCGGACTCGGTGAGCCGGTAGGTGACCCGGTTGCCGTCCTCCCACCGCTCCACCACACCGGCGCGGACCAGCGTGTGCAGCCGCTTGGACAGCAGCGCCGGCGACATGCGGGGCAGGCCCCGGCGGAGGGCGTTGAAGTGCCGGCTGCCCAGCATGAGCTCGCGGACGACGAGGAGCGTCCACCGCTCGTCGAGCAGTTCCATGGCCTTGGCGACCGGGCAGAACTGGCCGTACTGCGAGGGCATGACGGGTCCCTCCCGACGTCCCCGTGCGGGATCACCGTAGGACCGACCACGGCTTCCCGGAAGGGCCGGAGGCCCGCGGTACAGAGCGAGTACCGGGGCGGTTCAGATCCAGCACTGGAGCGGGCGCGCGGGACGGCGGGACGGTGACGGGGCCACCGACCCATCCGCGAGGAGGCCCCCATGACCACCACCGCCCCCACCCCCACGACCCCCGTCCCGAGCCCCGCGACCCCCACGCTGGCCGAGACCGCCCCCGCCGTCCTCTCGCTGATCGCCGGCTACGTCGGCCACCGCACCGTGGCGATCGGGCTGCGCGCCGGGCTGCTGGGCCGGCTCGCGGAGCACCCGGGATCCACCGCCGACGAGCTCGCCGAGGCGCTTGACCTCGACGCCTTCTACGTCTCCGTCTGGTGCCGCGCCGCCGTGGGCGCCGGGATCCTCGAGCGCACGGGGTCCGGCTTCCGGCTGGCACCGCACATGGCCACGCTGCTGCTCGACACCGGTTCCCCGGCCTTCGTCGGCGGCGTGTTCGGCGTCCTGGAGGCGCACGAGGTCTTCGGGCGGTTCGAGCAGGCCTTCGCCACCGGCGAGCGCATGTGGTGGGAGGACACCAGCCCGGAGTGGATCGCCGCCGTCTCCGGCACCGGGACGCCCTTCTACACGAGGCTGGTCCCCGGCGGGCTCGACCGCGTCCCCGGCGTCGCCGACGCGCTGGCGGCGGGCTGCCGGGTCGTCGACACCGCCTGCGGCGCGGGGGTCGGCCTGGTGCGGCTGGCCAGCACCTACCCGGCGTGCACCGTCGTCGGGGTCGACGGCGACCGGCACTCGATCGACCTCGCCCGGGCCCGCCTGGACGCGGCCGGGCTCGGCGACCGTGTCGAACTGGTGCACAGCGCCCTCGAGGACATGGAGCTCGAGACGCCGGCGCGCGTCGTCGTCAACAACATCTCGATGCACGAGTGCCGCGACATCGACCGGGTGACCGAGAACGTGAAGGCCGCGCTCGAACCCGGGGGCTGGTTCGTCATCTCCGACTTCCCGTTCCCCGACACCGACGAGGGGCTGCGCAGCGTGCCCGGGCGGATCATGAGCGGCATCCAGTTCTTCGAGGCGCAGATCGACGACCAGCTGCTCCCCCGCAGCGCCTACGACGAGCTGCTGACCCGCCACGGGTTCACCGACCCGGGCTCGGTCCAGCTGACCCCGATGCACGCGCTCACCTACGGCCGCCGCCCGTAGCCCGCGCCCGGTGGCGCCTCAGCCAAGCTGGGGCGCCACCTCGGCCGCCACGAGGTCCAGGTGGTCGAGGTCGGCGAGGTCCAGCACCTGCAGGTACACCCGCTGGGCACCGGCCTCGGCGTACCGCCCCAGGACGTCGACCGCCTCGGCCGGGCTGCCGGCGACGCCGTTCTCGCGCAGCTCCGCCACGTCGCGGCCGATCGCCGCGGCGCGGCGGGCGAGCTCGGCGTCGTCGCGGCCGACGCAGAGCACCAGCGCCGAGCTGCACACCAGGGACGACGGGTCGCGGCCGGCCTCCTCGCAGGCCTCGCGGACGCCGGCGAACAGCCGCGCGTTCTCCGCGGCGGGCATGAAGGGGACGTTGAACTCCTGCGCGTACCGGGCGGCCAGCCGGGGCGTGCGCCGCGCCCCCCTCCCCCCGACGAGGATCGGCACGCCACCCTCCTGCACCGGCTTGGGCAGCGCCGGGGAGCCGGACAGCTGGTAGTGCCGCCCGTCGAAGTCGAAGGTCTCCCCCACCGGCGTGCGCCACAGCCCGGTGATGACGGCGAGCTGCTCCTCGTACCGGTCGAACCGCTCCCCCAGCGACGGGAAGGGGATGCCGTAGGCGGTGTGCTCGGCCTCGAACCAGCCCGAGCCGAGCCCGAGCTCCACCCGTCCGCCGCTCATCGCGTCGACCTGCGCGACCGAGATCGCCAGCGGGCCGGGGAGCCGGAAGGTGCCCGCGGTCATCAGCGTGCCCAGCCGGATCCGGCTGGTCTCGCGGGCGAGCCCGGCCAGCGTGATCCAGGCGTCCGTGGGCCCCGGGAGCCCGTCACCCCCCATGGTCAGGTAGTGGTCGGAACGGAAGAAGGCGTCGAAGCCGGTCTCCTCCGTGCGCCGGGCGACGGCCAGCAGGTCGTCGTACGTGGCGCCCATCTGCGGCTCGGTGAAGATGCGCAACTGCACCGCCGGACCGTAACCAGCACCGCGCCCGGTCGCTCATCCGGCCGCGCCTCGGGGTGTGCGCACGGCCGGGACCGGGCAGGATGACCGCCAGACGTCAACTCGGAGGTGCGGCACGTGTTCCGGAAGAAGACGCGCGGCGAGATCATCAGCGCCGAAGTGCAGGAGGGCCTGGCCCACCTGGGGGCGGCGGTGACCGAAGCAGGTCGCGCCGCCGCTGAACAACTCGCTCCACGCGTGGAGGCCGCCCAGCGGGCCGTGGCGCCGAAGGTGGCCGCGGCGGCCGCCGTCGCCGCCCCCGCCGTCGCCTCCGCGCGCGACACGCTCGGTCCGCGGGTGGATGCGGCGCGGGACGCCCTCGGGCCCCGCGTGGACGCGGCGTGGGACGCCTTCGGGCCCCGCATGGACGCGGCCCGCGAGGCGGCGGCGCCCAGGGTCGCCGCCTCCCTTGCGGCGGCCCAGCTGGCGGCCAACCGGGCCGCGACCGACCTCGGCCCACGGGTGGAGGCGGCGCAGAAGGCGCTCAGGGAGGAGGTCGGCCCGCGGCTGACCGCCACCCAGGCGGCGGCGCTCGGCTACGCCACCCCGCGCGTCCTCGCGGCCCGCGAGGCGGTGTCGCCGGCGCTGGAGAGCGCGCGCGGCACGCTGCTCGCGGGCGTGGACAGCGCGCGCAGCGAGCTCGAGGCACGCCGCGCCGAGCTGGCCGCCTCGGCCGCCGAGTCCACCCGCAAGGCGCGGAAGGCGGCGAAGAAGGCGCGGAAGAACGCCGGCAAGAAGCGGCGCGATTTCGAGAAGGCGGCCCTGGCCACCGCGACCACCGTCAAGCGGCGCACGGGCGTGGAGCCCGAGCCCCGCCGGTGGCCCTGGGTGTTGGCGCTGCTGGCCGCGGGTACGGCGGCCTTCGTCCTCCTCCGGCGCAGCAAGCAGGAGTCGTGGACACCCGCTCCGGCCGGTGACGGCCCGGTGCCCAGCTACCGAGAGGACCCCGTGCCCAGCTCCCCGAGTTCCAGCGACTCCGGCAAGACCGTCTCCGACGCCCAGTTCACCGCCGGCGACTCCGCGCCCAGCGAGTCCGACATGGGCGTCCGTGACGCGCAGCTCGTGGAGGGCGACGACGCCGGCAGCACCACGACCCACTCGGGTCCGCCGGAGCCCTTCACCAGCGGCGGCGGTGCCCAGGGTGAGGGCCCGACCGCAGGGCCCGACGACAAGCAGGTCTGACCGCCCGACGACGGTCCCCCGACGCAGCCCCCGCCGCCTCGCGCGACGGGGGCTGCGTCGTCTGCACGAGTACGGTGGGGATCATGAGCGAGGCGCCGGCGAGGAACCCTGAGCAGCCCCCCGTCCAGGACTCCCGGATCGAGCCGGCCGGCCGCAGGATGCTGCGCCTCGAGGTGCGCAACAGCCAGGTGCCGATCGAGCGCAAGCCCGAGTGGATCAAGACCCGGCTGAAGACCGGGCCCGAGTACACCGAGCTCAAGTCGCTCGTCCGCCGCGAGGGCCTGCACACGGTGTGCGAGGAGGCCGGGTGCCCCAACATCTACGAGTGCTGGGAGGACCGGGAGGCGACCTTCCTCATCGGCGGTGACCAGTGCACCCGCCGGTGCGACTTCTGCCAGATCGACACCGGCAAGCCCGCCGACTTCGACGCCGACGAGCCGCGGCGCGTGGCCGAGAGCGTCGCCACCATGGGGCTGAAGTACGCCACCGTCACCGGCGTCGCCCGCGACGACCTGGCGGACGGCGGCGCGTGGCTGTACGCCGAGACGGTGCGCCAGATCCACGCCCAGCTCCCCGGCTGCGGCGTCGAACTGCTCATCCCCGACTTCAACGCCGACCCCGACCAGCTCGCCGAGGTCTTCTCCTCCCGGCCCGAGGTGCTCGCCCACAACGTCGAGACCGTCCCGCGGATCTTCAAGCGCATCCGCCCCGGCTTCCGGTTCGAGCGCTCGCTGGCGGTCATCACCGCTGCGCGCGAGGCCGGGCTGGTCACCAAGTCCAACCTGATCCTCGGCATGGGAGAGGAGCCCGAGGAGGTCGTCGAGACGATGCGCGCCCTGCACGAGGCGGGGTGCGACCTGCTCACGATCACCCAGTACCTGCGCCCCTCGCCGCGGCACCACCCCGTCGTCCGCTGGGTCAAGCCCGACGAGTTCGTGCAGTTCCAGAAGGACGCCGAGGAGATCGGCTTCCCGGGTGTGCTCGCCGGCCCGCTGGTGCGCAGCTCCTACCGCGCCGGCCGGCTCTACCAGCAGGCGGTCGAGGCGCGGAAGCTCGCTCCGCAGGCCTGACCTCGGGCCCCGCTCCGCCGCAGCGGCCCGCCACGAGCATGCGCGTGGCGGGGGACGGCTGGTCCTTTCACTATCCTGGGGCCATGGCGCGCAGCAAGTCCTCTGACCCCACGGCCCCGGGCGGCGACGCCGGGCGCACCCCGAAGGACGGTGGCCGGGCCTCTGGCGCCACCGCCGCGAGCGCCGGCAAGGCCGGCAAGCGCGGCAAGGCCCCGAAGCTCGACAAGAACGGCCAGCCCAAGGTCGGGCGCTTCAAGAAGATGCGCAGCCAGGTCAGCATGATCAAGCAGGCCTACACGCTGACGCGGCGCAACGACCCGAAGCTGCCCTGGATCATGCTGATCTGGTTCGTCTCCGTGGCGGCCGTAGTCGAGCTGATCGGCATCCTGCTCAGCGCTCCGTTCCTGTTCCTCCCGCTCGCGCTCCTCCTCGGTGGCCTCGCGGCGCTGATCGTCTTCGGGCGCCGCGCCCAGCGCTCGGCCTACACCCAGGTCGAGGGGCAGCCGGGTGCGGCCGCCTGGGTGCTGGAGGGCATGCGCGGCGACTGGCGGGTCTCCTCCGGTGTGGCCGGCACGCCGCAGCTCGACGCCGTCCACCGGGTGCTCGGCCGGCCGGGCATCGTGCTCGTCGGCGAGGGGGCGCCCGGGCGGGTGCGCGGGCTGATCGCGCAGGAGAAGAAGAAGATCGCCCGCGTCGTCGGCGACACCCCGATCTACGACGTGATGATCGGCGAGGACGAGGGGCAGGTGCCCCTGAAGAAGCTCAGCAGCCACGTGATGAAGCTGCCGCGCAACCTCAGCGCCGCCGAGGTCAACGCCCTCGGCCGGCGGATGAGCGCGCTGGGCGGCCCGCGCATGCCCGTCCCCGGTGGCCCGCTCCCGGGCGGTCGGCAGATGTCGGTCAGCCAGCGCCAGGTCCGCCGCCGCGGCTGACCAGCCCGCCCAGGAGGGCCCCGTCCGAGCCGGACGGGGCCCTTCTCCGTCCGGCACCCCGACGAGCCCGCCGCGCAGCCCTGCCCCGCTGGCCATGATCAACGTCCCTGATCGTGCAGCGTCCTCCCTCACCGTGGGCGCTCGGGGAGGACGCCCGATGATCAGGGGAGCTGATCATCGGGCGGGGAGGGGGCCTAGTCGAGGACGACGGCGGTGCCGGTGAGCCGGTCGTGCAGCCCGCGGCCGTTGCCGTCCACCACGAGGGCCGGCACCAGCAGCATGAGCAGGGCGGTGCGGACGACGGCGCGCCACGGCGCGAGGCGGGCGCCGGGGATCGGGTGGGCCAGCCGCATGCCGAGCACCCGGTGGCCCGGGGTCTGGCCGAAGAGGACCAGCGTGACGACGGTGAGGACGCCGAACACCAGCAGGCTCCAGTTGCCCGGGGCGGCGGGCGCGGTGAACGCCCAGGCGATCAGCGCCGAGGCGACCGCGTCGACCAGGTAGCCGCCCACGCGCCGGGTGAACGGGGCCAGCGACCCCGGCCCGGTCGCCGGCAACCCCAGGGACGCGCCCTGGGCGGGAGCCTGAGAGGGTTGACCGGCATCACTGACCATGACCGCCAGCGTAGTAAGGGACCGCCCTCCCCCACGCCTCGCTCCGCTCGGCGCGGGCCGCTGGAGGGTGGCCGCACCCGCGACACGCCCAGCGCGTTGTTACCGCCCCGAAACACTCGGGACACGGCGGGGCAACTCCCCGCTCGTAGCGTGCCGTTCGGCAGTCAGCCCACACCCGGAGGATCGATGTTCACCAGTCCCGACGAGGTCGCCGCCTACATCCGCGACAACGATGTCGAGTTCGTCGACGTCCGCTTCTGCGACCTGCCCGGCGTCATGCAGCACTTCACCATCCCCGCATCGACGTTCGGTGAGGACACGTTCAGCGAGGGCCTGGGCTTCGACGGCTCCTCGATCCGCGGGTTCCAGGCGATCAACGAGTCGGACATGCTGCTGCTGCCCGACGCCAACAGCGCGTTCGTCGACCCGTTCCGCAAGCACAAGACGCTGAACGTCAACTTCTTCATCCACGACCCGATCACGCGCGAGGCCTACAGCCGCGACCCGCGGAACGTGGCGAAGAAGGCCGAGGCCTACCTGGCCGCGAGCGGCATCGCCGACACCGCGTACTTCGGCCCCGAGGCGGAGTTCTACGTCTTCGACTCGGTGCGGTACGACACCTCGATCAACGAGGGCTACTACCACATCGACTCGGAGGAGGGCTCCTGGCGCTCGGGGGCCGGCACCGAGCTCGACGGCAGCCCCAACCGCGGCTACAAGGCCCGCCCCAAGGGCGGCTACTTCCCGGTCGAGCCCTACGACCAGCAGAGCGACCTGCGCGCCGACATGATGAAGAACCTCATCAGCGCCGGGCTGGAGCTCGAGCGGGGACACCACGAGGTGGGCACCGGCGGCCAGGCCGAGATCAACTACAAGTTCGACACGCTGCTGCGCTCGGCCGACAGCCTGATGCTGTTCAAGTACATCATCAAGAACACCGCCTGGGCCGCCGGCAAGACGGCCACCTTCATGCCCAAGCCGCTCTTCGGTGACAACGGCTCGGGCATGCACTGCCACCAGAGCCTCTGGAAGGACGGGCAGCCGCTCTTCCACGCCGAGACCGGCTACGCGGGGCTCTCCGACATGGCCCGCCACTACATCGGCGGTCTCCTGTCCCACGCCCCGTCGCTGCTGGCCTTCACCAACCCGACGGTGAACAGCTACCACCGCCTGGTGCCCGGCTACGAGGCCCCGATCAACCTCGTCTACTCGGCCCGCAACCGCTCGGCCTGCCTCCGCATCCCGATCTCCGGCGACAGCCCGAAGGCCAAGCGCATCGAGTTCCGCGTGCCCGACCCGTCGGCCAACCCCTACCTCGCCTTCTCGGCGATGATGATGGCCGGCCTCGACGGCATCAAGAACAAGATCGAGCCGCCGGCGCCGATCGACAAGGACCTCTACGAGCTGCCGCCCGAGGAGGCCCTGGGCATCGAGAAGGTGCCCGCGTCGCTGGACGCCGCGCTGGACAACCTCGAGACCGACCACGAGTACCTGATCGACGGCGGGGTGTTCACCCCCGACCTGATCGAGACGTGGATCGAGTACAAGCGGGAGTTCGAGATCGACCCGATCCGCCTGCGCCCGCACCCGCACGAGTTCGCGATGTACTACGACATCTGATCGGAGGGGGCGGCACCGCCCCTGACCTGCTCGTCGCGCGGCCCCCGCCAGGATCTCCCGGCGGGGGCCGCGCTGCCTCCGGCGCCGGCCTGCACGTACCGGCCGGCGAGCCGATCACTCCGCGGCCAGGGCCGCGGCAGCAGCTGCCGTCCCGGTTGACAGCAGCGCGAGGCGCACCCTGTGGAGCGCGTGCCACCTGTCGCGCAGGGCCACCCAGTCGTCGGGCACCCGCTGTTCGGCGACCGAGCCGTCCCAGGTGCTCAGCCGACGGTTCACCGGCTGGATCCCGCCGGCCCACACACCGAAGGCGGCCACGTCCGCGGCGAGCGCCACGGCGCCGGGCAGCCGTCTCCCGGGCTCCCGGCGCGCGAACCAGGACGCGAGGGCCAGCGCTGCCATCGCCGAGACCTCCGGCACCCCGGCGCCCACCCGGTAGGGCCCGAGGACGCGGGTGTGGAAGTGCATCAGCCGCTCAGCGGGCAGCTCCCGCTTCCCCGGCTCCTGCAGGGCGTGACCGTAGCTGAGCCCGGCCTCCACGGCCGTGGCGGTCAGGCCGGCGAGCAGTGCGACACGCAGCTTCCTCATGGAGTACCTCCGATCCGGGTCGTCACGGTGCCGGTGGGCTGCGACACCACCGGCCGCCTTCCATGGTGACGAGCCCAGCGGGCACGGGTGCAACCCGGTCAGGGGGCAGGAACCGACCGCGGCTGCCGGTGGTGTCGCCGGCCAGGAGGGACGCGCCCCGGGCCGTAGCCGCGAAGCGCGCCGCGGCGTAGCGTCCGCACCCTCAGGCGGATGCTCACCCGGCGGCCATCACCCGCTACGCGATGCGCATCCCGGTCACGGGGGGATCGTGTCGTGGGACTTGCACGCCGGAGCGCGCTGACGGCCGTGGGGGTCGTCGCCCTGCTCACCTCCTCGGCCGTCGTGACGCTGGCCGCCGGGTCGGCCGCCGACGACTGCCCGGACGTGGTGGTCGTGGGCGCGCGCGGCTCGACCGACCCGATCACCACCACCAACCGCGGCATGGGCGCGAACGTCGACTACTTCGCCGACTCCCTGGAGCGGGAGCTGACCGCACGGTACGGCGGCACGCTGGTGGTGCAGAGCCTGGCCGTCGCCCACTCCCCCACCTCCGTCGGCGTGCTCACCCCGTCGCGGACCGAACTGACCGCCCTCGCGGACCCGGCCCGGCGGGACGCGGCGATGCAGCGCTACCGGACCGGCAACCTCGGCTCCTACACCCGCAGCGTCGACCAGGGCGTGACCTCCGCCGTCGAGCAGATGTCCGCCCTGCACGCCCGCTGCGCCGACGCCGCCTTCGTCCTCGCCGGCTACTCCCAGGGCGCCATGGCGGTGCACGGGACGCTGACCCGGCTCGCGGACACCGGCCGGGGCGACGTGCTCGCGCGGGTCTCCGCGGCCGTGCTGGTCGCCGACGGGGACCGGGTGGGCCAGACGGCCGCCACGCGACGCGGCACGGCGCCGGCGACCGCGCAGGGGGTGCGCACCGCGCTCGAGCCGGTCGGGCGCGACGTCGCGGCGACGCCCCCGGTGCTCGACCTCTGCCTCGCCCGCGACATCGCCTGCGACTTCGACGCGGCCCGCCTCCTCCACGGGGGCGTCAGCCCGTCCCTGTCGGCGCTGAAGGAGGCGTCGAAGATCCACACCGGCACCGGCTACCGCCCGCTGCTCCTGCAGGCGGCGCGGGACATCGCAACCGCGATCGTCCCCGCGCCCACCCCCACGCCGACGACGTCGTCGCCCGCGCCGACCACCACGGCTCCCACCACCACTGCCCCGAGCACCACCACGACACCCACCACGACGACGACACCGACGACCACGGCCCCGACCACCACCACTGCCCCGAGCACCACCACGACGCCCCCGCCGACCGGCTCCGACGCCCTGGCCGCCTTCCGCGCCGCCCGCGCCGACAGCGCCGCCGGACGCGGCACGCTGGACGTCGTCGTCGTCGGCGACTCGGTCACCGAGGGGCGCGACGTCGGCATGGGGAACCGGTGGGTCGACGTGCTGCTGCGCCTGCTCCGGGACCGCCACCAGCCGGCCGACGTACCCGGCGGCGAGGGCTACGTGCCCGCCTACTACGCCGCCGGCGGCATGGCCGACCGCTTCACCTTCTCCGGCAGCGCCACGCTGGGCTCCCAGTACGGCTTCGGCATGCGCGCCAACCACATGCCTTCCGGCGCCGGCAACTCGATGACCACCACCTTCACCGGTACGTCGTTCGAGCTGCACTACGCCGCGAGCCTCAACACCGGCACGATCACCGTCTCCGTCGACGGCGGCCCCGGCATCCCGGTGGCGACCAACGGCGGGGGCTGGACCCCGGCCGACGGGGGCAGCTGGACCTCCCCGCCGCTCCCCCGCGGCACGCACACCGTCACCCTCACCAACACCAGCGGACGCACCGTCCTGGTGGAGGGCATCAGCGTGTACGACGGCGACGAGGCGGCCGGCGTCCGCCTCTGGGAGGCGGGCCACTCCGGCTGGCAGGCCGAGGACTACGCCAACCGCCCCACGGCGCCGCAGCACGGTCAGGCCGTCGCGGCCGCCGCGCCGCACCTGGTCGTGGTTGCGCTGGGCTACAACGACGTGGTCGCCGGGTTCACGGCCGCCCAGTTCCGGGAGTACCTCACCGCGACCGTCGCGCACCTCCTCGGCCCGGACGTCGGCCCCGACCCGTCGGTCGTGGTCGTCGGCTACCCGCGGCGCACCGACGTCACGGCCGCCGCGTGGCAGGCCTACCTCGACGCCATGGCCGGCGTCGCGGCCGAGCAGGGCTACGCCTTCGCCGACCTCTCCACGATCCCGAACTTCGGGATGTCCGGCGACGGGGTCCACCCGACCGCGACCGGCCACGCGCAGCTCGCCGAGGCGCTCGACCGCTTCCTGGCCGCCGGCTGAGGCGCGCCGGCCTCAGGTCCGCATCGAGCCGGCGTCCTCCGGCGGGCGGCCGGTGACCAGCCCCACGGTGGTCTCGGCCAGGCCGTAGACCGTCAGCACCACCGCGATGAGCGCGGCCGGTGGCACGACCACCGGCGCCGCGACCAGCGAGATGGCCAGCACCCCGGGCGCGCTGCTCCACCACCCCCTCCCCCGGACCGGGTGCCCGAAGGTTCCCCACCGCACGGCGCACCACTTCAGCCAGCGGCGCAGCACCGGCACCCCGCTCTCCCGCAGCACCCGCCGGAAGATGCCGTCGGCCTCACGCGGGCTCACCGCCCCGCTGGCGATACCCGCGGTGACCAGCCAGTCGTGCAGGATCGCCGCGGCGGTGCAGCGCCCGAAGCGCGGCACCAGCCAGACCACGACGCGGGGCACCGTCGGAAGTCGGTGGGGGCGGCCGGCACGACGAACCGGTCGCGGTCGCCCCGGTACACCAGCGGCTCGACCACCGACCAGCGGACGTCGTCCAGGCGGCGGACGACGACGTCGTCGGACTGGAACGGCACGGGCGGATCGTGCCAACCCAGCCGCCGGGCGCGCTCAGATCCTCCGGCGCACCGCCCGCTCCGCCGCGGCGCGGATCCGGCCGGCGTTCGCCGACAGCACCCGGTCGAGCACGCGGTTGACCGGGGCCATCTCGCCCAGCCGGGCCAGCCCCGACCAGCGGGGGACGGCGATCGTCCGCCCCCGGTCCGAGACCAGGCACTCGGCCACCCGGTCGGCGACCCGGTCCGGCGAGATGCCGCGGGACAGCCGCCCGCGCGCGTCGGCGTCCGACTCAGGGGCGTGGCCGTGGCCGCGTGCCAGCCACTCGGTCTGGACGAAGAAGGGGTTCACCGTGTGCACGCGGATCCCCCGGGTGGTCACCTCCCGCCGCAGCCCCGTCACGAACCCGTGCACCCCGGCCTTGGTCGCCGAGTAGACGGTCAGCGGCGGCACCTGCGACCAGGCGGCCACCGAGGACACCGTGACGACGTCGGCCCGTCCCCGCTCGGCGGCCGACCGCAGGAGGTGCGGCAGCGCCAGCCGGGTCAGGTCGACGACAGCGGTCAGGTTGGTGGCGACGATGCCCTCCACCACCTCCCCCGGCGTGTCCTCCACCAGGCCCGCCCAGCCGAGCCCGGCGTTGTTGACGACGGCGTCGAGGCGGCCGTGCTCGGCCAGCACCCGGTCCACCAGGGCGGCGCGGTCGGCGGCATCGGCGACGTCGGCCTCCGCGGTGGTGACCCCGGGCAGGCCCGCCACCGCCTCCCGCAGCCGTTCGCCGTCGCGGGCGCAGGTCACCACGCGGGCGCCGTCCCCGGCGAGCCGGGCGACCGTGGAGCGGCCGATGCCGGCGCTCCCGCCGGTGACGAGGACGACGCGGTCGGACAGCGATGTCATGGGCGCCTCCTACCCCCGGGCGACATCACACCCACCGGTGCATCGTTTCCCGGGCCGCTGGGCATGCTGCTGATCATGCGCCTGCCCGAACCCCGCGGCCCGCTCACCGACGCCCTCGCCCGCGACCTGGCCACCCGCCCCGCCCTGTCGGCGGCGACGCGGGAGTGCGCCGAGCGCCTCGCCGTCGACCCCGCCGGCGCGCTCGTCGACGACGACCTGCAGCTCGCGCTCGCCGTCTGCTACGAGCTGCACTACCGCGGCTTCGACGAGGTCTCCGAGGACTGGGAGTGGGACCCGGAGCTGCTCCGCCTGCGGGCCGGGCTGGAGCGGCGCCACCTCGCCGCTCTGCAGGAGCTCGTCGGCGACGTCCCCGACACCGGGGACCCGATCGACCGGCAGCTGACCACCCTCATCGCGGCGGACGACAGCCCCTCGCTCTCGGCCTACATGGCCAAGCACGGCACGCTGGAGCAGTGGCGGGAGTACCTCGTCCTCCGATCGGTCTACCACCTCAAGGAGGCCGACCCGCACACCTTCGCCGTCCCCCGCCTCTCCGGCCGCACGAAGGCCGCCATGGTCGAGATCCAGGCCGACGAGTACGGCGGCGGGTCGGCCGAGCGCATGCACAGCGAGCTGTTCGCCGGGCTCATGCGCGACCTGGACCTCGACGCCGGCTACGGGGCGCTCTGGGACGACGCCCCCGCGGTGGCGTTCGCCTCGGTCAACACGATGTCGCTGTTCGGGCTGCACCGCCGCTGGCGGGGCGCGGCGCTGGGGCACCTGGCCACGGTGGAGATGACCTCCTCCGAGCCGAGCCGCCGGTACTCGGCCGGGCTTCGCCGGCTCGGCTTCGACGGGCGGACCACCGTCTTCTACGACGAGCACGTGGAGGCCGACGCGGTGCACGAGCAGATCGCGTCGGTGGACATGTGCGGCTCGCTGGTGGCCACCGAGCCGGAGCTGGTGCCCGACGTGCTCTTCGGGGCGGCCAGCTCGCTGGCCATGGACGGCCTGGCGGCGACCCACCTGCTGGGCGCCTGGGAGGCCGGCCGCACCGGGCTGCACCGGCGCCCGGCCCTCGCGGCCTGAGGGGGCGCGCCGTCAGCCGGCCGGCACGGCCTCGTCGCGCTCGGCGGCGGCGGTGCGGTTGCGGGTGATCAGCCACCCGAACGCCGCGGCGACGGGGAACATCAGCACCCCGTAGACCGCGGCGGGCACGGCCAGCTCGACGCTGTCCAGCACGCTGATGGCGACCGCGATGGCCAGCGTGCTGTTGTGGATCCCGATCTCGAAGGAGCTGGCGATCGCCTGCCTCCGCCGCACGCCGAGCAGCCGCGGCACCGTGAACCCGATGGCCAGGCTGCAGAGGCAGAAGACCAGCGCCGGCAGGCCGACGTCGCGCAGGTAGCCCCCGATGTTCTCCCGCTCGGCCAGCATGGTGCCGACGATGACCAGCGCCAGGACCACCGCCGAGAGGATGCGCACCGGCTTGTCGGAGCGGTCGGCGAAGCCCGGGGCCGACCGGCGCACCAGCATGCCGAGGGCAACGGGGACGAGCACGATCGCGAAGACCTGCAGCGTCTTGCCGAACTGCAGCCCCAGGCTGCCGGCGTCGGCCGGGTCGAACCACGCGATCGCCAGGTTGGTGACCACCGGCAGGGTGACGACGGCGATGACCGAGTTGAGCGCCGTGAGGCTGATGTTGAGCGCCACGTCCCCCCGGTAGAGGTGGCTGAACAGGTTCGCCGTGGTGCCACCGGGCGAGGCGGCGAGCAGCAGCATGCCGACCGCCAGCAGCGGGGGCAGGTCGAACAGCAGCACCAGCCCGAAGCAGAGCACCGGCAGCGCGAGCAGCTGGAGGGCCAGGGCGATCACGACCGCCTTGGGCTGCCGGGCGATGCGGGCGAAGTCGTCGGTGGTGAGCGAGAGCCCCAGGCCGAACATGACGACGGCGAGCGCCAGCGGCAGCGCGACGGCGGTGAGCGCGGAATCCATGGGTCCTCCGATCGGGCACCGGCCGGGGAGCCCGCCGGCGAGACGTCCCGCGCATCCTGTGCGATCGGGGTCACGGAAGGCAACCGACCCGCCCGGAGGCTGGTCAGTCCTCCCGACGCGCCTCGCGGAGGAGCTGGGCGGGCCGTGGCCGGCTCGGCGCGCTGGGCGCGGAGAACCCGGAGCGCTTGTGCGAGCCGTCGCAGAAGGGCTTGATGCCCGACTTGCCGCACCGGCACAGCGCGATGGTCTCGCGCCCGGGGTCGATCTCGGCGCCGTCCTGGTCCTGCAGCCGGAAGTTGCCGCGCACGATCAGCGGCCCGTCCCGGTAGGGCGTGATCGTGGCGCCCTCCGCGCGTTCCTCGCCGGGACCGAGGGCTGCGGTGGGGTCCTCGGACGGCTCGGGCTCGGCCGTTGGTGATGGTGACACGCACCCCAGCATGCCCCGCCGCCACTCGGGCGCGACCCGGCGGTCACCCATCGGTGGTCAGCCGCCGTCCGGGAAGGTCAGCGAGCCGACCATGCGGTCCAGCACCTCGACGTTGCGCGGGTAGTCGAACCGCGGGAGCCCCACCGTGTCGGCGACGAGGGTGCGCGGTTCGCCGCCCTGGCTCCCGAGGTCGACGACGTAGCTGGTGATCGGGACCCCTTCGGGCCAGAGCCCCTCGCCCGCCGTGACCTTCTCGATCCGCACGGCCGGCCGGTCGTCGACCGTGACCTCCTCCCGGCTCAGCTCCTCCCCGGCCCCGGTGGAGGCCACCTGGTCGAACGGGATGCCCTCCACCCGCAGGCTCACCGGGGCCACCCGGGCGTCCGAGGCCGGCGGCAGGGTGAACGACTCGGGGGCGAAGCGGGAGCAGGCCGGCACCTGCGTCCCCGGGTTCACCGACCACTCCTCCGGATAGGAGATCGCGAAGCCGACCGGGCTCTCGCAGCGCTCGGCGAGGGCGACCGGCTCCGCGGGCTCCTCGTCGAGCAGGTCGATGACGATCCGTTGCGGCGAGCTCAGGGGCGCGACGGCGAACGGGCGCCGCGCGTCCAGACCGGCGAAGAACGTGTACCGGCCCTCGAACACCGTGTCCCCGACCAGCGTGTCGAGCACCGTCGCGTCGGGGACCGACTGCCGCTCGGGCCCCTCCCACGCCTCCGCGTCCGAGGGCGCGTCGCCCGGGAGCGCGATGTTGGTCAGCGTGATGCCGAGGACGGCGTCCCCGGGCACCTCGACCTCCGCTCCCGACCCCTGCGACCGCGGATCACCGGTGTAGGCCACCCGCCAGCCGGCCTCTCCCTCGCCCGCCAGCTCGAAGACGATGCGGTCGAACCCGTCGTGGGTGCCCAGCCGCACGTCGGTCACGGTGACGGGCGGCCCGTCGCCCGTGGCGATGGACGCGTCGGTGTCCCCCTCCCCGACGGGCTCCTGCTCCGCCGAGGTGTCCTCGGGCGGGGGCGAGGTGGTGGTGGGCGACGCGGTCGGGGCCGCATCGGTCGGCGGCTCCTCGTCGGTCCCGCAGGCGGCGGTGAGGAGCACGGCCGCGCAGACCCCGGCGGGGAGGAGGCGCATGGCTGGTCCTGACTGGAGTCGGGCAGGGAGTCCCTGACCCCATTGCCAGATCCTTCGGGCGCGAACCATCGAACGGGCGACGCCACCGGATCGTCATGCGGGTCCGGCGGCACCGCCCGGGGCCGGCTGCCCGTAGAAGACCTGCTCGACGACCGTGCGCGCGTGCCGGGTGGTGCGGCGGTAGTCGTCGAGGAACTGGCCGGGTTCGTCGTCGGGGCCGTACCCGCAGGCACGGGCGACCCCGCCGAGCTCGAGGCCCGGCCGCGGCAGCTGGTCGCTGGGGCGGCCGCGCACGAGGAAGATCGCGTTGCGCGCCCGGGTGGCCAGCTCCCACGCCGCGCTCAGTGCCTCCGCCTGCTCCTCCGGCAGCAGCCCCTCCGCCGCGAGCGCGGCCAGCGCCTCGACGGTGGAGGCCACCCGGAGCGCCGGCACCCGGGCGGCGTGCTGGAGCTGGAGCAGCTGGACGGTCCACTCGACGTCGGCCAGCCCGCCGCGGCCGAGCTTGGTGTGGGTGGCGGGGTCGGCGCCGCGTGGCAGCCGCTCCCGCTCCACCCGCGCCTTGATCCGGCGGATCTCGGCGACCTGCTCGGCGGTGAGCCCCTCCGACGGATATCGCACCGGGTCGACCAGGGCGACGAACTCCGCGCCCAGCGCCTCGTCGCCGGCCACGGGCACGGCACGCAGCAGCGCCTGCACCTCCCACACCGACACCCAGCGCTCGTAGTACTCGCGGAAGGCCGGGAGGCTGCGCACCAGCGCGCCCTGCCGCCCCTCGGGCCGCAGGTCGGCGTCGACCTCGAAGGCCGGGTCGGGTGCCGGTTCGGACAGCAGCCGCCGCAGCGTGTGGGCGACGGCGTTCGCGGCGGCCGTGGCCTTCGCCTCGTCCGAGCCCGGCCGCGGCCGGTGGACGAACAGGACGTCCGCGTCGGAACCGAAGCCCAGCTCACCGCCGCCCAGCCGCCCCATGCCGATGACGGCGAGGTCCATGGGCAGGTCGGCGACGTCGACGCGGGCCTCCTGGGCGTGCGCCCGCAGGGCGGCGTCGAGCCCGGCCTGCAGCGTGGCGGCGGCGACGTCGGTGAGCGCCCGGCCCACCCGGTGCACGTCCAGCCGGCCCAGCAGGCTCGCGGCCGCGATGCGCAGCAGCTCCTGGCGGCGCAGCCCGCGGATGACCCGCACCCCCGCCTGCGGGTCGGGGGCCCGGCGGGCCGCCTGCCGCCACGCCTTGGCCAGGGTGGCCGCCGACCGCGGCTCCAGCTCCGCGTCGTCGGCGAGCAGGCGCAGCGCCTCCGGCGTGCGGGTGAGCAGCGAGGCGACGTACTGGCTGGAGCCCAGCAGCTGGGCCAGCCGCTCGGCGACCTGCCCCTCGTCGCGCAGCAGGCGGAGGAACCACTGGTTCCCGCCCAGCGCCTCGCTCACCTGCCGGTAGGCCAGCAGCCCGGCGTCCGGGTCGGGGCAGGAGGCGAAGGTCTGCAGCAGCACCGGCAGCAGGTACTTCTGCATCGAAGCCGACCGGGAGACCCCGCCGGTCAGGGCCGCCAGGTGGCGGAGCGCCCCCTCCGGGTCGGCGAAGCCCAGGGCCCGCAGCCAGTCACCGGCCGCCTTCGACCCCAGGTGCAGGTGCTCGCCCGGGACGCGGGCCACCGCCGACAGCAGCGGCCGGTAGAAGAGCTTCTCGTGCAGCCGGCGCACCTCGCGGGTGTGCAGCGCGAGCTCCGCCCGCAGCACGTCGACGGCGTCGCCGCGGTGGTCGGGCTTGTACCCCAGCGAGCGGGCCAGCCAGCGCAGCTGCTGCTCGTCGGTGGGCAGCAGGTGGGTCCGGCGCAACCGGAGGAGCTGCAGCCGGTGCTCGACGGTGCGCAGGAAGCGGTAGGACGCGATCAGCGTCGCGGCGTCCTCGCGGCCGACGTAGCCGCCGGCCGACAGCGCCAGCAGCGCCGGCAGCGTGCCGCCGACCCGCAGGGTGGCGTCGGCGCGGCCGTGCACCAGCTGCAGCAGCTGGACGGCGAACTCGACGTCGCGCAGCCCCCCGCGGCCGAGCTTCAGCTCCCGCTCGGCCTGGGCGGGCGGGATGTTGGCCTCCACCCGGCGGCGCATCGCCTGCACCTGGCCGACGAACCCGGGCCGGTCGCCGGCCTTCCAGACCAGCGGCCACAGCGCGTCGACGTAGCCGCGCCCCAGGTGCGGGTCGCCGGCGACCGGGCGCATCTTCAGCAGCGCCTGGAACTCCCAGGTGTCGGCCCACTGCTCGTAGTAGGCCGCGTGCCCCGCCACGGTGCGCACCAGCGCGCCCGCCTTCCCCTCGGGGCGCAGCGCCGCGTCGACCTCCCAGGCCGCCTCCCGGCAGATGCGCATGAGGGAGGCCGCGACCCGCGTGGCGCCGGCGAGCGCCTGCGGCTCGGGGGCACCGGGGTCGACCGGCTCCGCCACGAACACCACGTCGACGTCGCTGACGTAGTTCAGCTCCCGCCCGCCGGTCTTGCCCAGGGCGATGACCGCCAGCCGGCAGGCGGCCGTGTCCCGCGGCTGCTCGGCGACGGCGAGCGCCAGCCCGGCGGTGAGCACGGCGGCGGCGATGTCGGCCAGCTCCGCGGCGGCGTCCTCGGCCGGCACGCCGTCGGCCAGGTCGCGCCCGGCCAGCGAGAGGATCGCCCGGCGGTAGGCGTGCCGCAGCGCCGCGATCCGCGAGGGTCCGGCGTCGGGGGCGGCGGAGCCCAGCCGGACGCCCCACGGCGGGTCGTCGGGGTCGGCGCCGACCGCGGCCAGCATCTGCTGCTCCAGCCCGTGCGGGGTGGGCCGGCTGGGGCCGTTGGCGTCGTCGAGCACCTCCCAGTCCAGCGGGTAGGCGGCGAGGTGGTCGGCCAGCCCGGAGCTCGCGCCCAGGACGGCGAGCAGGCGGCCGCGCAGGTGGCCGGAGCCGCGCAGCCGGGCCAGCAGCGTGGCGGCCGCGCCCCCGGTGTCGTCCTCGGCGTCCAGCGCCTCGACCAGCCGGTGGAGCGAGCGGACGGCGAGGTCGGGGTCGCCCGCGCGGGCCAGCGCCGCGACGACCGGCCCCGCCTCCGGGTCGGCCGGCTCGTTGCGGTCGAGATCCCAGAGCCCGAGCGCCGGGTCCGACAGCAGCCGCGCCGCGCGTTCGCCCTCCTCGAAGCCGAACCGGACGAGGCGGACCACCGCTCGCCGCGGGACCTCCGCCTGCGGCACGCTCACGCGCCCACCTGCGCCCGGGAGCGGACCAGGTCGGCGAAGCGCCCGGCGAACGGGCGCCACGCCTCGGCGACGTCGTCGTGCGCCGCGGCGGCCCGGGCGCACAGCGTCTCGACGTCGAGCGGGCTGGCCGCCACGCCGACCGGGTCGCTCGCGGCCCAGGCCCTCACCATCTCCGGCGTCGTCTCGATGTGGAACTGCAGCCCGTAGACGGCGGTGCCGACCCGGTAGGCCTGGTGCGGGTAGTGCGGGTTGCCGGCGAGCAGGGTCGCTCCCGCAGGCAGCTCGGAGATCTCGTCGTGGTGCCACTGGATGACGTCCGGCGAGAGCGGCAGCGGGCGGAACACGGGGTCGGCGTCGGCGGCGTCCCGCTTGGCGACCAGCGTCGCGCCGACCTCGGGCCCGTCCACGCCGACCCGGGTCCGGCCGCCGCCGACCTGGGCCAGCAGCTGGGCGCCCAGGCAGACGGCGAGCGTGGGCAGGTCGGCGGCGAGCGCCTGCCGGAGCAGCTCGCGCACGCCGACGAGCTCGGGGCTGGTCGCCTCGTCGTCCATCGACGACTGCGGCCCGCCCATCACCAGCAGTCCGTCGTAGCCGTCGAGGGTCGGCGGCAGCGGCTGCCCGAGCCCGAGCCGGCGCTCGTCGAGCTCCAGCCCGGCGTCGCGCAGCCACTCCCCCAGCCGAGCCGGCGGATCGGTCTCGCTGGGGACGACGACGAGCAGGTGGGCCACCGTCGCAGCCTAACGAGCGCCTGCGGAGGCAAGCCTGGAACGGCCTCGTCGCAGGGTCCCGTGCCGAGTCCGCTAGTTCGGGGGGCGACGAGGTCCTTCTAGAGCCCGGGGAGGTAGCGCCTCAGCTCGAACGGCGTGACGTTCTGCCGGTAGGAGTTGAACTCCTCCCACTTGTTGCGGAGGAAGAACTGGAACACGTGCTCCCCGAGGGTCTCGGCGACCAGTTCGCTGCCCTGCATCGCGGTCAGCGCCTCGCCGAGGCTCACCGGCAGGTCCTCGTACCCGGCCGCGCGCCGCTCGGTGTCGGTGAGCGACCAGACGTCGTCCTCGGCCTCCGGCGGCAGCTCGTAGCCCTTCTCGATGCCGCGCAGCCCGGCGGCCAGCAGCACCGCGAAGGTGAGGTAGGGGTTGCAGGCGGAGTCCGGCGAGCGGACCTCGACCCGGGCCGACTGGGCCTTGCTCGGCTTGTAGCTCGGCAGGCGGACCAGCGCGGAGCGGTTGGCCCGGCCCCAGGTCGCCGCGGTGGGCGCCTCGGTCCCGGCCAGCAGGCGCCGGTAGGAGTTCACCGTCTGGTTGGTGATGGCGGTGACCTCGCGGGCGTGGGTCAGCAGGCCGGCGATGAACTGCTTGCCGGTCGTGGAGAGCCGCATGGGGTCGGCCGGGTCGTGGAAGGCGTTGCGGTCGCCCTCGAAGAGCGACAGGTGGGTGTGCATCGCCGAGCCCGCCAGCTCGGTGAAGGGCTTGGGCATGAAGGTCGCGTGGACGCCCTGGGCCAGCGCCACCTCCCGGACGACGTGCCGCAGGGTCATGATGTTGTCGGCCATGGAGAGCGCGTCGGCGTAGCGCAGGTCGATCTCCTGCTGGCCCGGCGCGACCTCGTGGTGGCTGAACTCGACCGAGATCCCCATCGCCTCGAGCGCGAACACCGCCTCGCGCCGGAAGTCGTGCGCCACGTTGTGCGTGGAGAGGTCGAAGTAGCCGCCGGTGTCGGCCGGCTGCGGCGGGGTGCCGTCGGTGGGCAGGTCCCGGAGCAGGAAGAACTCGATCTCCGGGTGCGTGTAGAAGGTGAACCCCATGTCCCCGGCCTTGGCGAGCGCCCGGCGCAGCACGTGGCGCGGGTCGGCCCACGACGGCGAGCCGTCGGGCAGGGTGATGTCGCAGAACATCCGGGCGGTGTCGCTGGGCCGGCCCTCGCGCGCCGGCATCACCTGGAAGGTGCCGGGATCGGGCTTGGCCAGCATGTCCGACTCGTAGACCCGGGCGAAGCCCTCGATCGCCGAGCCGTCGAAGCCGATGCCTTCGGCGAACGCCGCCTCGATCTCCGCCGGTGCCACCGCGACGGCCTTGAGGTAGCCGGAGACGTCGGTGAACCACAGCCGCACGAAGCGGATGTCGCGCTCTTCCAGGGTCCGCAGGACGAACTCCTGCTGTCGGTCCATGCCGGCCATGATCCAGTCCGCTCGTTTCGGGAGTGTGACGTCGGCGCAAGCCTGCCCCGTCCGGGCGATCCGCACACCGTCCTGCGCCACGGACGACGACGTGTCGCGGTCGGCGGCGCCCGGTCAGCCGGGCGGGTGCCAGTCAGGGGGGCTGAGCACCGCCGCCATCCGGCTCAGCTCCGCCCGGTGCAGCGAGGCGAGCCGGCCCAGGATCTCCTCGCCCGCCGCGGTGAGCACCACCCGCACCGCGCGCGCGTCGTCGGGGTGCGCTGTCCGCCCGACGAGGTCCTGCTTCTGGGCGCGGTCGACCAGCTCGACCACGCTGTGGTGGCGCAGCTGCAGCCGGTCGGCCAGCTCGCGGACCGTGGCCCAGTCCCGCTCGGGGAACCCCTTGAGCGCCAGGAGCAGCTGGTACTGCTGCGGCGTGAGCCCGTGCCGGCGCACGACCTCCTCGCTGAACCGCAGGTAGCGCCGGATGCCGAACCGGAACCGGGCCAGCGCCTCGAAGTCGGCCTTGCTCAGGGGCGCCGGGTCGCAGTTCTCACCCGTCGCCGTCACCGCGCCATCACATCACGGCGCCGCGCGCAGAGGTCTGGCGACTTCTATCGTGCCGCGATACGTTCGGCCTCGTCCCGGGCGGGCTCCGCCCGGGCGTCGGCGAGGAGGACCTCGTGCGCGGACAGCCCGGCGGACCGGCGCGGGAGCGGCCATGAGCACCCGCCCGGGCTCCCCGCTGGTCGTCGTCCGGGTCACCGCCACCTCCGAGGACGCCGTCGACTGGGCGGCGGCCGAGGCCTCGATCCGCGGCCTGCCGCTGCGGCTGGTGCACCCGGTGAGCAGCACGGCCGAGGCGCTGGAGGCCGCGGCGTCCCGGGCCCGCGCGGTCGACGGTGGCCTCGCGGTCGAGAGCTCCCGGGTCAGCGGGCCGGCCCGCCGCGCGTTGCTGCGGGAGAGCCGCACGGCAGCCCTGCTGGTGCTCGGCGCCCCTGCTCGCGCGACGCTGACCCGGGTGCTGACCGCGCATGCGCCCCTGCGGCTCGCGGCCGCCGCCGCGTGCCCGGTCACGGTGGTCCGCGCCCTTCCTCGTGCCACCGATCCGCGGTCGGCACCTCGCGTGGTGGTCGGGATCGACGGCACGCGGTCCTCCGGGGCGGCCCTCGGCTTCGCCGTCCGGGCGGCCCGCCGACGGGGCCTCCCCCTCGTCGTCCTGCACGCGTGGACCGCCGACGCCCCCGCGGACCTCGAGGGGGTGTGCGCCTCCCGCGTCGTCACCGAGGCCGGCGCCGTCGGGCTGGTGGACCGGACGATCGCACCGTGGCGGGAGGAGTTCCCCGACGTCCCCGTGACCGCGGACGTCTGCTGCGGGGACGCCGCCGCCGCGCTCGTCGCGGCGTCCGACGGCGCCGCGCTCGTCGTCCTGGGGACCCCGGGCCGACGACGGCTGGCCGGGAACCTCCGGCCGGTGGGGCTGCGGGTGCTGGCCGGGGTCGCCGGCCCGGTCGTCGTCGTCGGCCACGAGGGACGTGGGACGCAGCCGAGCCGGCGGGGACTGCGCAGCGTCGCGGGCCGCTGACCGGCATCCTGCTGCCATGGCCGACGACCCTGCTCCCGGGGGCGGCTGGGCGCCGACCTGCGCACCGAGGTGGTCGCCTTCTGGCGACCGTGACCACCGGCCCCCCTCGCACCCCGGGCGGGGGCGAGACGAGGATGGGGCCGTGAGCGATCAGCAGCCGGTGCAGATGCGGGTGTCCCTGGCCCAGGTCGACACGCGGGTCGGCGACCTCGCGGGCAACAGCGACCTGGTGGTGCGCTGGGCGGCGGAGGCCGCCGGGTCCGGCGCCCACCTCGTCGTCTTCCCCGAGATGACGCTGACCGGCTACCCGCCGGAGGACCTGGTGCTGCGGGAGTCGTTCGCCCGCGCCAGCGAGCAGGCGCTGGTCGACCTCGCCGCCCGGCTGGCGGCCGACGGGCTCGGGGACCTCGCCGTCGTCGTCGGGTACCTGGCGCACACCGAGGGCAGCGGCCCCGCCCCGGTCGACGAGCCACCGACCGACGACCACCGGCCCAGCGACGCCAACCCCCGCCGGGGCGCGCCGCGCAACGCCGCAGCCCTGCTGCACGGCGGCGAGGTCGTCGTCCGCTACTACAAGCGCCACCTGCCCAACTACGGGGTCTTCGACGAGGCGCGGTACTTCGTGCCCGGCACCGAGCTGCCGGTGGTGCGGCTGCACGGGGTCGACGTCGCGCTCACCGTCTGCGAGGACCTCTGGGTCGAGGGCGGACCGTGCGGGGTCGCCGGGCAGGCCGGGGTCGACCTGGTGGTCTCGCCCAACGCCTCTCCCTACGAGCGGGCCAAGGACGACCTGCGGCTGCCGCTGGTGCGCCGCCGGGCCGCCGAGGCGCGGGCCGCGATCCTGTACTGCAACCAGGTCGGCGGGCAGGACGAGCTCGTGTTCGACGGCGACTCGATGGCCGTCTCCCCCACCGGCGAGCTGCTGGCCCGCGCGCCGCAGTTCGTCGAGCACCTGCTCACCGTCGACCTCGCGCTGGACCCCGCCGCGGTGCCGCAGCGGCGCGAGGGCCGGATCGGGCCGATGACCGTCACCCGGCACGTGCTGTCGGAGGCCCCGGTGCCGGCGTACGAGGCGCGGCCGGCGACCGTGGCCGAGCCGCTCGGCGACTGCGAGGAGGTCTGGCGGGCCCTGGTCCTCGGCCTGCGGGACTTCATCGACAAGAACGGCATGCCGTCGGTCGTCCTGGGCCTCTCCGGGGGCATCGACTCCGCGGTCTGCGCGGCCCTCGCCGTCGACGCCCTCGGCGCCGACCGGGTGCACGGGGTCGGGCTGCCGTCGAAGTGGTCCAGCGAGCACTCGCTGGCCGACGCCGAGGACCTCGCCCGCCGCACCGGCCTGCACTACTCGGTCGTGCCGATCGCGCCGATGGTCGACGCGTTCGAGGCCTCGGTGGAGCTCTCCGGCGTGGCGGCGGAGAACCTGCAGGCGCGGGTGCGCGGCACGCTGCTCATGGCGCTGTCCAACCAGCACGGGCACCTGCTGCTGACGACGGGCAACAAGAGCGAGGTCGCCGTCGGCTACTCCACGCTCTACGGCGACTCCGCCGGCGGCTTCGCCCCCATCAAGGACGTGCCCAAGACGCTGGTGTGGGAGCTGGCCCGCTGGCGCAACGCGCACGCCGCCGGGCGCGGCGAGACCGAGCCGATCCCATGGAACTCCATCGACAAGCCGCCGTCGGCCGAGCTCGCGCCCGGGCAGGTCGACAGCGACTCGCTGCCCTCCTACGAGGAGCTGGACGCGGTGATCGCCGACTACGTCGACCGCGACCTCGGCATGGCCCAGCTGCTCGAGCGCGGCCACGACCCGGAGGTGGTGGCGCGGGTCCTCCGACTGGTGGACAGCGCCGAGTTCAAGCGCCGCCAGTCGGCGCCCGGCACCAAGATCAGCCTCAAGGCGTTCGGTCGCGACCGGCGGCTGCCCGTCACCAACCGGTGGCGGGAGACCGTGCCCACCGTGCGAGAAGGAGCACAGGCATGAGCGAGTCGGTCCTGTACGGCGGGCAGTCGACGGCGCGGGTGCGCATCCACCACCTGCAGCAGGCCAAGGAGCGCGGCGAGAAGTGGGCGATGCTCACCGCCTACGACACGTACAGCGCGGCCATCTTCGAGGAGGCCGGCATCCCGGTGATGCTGGTCGGCGACTCGTCCGGCAACGTCGTCCTCGGGCACACCAGCACCGTGCCGGTGACCGTCGAGGACATCCTGCTGATGACCAAGGCGGTCACCCGCTCCACCAAGCGGGCGCTCATCGTGGCCGACCTGCCCTTCGGGTCCTACGAGTCGGGGCCGCAGCAGGCCTTCGAGACCGCCGTCCGCATGATGAAGGAGGGCGGCGCCCAGGCGGTCAAGCTCGAGGGCGGGCTGCGGGTGGGGCCGCAGATCAGGCTGCTCCACGACGCCGGCATCCCGGTCATGGCGCACGTCGGCTTCACGCCGCAGAGCGAGCACGCGCTCGGCGGGTTCCGGGTGCAGGGCCGGGGTGCCGGGGCCGAGCAGCTGCTGGCCGACGCGCACGCCGTGCAGGAGGCCGGCGCCTTCGCCGTCGTCCTGGAGATGGTGCCGGCCGCCGTCGCCGCGCAGGTGACCAAGGAGCTCTCCATCCCGACGATCGGCATCGGCGCCGGCGTGGACTGCGACGCGCAGGTGCTGGTGTGGCCGGACATGGCGGGGCTCAACGGCGGCCGGGTGCCGAAGTTCGTGAAGAAGTACGCGGACCTGCGAGGCGAGCTGCTGCGGGCGGCGAGGGAGTACGCCGACGACGTCCGCGGAGGGGTCTTCCCGGGGCCGGAGCACTCGTTCGACTGAGGGCGTACCGGAGCGCCAGCAACCCGTAGCCGAGCCCGTTGAGGCCGAGCGCGGTGGCGTAGGTGCCGGCCTGCGTGCCGGTCGCGTCGACGTCCAGGCCCAGCGGGTCGAAGACGTAGTGCCCCAGGAAGCCGCCCTCGTATCCCGGTGCGCCGGCCCGCTCGCGCAGCCACAGCTCGAGGTCGGTGAGCGGGCAGTCGGCGCCGGCCAGGTTGACGACGAGGATCACCAGTGCGACGGGGGCGTGCAGCAGCACGAGCCGGGGCCACCGGAGGGCGAGCAGGGCGCCGACCAGCATGAACAGGACGGCGGCGGCGTGCACGAGCGCCACCGCGTTCGCGAGCAGCACTCCTCCACTGTGCCACCCGGGGCGGAGCTCGGGCGCCGGTCAGCCGGCGAGCTGGGCCAGCAGCACCGCCGGCGCCTCGGCCAGCGAGGGGCCGTACCAGGTGAGGTGCCGCCCGCTGACGAACACCGGCCGGGCCTGCGGCCACGCCTCCGGGCCGTCCTCGGGCGTGAACGCGTAGGGCTCGTCGGGGAGCACGACGAGCTCCGCCGGCACCGTCGCGGGCTCGTCCGGGCGGAGCTTCGGGTACCGGTCGGCGTGCTCCGCGAGCACGTTGCGGACGCCGAGCCGGGCCAGCACGTCGCCGGCGAAGGTGTCACGGCCCAGCACCATCCAGGGACGACGCCAGATCGGGACGACCGCCGGCACGTCCGGCAGCCGCGCCGGCGCGGTCCACGCCGCCCGCGCCGCGGCCAGCCAGCCGGGGTCGGGGCGGTCCAGCACGGCGCAGAGCCGGGTCAGCGAGTCCAGCGCCTGGTCGACGGTGGCCGGCGCCGTGACCCACACCGGCACGCCCGCAGACCGGAGCGCCGCGACGTCGGGGTCCCGGTTCTCCTCGGCATTGGCGACCACCAGGTCCGGCGCCAGGTCGAGCACCCGGCCCACGTCCGGCCACTTGGTGCCGCCGACCCGCGGGACGTCGAGCCCTGCCGGGTGGCTGCACCAGTCGGTCGCCCCGACCAGCAGGCCGACGTCGGTGGCGGCGATCGCCTCGGTCAACGACGGCACCAGCGAGACCACCCGCCGCGGCGGCGGCCCCGCGTAGAGCCGCCGCTGGTCGTCCCACATGCCGCCGCCGGTGAGGTGCCGGAGCGGCCCCCTGCAGGGCCCCGCCGCGCGCGTGCGAGCGGTGGGGGGCAGGGGGTCCTTCATCAGACGTCGGTGATCCGGACGCCCGCGTGCACCTTGTACCGGCGGTTGACCGACACGAGGTTGATGGTCAGCGCCTCGACCTGGCGGGCGTTGCGGAGCCGCCCGGCGTAGATGCCGCGCATCCCCGGCAGCCGCCCCGCGAGGGCCTGCACCGTGTCCATCGCCGCCCGGTCGTCCCCGACGACCATCACGTCGCCGTCGATGGTCGGCTGGGAGAGGTCCTCGAGGAGCTTGGCCGACAGGTGGTGGAAGGCGCCGACGACGTGCGAGTCGGGCAGCAGCGCGGCGGCCTGCTGGGCGGCGCTGCCCTCCTCGACGTCGAGCACGTACGCGCCGAGCTCGTCGAAGCCCATGGGCACGACGCAGTCGACGACGATCTTGCCGGCCAGCGGGGTGGCGAGGTCGCGGAGCGTGTCGCCGTGCCCCGCGAAGGGGACGGCGACGATGACCAGGTCCGCCGCGCCCGCGACGTCGACGTTCGAGCCGCCGGTGACCGACACCTCGACGCCGCCGGCCACCGTCGCGGCGCGCTCGGCGACCTCGGCGGCCACCTCGGCGGCGCGCTCGGCGTCGCGGGAGCCCAGCAGCACCCGCTGCCCCTGGGCGGCCAGCCGCACGGCCAGCCCGCGCCCCTGCGGACCGGTGCCGCCCAGCACACCCACGACCAGTTCCTCGACCGCGCGACCGTCCGTCACGTCCACCCCTCCCGCGGCGCCGGACAGCCCGGCTGCTCGGACCGATCATGCCCCGCCCGGTCAGGACGGCGGGGGGTCGCCCCGCCACTCGCGGTCCTCGGCGTCCAGCTCCTCGTTGCGCTCGGCGATGGAGGCCAGCGCGTGCTCGGCCTCCTCGCGGGTCTCGTACGGGCCGAGCCGGTGCCGCTCGGCGCAGCCCTCGCGCGGCTCGACGGTGTGGTGCCTGAGGCAGAAGAACCAGGGCCCCTCGCTCATGCGCGACCTCCTTCGCTCGTCGGACGTCCCCAGCCTTCCACCGGTCGCGCGGGCCCGCTCGGACGGCGGTGGCGCCGGCGCGACGCCTCCGACCTCACCCGGAAGGGCGCCGGAGGGTGACGGTGAGGGAACGGGGGGTGTCGGAACGCCGGTCCGTGCGGCATCCTGCACCGGTGACCGGCCGGGACGTGCGCGCCTCTGACCAGGCCACCGTCACCCCGGAGCCGGCGACCCCGCACGGTTCCGAGCACCGCGTCGCCGCCCTGACCGTCGCCGTGCTGCTGGCCACCGGCGCCGTCATGGGATCGATCAACCTCGTCGTGGACGGCGTGCTGCGGGAGGGCGCCGCCCGGTGGGCCTACGCCGGCACCATGCTCCTGCTGCTGACCCTCGCCGTCGCGCTGGGCATCCGCGGCCGGCTGGGGCCCGGGTACACCCTCGCCCTGGTGCTGCTCGGCGACCTGATCTACCTCGTGGTGGTGCTCTGCATCGAGGACCCGCTGCGCTACGCCACGCCGCTCATGCTGCTCTTCCCCGCGCTCGCGGCCGCCTGGTTCCTGGAGGCGCGGGCGCTCACCGTGCACATGGCGGTGACGACCGCCGTCTGCCTGGCCGCCCTCTGGCCGAGCTACGACGGCGCCATGGCACTCGGCGTCCAGGTGGGGGTCAACGCCTGCACGCTGAACGGCGCGGCGACATCGGTCTTCCTGCTGCGCCGGCGGGTGCAGCGTCTCCTGGCGGCGACCGAGACGCTGACCCGGATCGACCCCCTCACCGGGTTGCACAACCGCCGCTACCTCGTCGAGCAGGCCGAGCGGCTCTGGCGGCAGGCGCGGCGGGACGGCACCCGGGTGTGCGCCATGGTGCTCGACCTCGACCACTTCAAGCGGCTCAACGACGAGTTCGGGCACGCGGTCGGCGACGCCGTCCTCAGCGCCGTGGCGACCTCGCTCGCGGCCGCCGTCCGCCCCGCCGACGTGCTGGCGCGCATCGGTGGCGAGGAACTGGTGGTGGTGGGCTCGGTGAGCGACGCGACCGAGGCCGGCCGGCTGGCCGAGCGGCTGCGGTCGGCGGTCGCCCGGGGCCACGGCGCCGGTGGGCACGGCGTCACCGCCTCCGTGGGTCTTGCCGTCACCCGGCCGCTCGACGGCGAGGACGCGGTGGCGGCGCTGTGGCGGCTGGTCGACGAGGCCGACGCCGCCATGTACCGGGCCAAGCGCGAGGGCCGGGACCGGGTGGCCACCGCGGGCGTCCCCCGCGCCCGCAGCCCGCGCGCCGAGGAGACCAGCACCTAGCCGCCCGGGTGCGTTCCTCGACCGGTGGATTCCGCGGTTCTCTGCTTCCCTAGGGGCATGCCGCAGGCCGCGCCCGCCCCGACGCGCACGCTGCCGCCGCCGCTGCGCGAGCAGGCCGACGTCCGCGACCGGTGGCTGACCCAGCGGCTGCTCGACGTCCTGCCGGGGCTGATGGACCAGGCGGGCATCGACCTGTGGATCGTGGCCGGCCGCGAGTACAACGAGGACCCGGTGCTCGCCACGCTGCTCCCGGCGTCCTGGCTCTCCGCCCGGCGGCGCACGATCCTGCTGCTGCACCGCAGCGACGACGGCGTGACCCCCGCGGCGGTCTCCCGCTACCCGGTCGGCCAGTTCCTCCCCGCCTGGACCGCCGAGACCCGCGAGCCCGCCGGGCGCGACCAGTGGGCGGAGGTCCGCCGCTTCGTGGAGCAGGCCGATCCGCGACGGATCGGCATCGACGTCTCCGAGCACTTCGCCCTCGCCGACGGTCTCTCCCACTCCGAGCACCGGCTGCTCAGCGAGGCGCTGGGCCCGTACGCCGACCGGCTGGTCTCCGCGGAGCGGCTGGCGGTGAGCTGGCTGGAGACCCGCCTGCCCGAGGAGATCGAGGCGCTGCGCGGGATGAACCGCCTGGTGCACCAGGTGATCGCCGAGGCCTTCTCACCCGCCGTCGTGCGGGCGGGCGAGACGACCGCCCTGGACCTGGCCTGGTGGCTGCGGCAGCGCTTCCACGACCTCGGGGTGGAGCCGTGGTTCCAGCCCTCGGTGCTGCTGCAGCGCGCCGGGGTGCCGCTCGCGGAGGACGAGGGCACGCTGCTGCCCGCCGTCCCCCGCGACGCGGCGGTGCTGCCCGGCGACCTGGTGCACTGCGACGTCGGGCTGAGCTGCCTGGGCCTGCGCACCGACACCCAGCGCAACGCCTACGTCCTGCGGCCGGGCGAGACCGACGCTCCCGCCGGGCTGCGCGCCGCGCTGCGGGCGGCCAACCGGCTGCAGGAGCTCACCGCGGCCGCGCTCCTGCCGGGCCGCACCGGCAACGAGGTGCTGGCCGCCGCCCGCGCCGCCGCGGCGGACGAGGGCATCGACGGCGACGTCTACTCCCACCCCATCGGCTACCACGGGCACGGCGCCGGCCCGGCCATCGGCCAGTGGGACCAGCAGCACGGCGTGCCGGGGGCCGGGGACTACCCGGTGCGCCCCGACACGGCCTACGCGCTCGAGCTCGCGGTGCGCCGGCCGGTGCCGGAGTGGGGCGGCCAGTGCGTCCGGCTGGGGCTCGAGGAAGGCGTGGCCCTCACCGCCGACGGCGTCGAGTACCTCGACGGGCGGCAGACCGCGTTCGTCCTGATCGGCTGACACCCCGCCGCCCCCGCGGACGGGAGCGGCGAGAGCCGGGCGGTCATTTCTGGCGCGACTTCGCCGTCCGCTTGTCATTGGCCTTCTGGATGGCGTCGACGAGCTGCTTCTTCTTCATCTTCGACCGGCCGGAGATGTCGAGCTTCTTCGCCAGGTCGTACAGGTGGCTCTTCGAGGCGTTGGCGTCCACGCCCCCCTTGGTCTTCCGGTCGGTGTCGCGACCACCGGCGGCCTGGGCGTCGGAGGGTCCCTTCTTGCCGCCCTCCTTCTTCTGCCAGCGGTCCCCGACCTTCTCGAACGAGTGCTTGACCGCGGCCCACGCCGTCCGGGCGGCCCGCTCCTCGTCGTCGTACTCGTCCACCGCGGAGTCGTAGGCCTTGGCGTAGGTGCGCTGTGCCTTCTTCGGCGAGCGCTGCAGGGTGCTCGGCAGCTCGGACTGCTTGGCGTCGCCCTTCTTCGTCGTCTTCGGCATCGCTCTCTCCTCTCGTGTCCGCCAGGCCCTACCCCGGGCGCCGCGGACGATCACATCCGTCGAGCCGTCACGAGCCGCTCACCAGCGGATCCGCGAACCGGCCCGTCAAGCGGGCTCGGCGAGCTCCACGCGGCCCTCCTGCGCCGGTAGGTTCCGCCCGTGGACGAGAGCACCTTCTGGACGCTGGTCGAGGACACCCGCGCGGAGGCCGCCGAGACGGCGCGTGGCTCGGTGGTCGCCGAGCACGTCGCCACCCTCACGGCCGCCCTCGAGGAGCTCTCCGACGACGACGTCCTCGGCTTCTACCGCCAGCTGATGACCGCCCGCGCCCGGGCGAACCGCTGGGACCTGTGGGCCGCCGCGTACCTGGCGCTCGGCGGCGCGAGCGACGACGCCTTCCTCGACTTCCGGAACTGGCTGATCAGCCTGGGGCGGGACGCCTACGAGCGGGTGCTCGCCGACCCGGACGCCGTGGCCGACCTCGAGTGGGACGAGGACGAGGACGACTTCGGCTGCGCCGAGGAGTGGGCCTACGCCCCGCTGGAGGTGCTGGACGACCGCGGCTTCGCCGAGGAGGACCTGGACCCGGGCCCCGACGAGGTCGACGACCAGTTCGGCAAGCCCGCGGGCGAACCGTTCCCGGAGGACGACGACGAGTGGTTCGCCGCCCGGTTCCCCCGGCTCTGGGCGGCCTACGGCCAGGTCTAGCCGGGGTCTAGCCGTCCAGGTACCGCGTCCAGTGCGCCCGCTCGGCGTCGGTCATCGCCCGGCTGGCGTTGGCCGCGAAGTCGAACACCACCAGGACGCAGTCCGCACGGATCGCGACCCGGCCGTCCTGCTCCAGCTCCTGCCGGAGGGTGAAGGACTTCGTGCCCAACCGGGTCACCCAGCTCCGCACGCAGAGCTCCTCGCCGACGCGGTAGTAGAGCTGGCGCAGGTAGTCGACCTCGAGGCGGGCGAGGATCAGCCCGCCACCGGTGTGGTCGCCGCCCAGCGCCAGCCGCGCGTCCTCGAGGAGGCTCAGCGCACGGGCGTGGTTGACGTGGCCCAGCATGTCGGGGTCCGACCAGCGCAGCCGGACCGGGTGCTCGTGCCGCACGTCAGGGCAGGTCCGCGGTCTCGGCGGACTGCCGGTGCGCCCCCTGCGCATCGTCCGGGTCGGGGTGGACCGTCCGCTCCTCCGACTCGGCGAGGATGACCTCGGCCGCGACCTCCTCCATGCCGCTGCCCCGCAACGCCTCCTCCTCCGGCAGCAGCTGCGACCGCGTCCCGACGTTGTCCTCGGTGACGTTGTCCAGTGCCTCCGGGCTCGGCTTCTTCTGCGTGGTCACGTCAGAACCGCTGCTGCTCGGTGCCGATCCCCAGGGCGCGGGCGACCTCCTGGACGTTCTCGAACCGCTGCCCGGCGGGCAGCCGCCGCAGGTCCGACAGCACCCGGTCGGTGGGGTTGCCTTCCTGCGCCTTGGCGATCAACTGGTCGCGGTCGGCGGGCCACACCTCCTTGCCGAGGGCCTCGGCGAGCGCGGCACGGTGCTCGATGTCGCGCTGGTCGGTGCCGGGCGCGGTGGCGGCCTGGTGGGGGTCGGTCACGGGGATCTCCTTCGTCGTGGCGGTGGAATGTCGGGGTGCCGGGGTCAGTTGCCGGCGTCGGTGGAGGCGTCGGTGTAGCGCAGGATCGCGGCCACCGGCTCGTCGTCGGGCAGCGCCGCCCGCGGGACGGCGAGCACGCCGGCGGCGCTGGCCACCGCGGCCTCGACCAGGGCGGCGCCGGCCGGTGCGACCTCGCCGTGCACGCCCAGGGCGTCCATGTCCTGCTGCTTGACACCGAGCTCCAGCGGGCCGCCGCCGACCAGCAGGGTGGCGTCGGCGTCCTGCTCGTCGGTGAGGAGGAGGGTCTCGACCTGGCCCTTGCGCAGCGCCTCGACGACCGCGTCGGTACCGGTGACGGCCAGCCCGTGGGCGCCCGCGGCCTGCACCTTGTCGACGGCGTCGGCGATGTCGCGGGCCTCGTGCTCGGCGATCAGCTCGGCGGCGCGGCGCTGGACGGGCTCGCGGTCGGCGCCGGCGGCGCGACCCCCCTCGTCCATGGACACGACGAGGTCCGACCACGCCGCATGCGCCTTGTCGCTCAGGATCTGGCGGGCGCGCACGTCACCGGCGAGCAGGATGAACCGGATCGGCAGTCGCCGGACGAACGAGTCGATCTCGTCGGCGACCCGGCCGGCGTTCTCCTCCCACTGGTTCTCGGCGGTGTGCATGTAGGTGTTGTGCGCCCAGCCGCCGACCTTCACCTTGCGCATGTGGAAGGTGTCACCCTCCACCTGCCGCTCCTCGTCCGGCCGGCCGGAGAGCCCGGCGACGGTGAGATCGGCGCCCACCCGATCGGCGACGACGACGATGTGCGGCACGCGGCCGGCGAGCTGGCGCAGCACCGGGAGCAGATCGGGGTGCGCCGACCACTGGGCGGTCTCCCGGGCGGGGCTGTCGGCCAGCACCTCGTCGAGCACGACGGACCCGTCCGACGCGACGACGACGGCGCGCCCCTTAAGCGTGCCGGCCTGGCCGCCCTCGTTGCCCTCGAGCAGCCGGGCGCGCACGGCCTCGGTCACCACCTCGGGGGCGCCCTGCTCGGTCAGCTGCTCGGTCAGCGCCCGCACGCGCAGGTCCAGCTCGGTGTCGGCGTTCTCGGTCGTGTGCGTGACGTCGGCGCAGACCGTGGCGTAGGGACCAGCGGCGGCGAACACCGGCTCCAGGAAGGACACGTCCATGTCGGGGGGACAACTCCTCGGTCGATCGGGGGTGTTCGGTGGGCGGGGCCGGCTCTCGGAGCCGCGGCTCCCGCCGTCGCCGCCTACCCACCGACCGGCCCCTCACACCCGGTGTCGATTTCGGAGGGCGGGGGTAGGCGGTCCCGCGACACGGAACCGCAGAGAGGACGAGGCATGACCGAGCACGACCAGCTGCCCCTGCCCGACTACGACCACCTGCCCGTGGAGGGCCTGGCCTCGCGGATCCGGACGCTGGACGCCCAGGGTCTGGAGACCCTGCTCGAGTACGAACGCGCCCACGCCGACCGCGTCCAGGTGGTCACGATCATGGAGAACCGCCTGCAGTCGCTCCGCGAGGGCGCCCAGCCCTCCGGCGGTGACCCGGCCGCGCCGGCCGCCGACGACCCGTCGCACGCCGCGGGGGGCTCGAAGGTCTCCGAGGCGACGACCGGCCCGGCCATGAACCCGCCGTCGCAGGGCGACCCGACCAACCCCGCTCAGCCCCGCTCCACCGGCTGACCCTCGACCTGTCCGGTGCGGGGCCGGCGGTCTACGCGCAGACCGCCGGCCCCGCACCGACGAGCTCGATGGTCACTCTCCGGTTCTGCGCGGCCGCCGCCGGGAGCAGCGTGCCGTTCCCGTCCCGGTCCTGGACGTAGCCGGGGAAGTCGCTGCCGAGACCGAGGACGGTCATGCGCTCGGCCGGCACCCCGAGGTCACCGAGCAGATCGGCGACGGCCTGCGCGCGCTGCTGGCTCAGCCGCCGCTGCCCGTCGTCGTCCCCGACATCGGCGGTCGTCCCGGTCAGCGTCGCGGTGACGCCGGCAGCGCGCATTCGGTCAGCGACCGGCTGCAGCTTCGCCGCCGCGGCGGCGGCGTCCTGGAACGCCGCAGTGTCGGCCTGGAAGGCGACCGCCCCGCCGTCGAGGACGACGGTGTTCTGCGTGCATGTCACTCCCCCGCCGGGGCCGATCAAGCTCACCGGCGGCAGGCCCGCGACGGGCTCGCCCTCGAGCGGGGTTCGCTCGACGGTGACGTCCAGCGCCCCGGCCGCCAGGGCGACGGCGGTCCAGAGGTCCGCGAGCTGGCGGCGGACCGCCTCACCCAGCGGCGGCTGCGGGGCGGCGGTGTCACCGAGGCCCTGGAAGACGACGTGCACGCCGCTGAGGTCCGGGAGAGCGCCGGCCGCCTGGAGGCTCGCCACCACGTCGGCCGGGTCGGCGTCGAGCAGGCCGCGCTGCCGGAAGTCCAGGGCCCCGGTGGTGGACAGCCCGGAGTCGACGACCAGGACCGTGCGCCGGCCGTCCGCCGCGGAGATCTCGGCGGCGGCGAGACCGAGCGCGGCCAGCAGGTCGGTCTCCGGCGTCCTGGCTGCCGCCGAGGTCAGGTGCTGGTCGAGCGACTCGCGGTCGGCACCCGTCGACCGGGCGTCCTCCACGACGAACGGGGCGCCGTCGGCGACCACCACGGACATCTCGGCGCGGGTGCGGACGGCGTTGGTGAGGACCTGCTCCGCAACGCCGTCCACCGCCGCCGCCGGCGGCATGTTGCTGTGGGCACCGACCACGACGGCGAGCCCGCCGCTGGGGTCGGCCGGTGGGGTGGCGGTGCACCCGATGAGGGTCCAGGCCACGGCGAGCGAGCCGGCGACGGCCGGCAGGCGCCGCCGGACGGACTGCATGGACATGGTTCTCCTCGGGATCAGCGCCAAACGCGACGACGGGTGATCGGCGACGTGGTTCAGTCGCCGAACGCGCCGATGATGTCGATGACGGCCGGGCCGAGCACGATGATGAAGAGCGTCGGCAGGATGAACAGGATCAGCGGGAAGATGACCTTCACCGGGATCTGCATCGCCTTCTCCTCGGCGCGCTGGCGGCGCTTGAGCCGCATCTCCCCGGCCTGGGTGCGCAGCACGTCGGCGATGGAGACGCCGTACTGGTCGGCCTGGATGATCGCGCTGACGAACCGGCGCAGGTCCTGCACGTTGGTGCGCTCGGCCAGGGCCAGGTAGGCGTCGCGGCGCGGCTGGCCGACGGCGATGTCCTGCAGCGTGCGGGTCAGCTCCTCGGCCAGCGCTCCCTTGCCGTTCTTGCCGGCCCGGTCCATCGCCGACTCGAAGCCGAGGCCCGCCTCCACCGCGATGGTCATCTGGTCGAGGGTGTCCGCGAGCTGGAGCTGGATCTCCTGCTGGCGCTCCTGGCCCCGGCTGTAGAGCAGCAACTCCGGCACGAAGTAGGAGATCCCGGCCATGGCCACGAGCAGCAGCACGCGGAGGAAGCTGAGCCCGTCGGCCAGCAGGAGGAACCCGACACCACCGGCCACGGCGGCCAGCACCAGCTTGGCGGCCACCAGCCGGGGCAGCGGCCACTCCTTCGGGTAGCCGGCGCCCGCGATCAGCCGCTGCAGGCGCGCGGCCGTGCCGCGCGGGGTGAGCGCGGCGACGAGGGAGGACGACCCGGGCCGGGCACCGGCGCCCGGCCTGCGGGTCGTCACATCCAGCCCGCGCACCAGGTTCGCGCGGGTGGTCGCCGCCGCGGCGTCGGGCCGGGCGACCAGCGCCCAGCCCAGCAGCAAGAATGCGGACACCACCAGGAAGGCGGCACCGGAGACGAGAACCATGTCGTGCCCCCCTCAGAAGGTGATGCGGACGGTCTTGCGCAGCCAGAAGCCACCCGCCGTGAGCAGCACGGCGACGGCGGCGAGCATCGCGTAGCCGATGAGGCTCTCGGTGAAGACGCTCATGTACTCGGGCCTGATCACGAACAGGAAGAGCCCCACCCCGATGGGGAGGGCCATGAGGACGTACGCGGAGAGCTTGCCCTCGGCGGAGAGTGCCTTGACCTGGCGGCGGATGGCGTTGCGTTCCCGGATGGTGTGGCCGACCCGGTCGAGGACCTCGGCGAGGTTGCCGCCGACCTCGCGCTGGATGGCGATGGCCTGGGCCACCCAGGTGAAGTCCTCGCTGCCCATCCGCTCGGCGACCTCGTCGATCGCGACTCCGAGATCGCGGCCGACGCGGGTCTCGTTGATGATCCGGGCGAACTCCTCCGACGTCGGGGCCGCACCCTCCTGGGCGACGGAGTCGACGGCCCGCAGGATGCTGTGGCCGGCCCGCAGGCTGCTGGCCATGAGCTGCAGCGAGTCGTCCAGCTGGTCGGCGAACGCCGCCCGGCGCCGGCCTGCCAGCACGCTGAGCAGCACCTTCGCGATCAATGGCGCGAGTGCGGCCAGGAGCACGGCGAGGACCAGCCCACCGAGCAGCAGGCCCAGCGCCCCGGCGACGACGAGGCCGGAGAGCGTCAGCAGCACGAAGTCCGCCGGCCGCAACCGCAGGCCGGCGGCCTGCAGGTCCCGGGCCAGCCCCGAACCGCCGTCACGCTTCGCGAGCACGGTCTCGATCCCACCCTGCGCCCGCTGGGTGAGACCCGTGAGCGCGCTCGGCGGTGGGCCGATGGTCGGGTCGAGCCGGTCGAGGGCAATCCGCTGCTGCGGCGGAACGACCGCCAGGACGCCGAGGACCAGCGCCGCCGTGGCGGCGAGGACTCCCAGCGCCAGGACCGCAGTACCGCTCATCGCCAGCCTCCGGAGAGACGGTCCGCGGGGACTCCGAAGACGCGGGGGGAGAGGGTGATGCCCATGTCGGTGAAGCGGTCGGTGAAGCGGGGGCGGACACCGGTGGGCACCGGCTTGCCCAGGAAGCGGCCGGTGACCGGGTCGACCCCGGCGGAGTAGTCGAACAGGAACGCGTCCTGCAGGGTCACCGTCTCCCCCTCCATGCCCTGGACCTCGGTGACGTGGGTGACCCGCCGGGTGCCATCCCGCAGCCGGGTCAGCTGCACCACCACGTCGACGGCCGAGGCGATCTGCTCCCGGATCGCCCGCAGCGGCAGGTCCATCC
>NZ_JBJHAE010000017.1:0-90777 GCF_054050895.1 Blastococcus sp. SYSU DS0669 | reverse complement strand
CCGCGAACGCGCCGACGTGCTCCCCGGCTGGCTGCACACTTACAACCACCACCGCAGCCACACCGCACTCGACGGCCAACCACCGATCAGCCGCGTCAACGACCTACCTGGTCACTACAGCTAGCGGCTGGCTACGGCACGGACGTCCGCGCGGGCCAACAGTCCGTGCCCAGAGGCGAGATGTCAAAGATCTAAAGTCGGCGCTCGATGCCTTCAAGGCCCAGCAGCTGACCGCGCGTGGCGTATCAGGCAACCACGAGGCCAAGCGTGAGGTCGAGCCGTCAGCCTCCTAACGGTGGCTGGACCTTGGCTGCTGAGAGGTGGCGATGCCCTTGCACGGCCTCAGGGGGCAACCACCTCCCTGGGCGCGGCGCGGCTACGCCCGGGCATGTCCCGAGGCGTGCACCCACCCGAGGACATGCGTCAGAGCTGTCGGCCGCGTTCGCGGCGGCGAGAGGGCACGCAAGCGCCCGCCAGTCCCAGCCACCACTGGGCTGCGCCGGCCCAATCCGAAGCCTGGCCCCGCAGGCTGAACGCTGTCCTGAAGCGGCCTGCTATGGGACATCCGCGTGGGCCCTCGGCGGTTCCTCGTCAACCCCAATCACGACCGCGGTCCTCCCCGCCGAGGCCGCCGGTCAGGGACCTCTCGGCCGTAGCGTGAGTCAGTGCCTTCTGACTTCACGGCGTGGATTGCGCCCGTGGCGACGCTGGTCGGCGTAGTCCTCGGGGCGAGGCTGAACGGGAACAGGACGGAGCGTCGCGAGGATCGAAAAGCGATCTTGGCTAGTCGCGCGGATTTGATCGCGGAGCTGGACCTGGAACCTCTGGCCGCCCATATCCGGATGGGGGAGGGGCGGGACCGTGTGGAGCTACTCCTGCTCGGGATCGGCCTCTCCTCGTGGTCGGTCTGGTCCTTCCTGCGAGTCCTGGAGGCGCATGAGCAGGACAAGGGCTCATTGGCCGTCGACACGGAGCGGAGGATCGTGATTCCCGCCCTCGTGCAGCGGGCGAATGCCTACCGCGACGCGGTCGGGGCTCTATCTCGGTACCTCGACGGTTCGATGAGCCGACGCCGGACTGAGCGCCGCTTGGTCAAGGCTGGCCACCACATCAACACGAGCCGCGGTCGCCTAACGAGGCATAGCCGCCGCTGGGCCAACCACCAGGCCCGCGCCTTCGACCCGCCATTAAAGATTCTCAGCACGCGGAACCACGTCGGGCCTCCCGGGACGCTCGGGGGCAACCCAGGTCCGCGGGGCACTGAGGGTTGAGGCCCTGGCATCGGCGGAGTGGTGACCTGCACTTGCGATCTTCCAACTGGGTTCGACTGGTGGACCACCGACCTCCCGGGTGTCCCTGAGGCCGCTAACTGGGGGAGTGAGCGCTGACTGGTTCGGCTGGTGACGAGCCTTCGCGGGCCCGTCTGCCAGTCGAGGAGGGGTACGGCGGGACGGTCGCCTTGCGTCAGACTCGCCGGGCCGTTACAGCCCCCCGGAAACCCCCCACTTTCAGCGAGAGCTGCCGTGAGTCAGCGTGAGGCCTGAACGAGCTGTCCTCGCGATGACCAGCAAGGATCGTTGTCGGCATGAATCGGCGTGACCCCCTGCCAACTAATCCGCGGGTTGTGGGTTCGATCCCCACGGGGCCCACGCGCGACCGCCGTCGACCAGGGCTTTCACCCGTCGAGGATGGTCCCGTCAGCGAGGTGCTCGATCCGTCCCTCGAGAACGTTCCCCCGGCACAGGTCGGGCTGGGGCCGTTCCTGCGGATGGTCTGCGCCGCCATCGATGTCCCTGGAGGTGGTGGCCTCGGAGACAGCCCGGCGCCCCACCGACCGTGTGCGCTGAGGCCCCATTTCCGGGCCGGGAACGGGGCCCTGCCGCGCACGGTCGACCGGTCTCGATGCCCGATCCGGCGGCCCACAGCGGGCCGCTTCACCAGGTGCCGGCTGCTGGCGGATCCCGTCGCGGGTGCTAACGGCCCGGATCGCCGGGCCGGCGTCGCCTCGCCCGGCGGCGGTCAGGTCCGGCAGGCGCACCCACGGGCGATGGCGCCGTCGACGGTCGCCGAGCAGAACCGCGCGGCGATCGCGTCGTGGTCCGCCCGAGGGTGCGGGCACGCGCCGCACGCGGCGCCGAATGCCGGCGCCTGCTCGGGCGCTCGTCTCTCGACGGAGGTCGTGGTCGGGGCGTGGAGCATGGAGGAGGTCATGGCGGAAGCGGCCTGACTCCACCGCGGCGCGGCGGGATAGCGGTGCGTCGGTCCCGGCGCTGCAGGGAGGCAGCGAACGAGGAGGGGCCGGAACGCCGACGCTACGCCTGGCCCGCGCGCCCGCCGTCGTCCGAGGCAGCGCCGCCCGACCCGCGACGTGACGACCCCGCCGGAGCGCCCGCGCGTTTCTATTGACTTTCGATAGATAGGCGGCGACAGTCGATCGCATGACCCATCTGCGGCACGTGGTGCTCCCGCTCCGGATCCTGCTCGCGGTCGTCCTCGCGGCCCTGCTCGCCGCGCAGCTGTGGGTGGTCCCCGAGCTGCTGCCGGAGATCGCCGAGCCCTCGCTCGAGCAGTCGGCCATGCGCGTGGTCATGCTGGTGGCCGCCGTCGTGGCGCTGGCCTGCGTGCAGGTCGTCGTCGTCTGCACCGGGAGGCTGCTCACGCTGGTCACGCAGGACAAGATCTTCAGCCCGGGTGCGCTGCCGTGGGTGGACGGGATCGTCCGGGCCGTCGCGGTCGGGTGGACGATGCTCCTGGCCACCTTCGTCTGCGCCTACTACTTCATCGTCGACGAGGTCAGCGACGACCCGGTGCTGCCGGCGCTGCTGCTCCTCCTGCTGCTCGTCGGCGCGGTCCTGGGCCTGCTCGTCGTGGTCATGCGGGCGCTCCTGCGGCAGGCCACGAACCTGCGGGCCGACATGGAGGCGGTCATCTGATGCCGATCGTCGTGCGCATCGACGTCGAGCTCGCCCGCCGGAAGATGAGCGTCGGGGAGTTCGCCGAGCGGATCGGCCTCACCCCGGCCAACGTCGCCGTCCTGAAGAACGGGCGCGCCAAGGCCGTCCGGTTCAGCACGCTGGAGGCCATGTGCCGGGTGCTCGAGTGCCAACCCGGTGACCTGCTCGAGTGGGTCGAGGACGAGCACGCCGTGCCGGAGCCCGCTCAGGGAGCCGGCCGGTGATCGAGGTCCGCGGGCTCACCCGCCGCTACGGCGACGTGCTCGCCGTCGACGACCTCAGCTTCACCGTCGAACCGGGCACAGTCACCGGGTTCCTCGGGCCCAACGGCGCCGGCAAGTCCACGACCATGCGGGTGGTCCTCGGCCTCGACCGCCCGACCTCGGGCCAGGCGCTGGTGAACGGGCGCCCCTTCGCCGCCCTCCACGAACCGCTGCGCGAGGTCGGCGCGCTCCTCGACCCCGGGGCCGCACACCCCGGCCGAACGGGACGGCAGCACCTGCGCGTGGCCGCGCGCGCCAACGGGATCCCAGGGCGCCGCGTGGACGAGGTCGCCGAGCAGGTGGGCCTCGACGGCGCCGCCCGCCGCCGGATCCGCGGCTACTCCCTCGGCATGCGGCAGCGGCTGGGCATCGCGGCGGCGCTGCTCGGCGACCCCCGCGTGGTGCTCTTCGACGAGCCGGTCAACGGCCTGGACCTCGACGGCGTCCGCTGGATCCGCGCGCTGCTGCGGCGGCTGGCCGACGAGGGCCGCACCGTGCTCGTCTCCAGCCACCTCCTCAGCGAGATGCAGCAGGTCGCCGACCGGCTGGTCGTGATCGGCCGCGGTCGCCTGATCGCCGACACCACGACGCAGGAGGTCCTCCGCGGCCTCGGGCACGGCCGGGTGCGGGTCCGCAGCCCGCGCGCCGACGAGCTGGTCACCCTGCTCCGGGACGGCGGCATGACGGCCGAGCGCACGGGCGCGGAGGAGCTGGTCGTCGAGGAGGCGACCGCCGGGCAGGTCGGCGAGGCCGCCAACGACGCCCGCATCCCGCTGCACCACCTCTCCGAGGAGGCCCGGTCATTGGAGGAGGCCTACCTCGCCCTGACCGGCGGCAGCGTCGAGTCCACCGACCGCAGCGCCGAGCCGGCAGCAGCCGGGGCCGCACGGTGAGCGCGACCACGGCACGGGGTGCGGCGCACGACGTGCCGGTCACCCGCCTGCTCGGGCGCACCTGCGCCGCCGAGTGGACCCGGTTGTGGACGGTCCGGTCGACCTGGTGGTTCCTGCTCGCGGCGGCGATCGCCATGGTGGGGCTGGGTGCGGTGCTGGGAGGTGAAGCGGCGTCGGACCCCGGGGGTCTGCGGGGTGAGCCGGCCTGGATGGTCTCGACCTTCACCGCGATGCCGGCGCAGTTCGCCCTCCTCGGGCTGGCCGCCCTCGCGGTCACCGCCGACTACGCCACGGGCGGGATCGTCCCGGCGCTGCAGTGGACCCCCCGCCGCGCGGTCCTCCTGCTCGCCCGCACCGCCGTCGTGGTCGCCGCGGCCACCCTCGCCGGGGTGCTGCTCGGCGTCGTCTCGGCCCTGGCGGCCCGCGCGGTGGCCGGCCCCGGGCTCACGCTGCCGCTGGACGCCGGCCTGGACGCCCTCGGCACCCTCGCCCTCGTCGTCGCGGCGGGTGCCGCGCTCGCCACCGGGCTCGGCTTCCTGCTGCGCTCCACGGCCGGCGTGCTCGTCTCGGTCTTCCTCCTGATGCTCGTCCTCCCGCTCCTCCTGCCGCAGTTCGGCTACGACTGGACGACGACGGCGGCGCAGTGGCTGCCCGGGTCCGGTGCCGCGTTCCTGCTCCTCGGGGAGGCGCAGGGCATGACCCGCGGCTCCTCGGTCACCGTCCTGGTCACCTGGGCGACCGCGGCGGTCGTCGTCGGCGGCCTGCGCCTGGTGCGGGACGACGCGCACCGGTGACGCGACCCGAGCCCGCCGACGTCCTCGTGGTCGGCGCCGGGCTGGCCGGCCTGCACACCGCCACCTCGCTCGCCCGGCGCGGCCACGACGTCCTGCTGGCCGACCGGCGCACCGAGCTCGCCGGTGCGATCCGCACCACCGGCATCCTCGTGCAGAAGACCCTCGACGACTTCCCGCTCCCCCCGGAGCACCTCGGCCCGCCCATCCGCCGGGTGGCGCTCTACCCACCGGACCTGCGGCGTCCGCTCGAGCTGGTCAGCGGGCGCGACGAGTTCCGGGTGGGGGACATGGCGGGCCTGTACCGGGCGGCCGCCGCGAGCGCCGAGGCCGCCGGCGTGCGGCTCGCCCTGGGCACGCGGTACGTCGGCCGGCGGTCCGGCCGCTCCCTGCTCGCCGGTCGCGGGGGCCCGGCGGAGGTGCGGGCGCGCTTCGTCGTCGGCGCCGACGGAGCGCGGTCGCGGGTCGCCCGCGACCTGGGGCTCGACCGCAACGACCACCTGCTGGTCGGCGCGGAGGAGGTGTTCGACGTCCCCGGCGTCGACGGACCGCCGACGTTCCACTGCGTCCTCGACCCCTCGCTGGCGCCCGGCTACCTCGCCTGGGTCGTGAACGACGGTCGGCACGCCCACGTCGGCGTCGCCGGCTACGGCGACCGCTTCCCCCACGGGCTGCGCCGCGCGCTGGACCGGTTCGCCGCCGCCGCGCCCGGTCTCGCCGACGGCGGCCGGCCGGCCGACGTCGAACGACGGGGCGGCCCGATCCCGGTCGGTGGGCTGCTGCGCCGGATCAGCAGCGCGGAGGGGCTCCTGGTCGGCGACGCGGCGGGGGCGGTCTCGCCGCTCACCGCCGGCGGACTGGACCCGTGCCTGCGGCTGTCCGAGCACGCCGTCGACGTCCTGGACCGGGCGCTGCGCGCGGGGGATCCCGAGGTGCTGCGCGACTACGACGGCGCCACGCTGCGCGCCCGCTTCCGCGGCCGGCTCTTCCTGCGCCGGGGACTGGCGCAGGTGCGCACGCCGGCCATGGCGGCGGCGGCCTTCGGGCTGCTCCGGACGCCGCTGGGCAGGGCCGCGGCGGCCCGCGTGCTCTTCGGTGACCGGTCGTTCCCCGACCCGAGGGTCGGTGCTCCCGGCTAGCGTGCCGCCATGGCCGAGCTGGTGCTGTTCCACCACGCGCAGGGGCTGACCGCAGGGGTCCGCGCGTTCGCCGACGACCTGCGGGCCGACGGGCACGTCGTCCACACACCCGACCTCTACGGCGGGCGCACCTTCGCCACGCTGGAGGACGGCGTCGCGCACGCCCGGGAGCTCGGCTTCGGCGCGGTGCTGGAGCGCGGCCGGGCGGCCGTGGCGGAGCTGCCCGAGCGGCTGGTCTACGCGGGGTTCAGCCTCGGCGTCATGCCGGCGCAGCTGCTGGCGCAGACCCGCCCGGGCGCGGCCGGTGCGGTCCTGATGCACGGCGCCGTCCCCCTCGGGGAGTTCGCCGACGAGTGGCCCGAGGGGGTGCCGGTGCAGTTCCACGTCATGGACGCCGATGAGTGGGGGGACGTCGCCGAGGCGCGCGAGCTCGCCGCGGCGATCGGTGACGCGGAGCTGTTCCTCTACCCGGGGGACCGGCACCTGTTCACCGACCGCAGCCTGGCCGACCACGTCGAGGCGGCCGCTGCCCAGGTGCTCGACCGCGTGCGGGCCTTCCTCGCCGCCCGGGCGTAGCCCCCGACACGCCGGCGCAGCGGGGCGGCCGCGGGATGACCGAGCTGCTCCCGACCCTCCGCCACGCTCGTGGAGCGGCGGTTTGTCGACAGGTCGGTGCGCCGGGGGAACGGTCACCGGGCCCCTCGCGGGCACCGTGCAACGAATGGGACACGGGCCCGGTCCGGGGCCGGTCGCGGGGGCCGTCGGAGGGGCTCCTCCTCCCTAGCCTTCGGGACGTCCGCGGTGCTTCCCAGCCGCGGTGATCCGCCTGCGAGGAGCCCCTGTGCACGCCACCGCTTCACCGGTCCGCAAGCCCGTCCCCGATCTCCTGGAGGGCGCCGACGAGGGCCTGGGCCTGCTGCGCGAGCTGATGGTGGAAGAGCCCGCCCCGGCGCCGCCGGCACCCCGCCCGCCCCATCCCGGGTGGACCGCCCGCGTGCAGGACTGGACCCACCGCGCCTCGGCCTGGGGCGAGGGGCCGCAGGGGGCCTGGCGTGCCTGGTGAGCTGCTCGCGGTCGCCGCGCCGCTGATCGGGTGCGGCGCGCTGATCGCGATCGTCGTGGTGCTGGGGGCGAGCTCCACCGCTCGCTACGAGTTCGAGCGCAACGGGGTGCAGGCGCAGCGGCGGGCGTCGGTACACGCGTCCCGGCCGGCGGGCCCGGCCGCGGCCCGCGCGTCCGAGGTCACCGCCGCCGCGAGCGGTGCGGCCGAGCGGCCCGCGGCGGAGCGGTCGGCCGTCGGCCTGGCCACCCACCCGGCGGGGCGGGACCTGCCCGAGGGCCCCTCCACGACCGGCTGGTGGCTCGTCGCCGAGCACGACGGCGGCGCGGTGGCCGGCCCGTTCGCCGACTCGATGGACGCCGGGTGGGCGCGCCTCTCCGCGAACCTGACCGACACCACGCGCGTCGTGCACGGCGGACGGCGGCCGGACGGCGGCGTGGTGCGCCGGCAGCCGCCGGAGGAGCGGGAGTGGCTGGCCGACCTCGGGGACCAGCTCGACCGGCTCCCCGAGGACTGGGACCCGTTCATGGTCGACGACGAGGACGTGCTCGCCACGCTCGCCGTCGACGTCACCGCGGCGTTGCTGGAGGCGGGGCTCCCGCTGCACGACTGCGAGGCCCGGGAGCCGGCCGCCCACGCCGCGGGCGGCGTCTGCCTGACCCCGCACCCGGAGGGGGCGGGCGTCCTCGTCACCTGGCGGCAGCACGACCGGATGAACGTGCACCAAGCCCGCGGAGCCGCGCTGGAGGCCGCCGTGCAGCGGACGATGAGCGTCGCCGTCGCCTCCGTGCTGCGGCAGATGGGCTTCGGGGTCGCCGAGTTCGGCTCACCCGGCTGCCACCTGGTGACGGCACCGGACCGCTGACCGGCGGCCTCGGTGCCGGCAGCAGGGGCCCCGCGGACGGCGGGCGCACGGTGGGTCGCACGGGACGGGACGGGCGGGCAGGTCGGTCGCGGAGCTCCCCGGAGGGGCTGACCTCTTCCCGGGTGGGACCTGCGACGTGCCTGCCATTCCCCGGTCCGCTCCCGCCTCACCTGGACGGGTGGGGCCCCCTTCAAGCGACCTGCACCACAGCCCGATTGGAGCGGCGTGCGCACATCCCCGGACGTGGACCGCCGACGGCGGCGCGGCGTGCCGCTGTGGCGGTACCTGACCGCCCTCGTGCTGCTGCCGCTGATCGGCGTCGTCGTCCTCACCGGGGCGGCGGCCCAGGCCCGCGCGGCCGAGGCGGGGAGCGCCGAGCGCGCCGAGGTGGCCGTGCGCGCGCTGGCCCTGCTGGACGCCGCCCGCAGCGGGGTGGAGCAGGAGATGATCCCCGCCCTGTCGCTGGCGGTCATCGACGACCCGGCGGCCGCGGCGGCCTTCGGGCTGCCCACCTTCTTCCCGGCCGCCCAGCGGCAGGTCGCCCTCGACGAGGTGGCCCGGGCGCGCGGCATCACCGACCGTGCCCTGGCCCGCCTCGCCGACGGCCCGGTCGGCGCCGAGGCCGCGGCGCACGCCACGGAACACCTGGGCAGGCTGCGCCGGGGGCAGGACGCCGGGCGCCTGGACCTCGAGGAGCTGCACCTGCGGTTCCTCGCCGTCTCGAACGACCTGATGACCGCGCAGGCCGCCGCCGCAGCGACGGCGACCTCCGAGGGCGTGCCCCGCGCCACGCTGCTGGCCGTCCGTGACGTCCAGACCGTCGCGCACCTGGCCGAGACCGCCGGCCGGCAGATGCCGCTGTTCCTCGGTTCCCTGCTGGTCGACGGCGAGGACCGGCTGATCGGCTCCCGCGCCGCGTGGGAGACCTCGTGGATGGACTACCGGGACGCCCAGCGGACGATGGAGAGCCTGTCGGGGCAACCCCTGCGCGACGCCTGGCAGCAGGTGCGCACCTCGGACGTCGTCGCGGACGTGGACGGGCTGCTCGCCCGCGGCCTCGCCGGCGAGGTCAGGAACCTGCAGCTCCCCGACCTGGTCACCGCGCTCTTCCAGAGCCAGGAGCGCAGCGCCATGATGGCCGAACTGGTCGGGACGGCGGTCGACGAGGCCCGGCAGCTCGTCGCCGCGGACCGCGAGCGCGCCAGCGACCGGTTCCACGCCGTGCTGCTCATGGGGGCCGGCCTGCTCGGCGCCTCCCTGCTGGGGGCGTTCCTGCTGGGCCGCAGCGTCACCCGGGCGCTCCGGCTGCTGGCCGGCCAGGCGACCGAGATCAGCGAGGGGTCGCTGGTCGAGGTGGAGGTGGACGGACCGCGCGAGGTCCGGACGGTCTCGGCCGCGCTCGGCTCGGCGGTCGCGGGGCTCCGCCGGATCCAGGACCAGGCGCAGGCCGTGGCCCGCGGCGACGTCGACGAGGCGCTCCTCGACGAGCCCCTGCCCGGCCCCCTCGGCGCGGTCGTGCACGCGTCGGTCAAGGCCATCGTCACCTCGGTGCGCCAGCGCGAGGAGCTGCAGTTCGCCCTCGCGCACCAGGCCACCCACGACCCGCTCACCGGGTTGCCCAACCGCGCCCAGGCGCTCACCCTCGTCACCTCCGCGCTGCACCGCGGCCGGCGGTCCGGCGAGATGACCGGGCTGCTCTACGTCGACCTCGACGGCTTCAAGGCGGTCAACGACGCGCACGGCCACGCCGCCGGTGACCTGGTGCTGCACGAGGTGGCCACCCGCCTGGGCGCGGCCGTGCGGCCGGGGGACGTCGTGTGCCGCCTCGGCGGCGACGAGTTCGTCGTCCTGGTGGAGCCGGTGCACGCCGAGCACGACCTCATCGACCTCGCCGAGCGCCTCATCGCGTCGGTCGGCGAACCGATCGTCGTGGGTGCGGCGACGGTCGGCGTCGGCGCCAGCGTCGGCGTCGCGGTCAGCCGCGACGGCGGAACCGACGCCGACGTGCTGTTCGCCGAGGCGGACACCGCCGCGAACCGGGCCAAGGCCCACGGGCGGGGCCGGGCGGAGATCTTCGACGAGACGCTCCGGCTCCAGCTCTCCGAGCAGGCCGCGCTCGAGGCCGCGATGTGCCACGGCCTGGCCGCCGGGGAGATGCACCTGGTCTACCAGCCGGTCGTCGACGTGGCCTCCGACCGGCTCACCGGCTACGAGGCGCTCGTGCGCTGGGACCGGCCGGGCGTCGGCCCGGTGCCTCCGGACGAGTTCGTCCCGGTGGCCGAGCGCTCGTCCCTGATCCGGGACATCGACCGCTTCGTGCTCGGGGAGGCCACCCGCCAGCTGACCGAGTGGCGGGCCGGGATCCCGGTGACCCCGGGGTGGCCCGAGCCCACCGTGGCGGTGAACATCTCCGGCCGGCACCTCGCCGACCGGCGGGTCGTCGCCGACGTCGCGGAGGCGCTCGCCGCCGCGGGTCTCCCCGCGCACCTGCTGGTGCTGGAGGTGACCGAGACCGTGCTGGTGGACGACCCGGCCGCCTACGACCACCTGACCGAGCTGCGGGACCTGGGCGTCGGCATCGCCATCGACGACTTCGGCACCGGGTACACCTCGATCGGGCAGCTGCGCAGCATGCCCGTCGACACGCTGAAGATCGACCGCAGCTTCGTGGCGTCGGCCGAGCCCGCCCACCTGGAGCTGGTGGCGCTGATGATCCGCGCCGCGCACACGTTCGGGCTGACCGTCGTCGCCGAGGGCGTCGAGGAGCAGGGGCAGCTGGCCCGGCTCCGGGCGGAGGACTGCGACCGGGCGCAGGGCTACCTGCTCTCCCGGCCGCTGCCCGCGGCCGAGGCCGGCGCGTTGCTGCACCGGCGCGGGGCGGTCGCCGACCGCGCCTGAGGTTCCCGCCGTCCGTCGTGCGGCTGCCCCGCGGCGCGGGGTGTGCCACGATGCGCCCGGTGAGCGGCACAACGGAGTCGGCAGCGCTTTCCGCGTCCACCGGGCGGGGGGAGCGGGCGTGAGCGACCTCGACGTCCGGCCCGCCGAGGCGGAGAACGGGGTCAAGCGCCGGGTCTTCTACGGCTCGATCGCCGGGGTCCTGGCCATCGCGCTGTGGGCGACCGCGAGCCCGACCTCGGCCGCGGACACCATCGGCGCCCTCGTCGGCTGGACGTCGGAGTGGTTCGGCTGGTTCTACATCGCCTTCGCGACCGCGGTGCTCGTCTTCGTCCTGGCCATCGCCTTCTCCCGGTACGGGAAGGTGAAGCTGGGGCCCGAGCACTCGACCCCGCGGTTCAGCACCTTCGCGTGGGCCTCGATGCTCTTCGCCGCGGGCATCGGCACCGACCTGATGTTCTTCGCCGTCGCCGAGCCGGTCAGCCAGTACCTGGCCCCGCCGGTGGGGGAGGGCGGGACCCCCGAGGCCGCCAGCGAGGCGACCGTGTGGACTTTGTTCCACTACGGCATCAACGGCTGGGGCATGTACGCCCTGATGGGCATGGCCCTGGCCTACTTCGCCTACCGCATGAACATGCCGCTGGCGATCCGCTCCGTGCTCTACCCGATCTTCGGCAAGCGGGTGCACGGGGCGCTGGGCGACGCCGTCGACATCGCCGCGGTCCTCGGCACGATCTTCGGCGTCGCGACCTCGCTGGGCATCGGCGTGGTCCAGCTGAACTACGGGCTGTCGGTGCTGTTCGGGATCCCCGAGGGCCGCGCCGCCCAGCTCGGGCTCATCGCGCTGGCCGTCGGCATGGCGACCGTCTCGGCGGTCAGCGGCGTCGACCGGGGCATCAAGCGGCTGTCCCAGCTCAACGTCGTCCTCGCCCTGGGCCTGGCCGGCTTCGTGCTGGTCACCGGCAACACCGCGTTCCTGCTCAACGGGCTGGTGCAGAACGTCGGGGACTTCGTGAGCAGCTTCCCCGGCCTGACGACGGAGACCTTCGCGTACGACCGGCCGGACGAGTGGCTGAGCGCCTGGACGTTGTTCTTCTGGGCCTGGTGGATCGCCTGGGCGTCCTTCGTCGGGCTCTTCCTCGCCCGCATCTCCCGCGGGCGGACGATCCGCCAGTTCGTCGCCGGCACCCTGCTGCTCCCGTTCAGCTACATCCTCATGTGGGTGTCGATCTTCGGGAACAGCGCCATCGACCGGATCCGGCAGGGCGACGCGGCGTTCGGGGAGACCGCGATGAACCTCCCCGAGCGGGGCTTCTACACGCTGCTCGCCGACTACCCCGCGTTCCCGTTCATCGCGGCGATCGCGACCTTCATCGGGCTGCTCTTCTACGTGACGTCGGCCGACTCCGGCGCCCTGGTCATGGCGAACCTCTCGTCACGGCTGCGCCGGCCGCAGGACGACGCAGCCCCGGCCGTGCGCATCGTGTGGGCGGTCGCCACCGGCATCCTCACCGCCGCGATGCTCCTGGTCGGCGGCGTCCCCGCGCTGCAGAACGCGACGATCATCATGGGCCTGCCGTTCGGCTTCGTCATGGTGCTGGTGATGATCGGGCTGTACCGCGCGCTGCGCAGCGAGGCCGACCGCGCCGTGTACCGGCACCGCATCGCCCCCTCGGGCCGGCCGTCCGCACGGCGCCGGGCGCGGCTGCGCCGCCGCCGGGCGCCGGGCCCCACGGGACGGGAGCGGGTCGACCAGTACCTGCACGAGACGGTCCGGCCGGCCCTCGCGGAGGCGTCGGCCGAGCTGCGGGCGCGGGACCTGGCGTCGGACACCCGCTGGGTGGTCGACGACTCCGGGGTGACGTGCGTCGAGCTCACCGCCCAGGGCCACGACGGGGTGCCGTTCCGCTACCGCATCAGGCCGGGCCGCGCCCCCTATCGCGGCGGAGGTGGCGCCCGCCCGGCGTCGGACCTGGGGGGCTCGCGGCTCGACGTCCAGGTGGAGCCGGGCGGCCGCGACGGCGCGGTCGGCTATGACGTCATGAACTTCACCCACGCCCAGCTGATCGACGACGTGATGGACCGCTTCGAGCAGCACGTCGCCGCCCGGGGCTGAGCTGAGCCGGCCGGTCAGCTGTCGAGGAACTCCTCGACGACGGGCGCGAGTTCGTCGGCCTCGGTGACCAGCGCGATGTGCCCGCCGCGGTACACGTGCAGCTGCGCCCGGGGGATCAGCCGGGCCATCACCCGGGCGTTCACCACCGGGATGATCGGGTCGTCGTCGCCGGCGACGACCAGCGTCGGCTGACGGATGAGCCGCAGGAACGGCAGGCTGCTCCAGCCGGTGCTCGAGGCGAGCTGGTAGTAGTAGCCGCGCCGCGGGCCGACCCGGGTGTGGGCGTGCAGCGCCGCCGCGGCGCGCTCGGGCTCGGTGCGCACCGACCCCCCGTAGATCTGGCCGGCGATGCTGCGGGCGTAATCGGAGTCGCGGTGCCGCCGCGGCGTGAGCATGTGGGCCAGCACGCGGGGCCTGGCCGGCACCATGAGCGATCCGGTGGCCGTCGCGGCCAGCACCAGCTTCCGGCAGCGGCGCCGGTGCTGCACCGCGAAGTGCTGGGCCAGCCCGCCGCCCCAGGACAGGCCCAGGACGTCGACCGGCCGGTGGTGGCCCAGCCGGTCCAGCAGCCCGGCGATCACCGGGCTCAGCGTGGAGAGCAGGTAGGGGACGACGGGCGGGGGCGAGCCGCCGACGCCGGGCACGTCGAAGCGGATGACGGTGCGCCGGGGCTCCAGCGCGTCGACGAAGGGCTGCAGCACCTCCAGGCTGGCGCCGATGCCGTTCATGAGCAGCAGCGGCGGCACGGTCTCGTCGGTGCCCGGCCGCACGGAGGTGCGCAACGTCCGGCCGCCGATGGTCAGGCTCCGGACGACCTCCCGGTTGCTACTTGTCGAAGACATAGGTGCCGGGCGCGTCGGCCAGCGGTTCGAGGCCGTTGCCGCCGAGCTGCTGCGGTGCGGGGATCTCCTCGCCCGACCGCTCGCCGAGCCAGGCCACGTAGTCCGGCCACCAGGAGCCCGGCACCGTCTCCGCCCGGCGCAGCCACTCCTCGGGGTCCGGAGGCGTGCTGGGCGCGACCTGGAAGGTCGACTTCGGGTTGCCCGGGGGGTTGACCAGCGAGGCGATGTGCCCGCTGGTCGAGAGGACGAACCGGCTCTCGCCCCCGAGGAGCTGGGTGGTGCGGTAGCAGGCCTGCCACGGGCAGAGGTGGTCGGCGATGCCCGCCGTGACGTAGGAGTCGACGGTGACCTCCGACAGGTCCACCGGCGAGCCGAGCATGGCGGCCCGGCCGGGCTCGGTCAGCGCGTTGCCCAGCGCGACCTCGATGAAGTCGCGGTGCAGGGCCGCGCTCATCCGGGTGGTGTCGGCGTTCCAGAAGAGGATGTCGAAGTTCGGCGGGGGCTTGCCCTGCAGGTAGTTGTTGACCCAGTAGTTCCAGATCAGGTCGTTGGGGCGCAGCCAGGCGAAGACCTCGGCCAGCTGGGAGCCGTCGAGGTACCCCTTCCGCCGCGAGCGCTCGATGGCCGACTCCACGGCCTCGGGGTCCATGAGCGCGGCCATGGTGCCGGCCCGTTCCCAGTCGAGGACGGTCACCGCGAAGCTGGCCGAGCGGACGCGCTCCTGCCGCCCGGTGGCGGCCAGGTGGGCCAGCACCATCGCGGTGATGATCCCGCCCGAGCAGAAGGCCTGGACGCTGACCTGCTCCTGGCCGGTGATCCGGTCGACGGCGTCCATCGCGTCCAGGACCGCCTGGCCGTAGGTGTCCAGGCCCCAGTCGGCGTGCCGCTCGTCGGGGTTGCGCCACACGATCATGAACACCTGCTGGCCGCCGGCCACGTAGTGCTCCACGATGCTGCGGCCCGGCGCGAGGTCGGTGATGTAGTACTTGTTGATCGTCGGCGGCACGATGACGAGCGGCACCGACCGGACGGCCTCCGTCGTGGGCCGGTACTGGATGAGCTCGAAGACGTCGGTCCGGAACACCACGGCCCCGGGGGTGACCGCCAGGTCCTCGCCGACGGTGAACGCGTCGGGTTCCACCATCGAGGGCACCCGCGGCGGGCTCGTCAGGTCCGAGAGCAGGCGGCGCAGGCCCTTGAGGGCGCTGATCCCGCCGGTGTCGATGGCGGCCTTCAGGGACAGCGGGTTCAGCACCGGGACGTTGCTCGGGGCGAGGGCGTCGACCAGGTTCGTGGCGGTGAACCGGATCCGCTCGTCGTCCTGCCAGTCGAGGTCGGCGTCCTCGATCAGCTCCCAGGCGACCTGCGCCGTCGCGAGGTGGGCCTGCATGGTCCGCCGGAGCAGCGGGTTGCCGCTCCAGGCCGGGTCGGCGAACCGCTTGTCCTTCTTGCCGGGCGCGAGGTCGGAGCGGCCGAGGGCGACCTTGCCGAGCTCCTGGGCCAGCTCGCCCGCCCGGCGGGCCACCGTGCCCGGCTTGCGCGCGAGCGAGGTGCCGAAGCGGAGGGCCGTCCCCGCGGGCGGCACCAGCCGCCGCAGGGGGCCGCGGGCGGCGTCCACGAGCACCATGTCCAGCCCCGTGGCGGCCTCCACGGCCTCGTCGGGGCTGCCGGCGGGAGGTGCGCTCTCGGGACCTCCGCGCGGTGGTGCGGAGGCGCTGCGGGCCGGTTCGGTCGCGGGCTGGGCCATCGCGGGTCTCCTCGTGACGCGCTGCCCGGGGAGGCGGCGACGCCGTCCCCCGAGACGCGGTTGTGACCCGGCCCACTCAACCACAGGGCCCGGTGTCCGGCAGCCCGCGCTCAGGTCGTCGACGCCGTCGAGTCCCGCCGGTGCCGCAGCAGCATGAGGAGGGCCGGCCAGCCCAGCGCCAGGCCGGCGCCGATGAGGGCGCCGGCCACGGTGTCGGAGAGCCAGTGCGCCCGCAGGTAGACGCGCGACAGCGCCATGACGGCGGTGAACTCGACCGCGTGCACCTCCCAGCGCCAGCGGCTCGGGCCCGGATGGGCGAACACCAGCACGAGGCCGAGCGCGGTCACCGCGGTGGCGATGGCGTGCCCGGAGGGGAACGACGCGGCCGTCGTCTCGATCAGGGCGCCCGGCGGACGCGGCCGGTCGGTGGCGGCCTTGACGGGCCCGATGAACAGCTCGCTGGTCAGGACGGCGAGCGCGAACGCCGCCATGCGCAGCCAGTGCCGCCGCCAGGCGAGCAGGAGCAGCGCCGCGACGCGCAGCGGCCAGTTGACCTCGGCGCTCCCGATCCAGGAGAGGGCCCGCGCCACCGCGGTCACGGCCTCGCTCTGCGCGGCCCCCGCCCACCGCCACACCGCGTCGTCCACCGCCTGGACGGCCGGGGCGGTGGCGGGCAGGACGACGAGCACGCCGACGAGCACGCCGCCGCCGAGCAGCGCGCCGCTGACGGCCAGCCCGCGCCGGGAGTCGACCAGCATCAGCCCCGCCGCCCCGCCCGCACGCTCACGCCGCCTCCGGGACCAGCGCGGTCCGCGGCGCGGCGTTGGGCTCCCGCCGCCAGGAGCGGTTGTGCCGCCAGAACAGGTAGCTGCCCAGGCCGAGGGGGATGGGCAGCACGTAGCTCAGCGCCCGGAACAGCAGCACCGCCGCGGCCACCGGCGCGCGCGGCCCCCCGGCCGCCGCGAGGCCGGCGATCAGCGCCACCTCGACCACGCCGAGGCCGCCGGGGGTGAAGGGGACGGCGGTGAGCAACCGGGCGAAGGCGAAGACGACGAGGGCCTCGGCCACGCCGACCTGCTCGGCGCCCACCCCGACGAACCGGAGCGAGAGCAGCAGCAGCAGGAACAGCGACAGGTGGCTCACCAGCGTGGCCAGGGTGATCCAGTGCCAGCGGGCCCGCAGGAGCAGGACCGTCCGGTCGCGGAACTTCGTCGTCGCCAGGTCCCAGCCGACCACCGGGCCGCGCCCGAAGGGCCGCCGCGCGGCCGTCGCCGCCCGGGCGGCGAGGAGGCCGACCCGGGCGGCGCCGGCGGGGCTGCGCAGCACCGCCCCCAGCAGCGCGATCGTCGCGGCGAGGGCGCCCAGGGCCACCAGCCCGGCGACCAGCCGCGCGGCCGACGGCGGGGCGGAGAACGCGAGGAGGGCCAGGGCCAGCACGGGCAGGCCGAGCTTGGCGAAGTTGTTCCACAGCCCGGCCACCAGCAGCGCCACGGACGTGCGGGAGCGGGAGAATCCCCAGGAGGAGTTCATCGCGTAGGTGAGGCCGACGGCGAGGGCCGCCCCGCCGAGCACGGTGTTGGAGACGGCCGTCGCTGCCTCGGTCGCCACCGTCGCCTGCCGCAGGTTCATGCCAGGGGTCGTGGCGACGACGACGAACTGGTAGGTCGCCAGGTTCCAGCCGGCCGCCAGCAGCAGGGCCGCCGTCTCCACCCACGACAGGTCCGCGATCGCCGCCCACACCTGCGACAGGCTGGTGAACTGCGGCAGGAACCAGGCGAAGACGGCGACGACGAGGCCCACCGACAGCAGCGGCCCGAGGAGGCGGGACCACCGCGCGCGGGGGGCCTTGCCGCCCGCCGGGGCCGCGGCGGCGCTCACCCGCCACCGCCCGGCGGGTCGAGGTGCAGCTCACCGTCGGTCTGGTCGAGGACGGCGGCCCGCACCTCGTCGCGGGTCACCGCACCGATCCCCTGGGTGGCCACGCCCAGCGGCTCGGCGCGGTTCTCGCCGGACAGCCGGAACAGCACGCTCACGCACCCGCCGTCGAAGACGTAGAAGCGGGTGCCGACGTAGTGCGGGCTCACCTGGCCCACCTGCTCCCACCGGCGCATCCCCTCCCGCTCGCTGGGGATCTCCGTCGCGCCGGTTGTGTCGCAGGACGCGGTCAGCGCCACCTCCAGCGCGTGCACCCCGTCGCGGTCGGAGTCCAGCCAGAAGCGCGCGGAGCTCTCCGTGGCGACCAGGCCGGCCAGGCGCCAGCCCAGCGGCATGGCCTCCAGGCAGGGCAGCCAGGTGGCGCTCGGCACCGACTGGGCCATGAGGACGACCCCGTTGGCGGGGTGCCCCTCGTCGCCCCGTTTGCAGGCCAGCGTCTCCTCGCTGAGCACCTGCGGCTGCACGCAGCCCGAGAGCAGGGCCGTCGCGGCGAGCAGGAGCACGGCCGGGCGCCGTCGCGCGGTCACAGCGGGGACCCGAGCAGGCCGGTGGAGACGTAGGCGGCGATCCCGACCGCGGCGAGGGTGACGACGGTCAGGCCGGCCCGCCGCCAGGTCCAGCGCTGGATCCGCACCGGCGGCAGCCGGAAGGGCAGCAGGGCCAGGAACTCCGCCTGCAGGTCCCGGCCCCGCTGGCGGATCATGCGCCGCAGCTGGGAGGGCATGGTCAGCCCGCGGGTGGCGGCGAACGCCTCGGCGATCTCCTCGTCGGAGAAGTGCAGCCGCGCCCGCCGGTACACCCGCTCGGCGTCGGTCCGCAGCGCCAGGACCAGCATCATGTTGGCCAGGTCCACCGCCTGCCGCCACGGGCTCGGGCGCACCTCGGCGAACGCGGAGTCGATGAGGTACAGCGTGCCGTCGCGGACGAGCAGGTTGGCCGGCTTGATGTCCCGGTGGGCCACGCCGATCTCCCACATCCGCCGCACGGCCGCGAGGCCCTGGTCGATGACCGCGTCGTCGATCTCGGCCTCGCCGACCTCCTTCGCGCCGGCGATGAACTCGGTGACCAGCAGGTACTCCCGCTCGGGCGTGATCTCGACGATGCCGTGCGGCTGCGGCACCGGCAGCCCGCCGTCGCAGAGCACCCGCAGCACGTAGTCCTCGTACTGCACGAGCCGCCGCACGCTGTGGAAGGGCATCTCGTCCTCCAGCCGCCCGTACAGCAGCGTGCGCCCGAGCTTGTACCAGCGGTCGGAGCGGAGGTGGGTGGCCGCGTAGAGCTTGCCGAACACGCAGCTCTCGACGTCCCCGTGCGGGTCGTGGGCCTTGACGGTGATCTTCAGCGGCGTCGAGCCGCCCGAGCCGGCCAGCCCGAACGGCGCGACGTCGGTGGCCACCAGCCCCAGCTGGTCCTGCAGCGCCCGGACGATGGCCGCGCCACGCTCCCCGGAGACGTCGAGGTGGGCCGGCCGGGCGCGGGTGTAGCGCACCGGGTGGACGGCGTTCGGCGTGAGCAGCCGGAACGCGGCCAGCGGGGTGGCCACGCCGAGGACCACGCCGGCCAGGACGCCGGTCGGGTGGTCCTGGGCCAGGTAGAGCCGGGAGGCGGCGGTGATCACCAGCAGGGCGCACACCACCCACTTGCCGATCGCCCGCTTCCGGCCGGGCGGGACCAGCGAGTAGATCGTGCTGACCAGCAGGGCGGCGAGCACCGTCACGGGGAGGGACGGCATCGCGAACCCCGACCAGTCGCCGAGCACCTCGACCTCGAAGGGCCGGGGCCGCTGCAGGGTGGTCGCCATCGCGGCGCCGACGTTGACCACGAGCAGGCCGACGCCCAGCCAGACGAGCAGGTGCCGCCAACGGCGGAAGGCGGCGAGCAGGACCAGGTCGGCGAGCCAGAGGGCGTGCAGCGCCCCCGCGCTGGCCAGCAGGCCGGCGAGGTCGGCGACCGTGGTCAGGGCGGGGGAACGGATGCCGGCGATCGCCTGCAGGATCCGGGTGTCGGCGACGTCGACGTACCGGATGGTGCCGGTGGCGACGACGGCGACGCAGGCGAGCAGGACCAGCGCGCTGAGCGCCAGCCACCACCGGCCCGACGCCCGGAGCTGGCGGGGGAGGGGCGGTGGCTCGCCCGAGGGCCGGCGACGGCGACGGACGCGTGCGATCGGGGGCGGATCGGGGCGCGCGACCGGCCCCGTCGCCCGTGGCTCCGGAAGCGCCTGCGGCAGCGACGCCATGCGGGGAATGCTGCACCTCCACCCGCGTGCGGACCATCCCTTTCCGCCCGCTGCGGCGCTACGGTGGCCAGCCGCGGGAGGTGGGTGCCGTGCGCGCTGGCAGGTCCGTCGGAGCGGTGCTCCTGGCGCTGGCCGTGCTGGCCGGCTGCACCCCCGCGGAGGCGCCGCCGCCGGAGCCGGAGGTGATCCGGTTCGCCTCCTACGACTTCACGGAGAACCAGATCCTCGTGGAGGTCTACGCCGAGGCGGTCCGGAACCGTGGCCTCCCGGTCTCGGTGCAGCACGGCATCGGCACCCGCGAGGTGGTCTCGCCGGCGCTGCAGCAGGGTCTGGTGGACGTCGTGGTCGACTACCTCGGGACGGCGCTCTCCTTCGCCCGCCCGCAGTTCCCGCGCCCGCCGGCGGAGCCCGGGCAGATGCACGCCGTGCTCTCCCGCACGATGGGCGGCCGCGGGGTGGACGTGCTGACCCCCGCCGCGGCGGAGGACCAGAACGGCTTCGTCGTCACCGCCCAGTTCGCCGCCGAGCACGGGGTGAGCCGGCTGTCGGACCTGGCCCCGCTCGCCGGTGACCTCGCCTTCGGCGGGCCGCCGGAGTGCCCCGACCGCCCGTTCTGCCTGGTCGGCCTCGACGAGGTGTACGGGTTGCGGTTCGGGACGGTGACCAGCATGCCGTCGCGGGCGGCGACGCTCGAGGCGCTGCTGTCGGGCCAGGTGCAGGTGGGGATGCTCGAGACCACCGACGCGCGGCTGGCGGTGGCGCCCGTCGTCCTGCTGGCCGACGACCGCGGGTTGCAGCCCCGCGAGAACGTCGTCCCGATGGTCCGGGCGGAGGCGCTGGACCGGTGGGGCGAGCCCCTGCGCGAGGCCCTGGACGGCACGAGCGCGCGGCTGACCACCGGCGACCTGGTCGAGCTCAACCGCGCCGTGGAGTTCGACGGGCGGACCCCGGCCGAGGCCGCGCGGGCCTGGTGGGCCGCCCAGTAGGGGTCAGACGATGCCGCCGGTCCTGCTCCGCGCCCCGCTCCTCGCTCGCCGGCGCTCGCCGCGATGCTCACGGGGCTGTCGTCAGACGATCGCGCTGCTCCCCGTCACACCGCGCCCCACGATGAGCGTGTTCACCTCGCGGGTGCCTTCGTAGGAGTAGATCGCCTCGGCGTCGGCGACGTACCGGCCGACGTGGTTCTCCAGCAGGATGCCGTTCCCGCCCATCAGCTCGCGGGCCCAGCCGACGGTCTCGCGCATCCGCATGGTGCAGAACGCCTTGGCCAGCGAGGCCTGTTCGTCGGTCATCGTGCCGGCCCCCTGCAGGTGGGAGAGCCGCGTGCACATCGCGGCCGAGGCGGTGATGTTCCCGAGCATCCGCACCAGCAGGTCCTGCACCAGCTGGAACTCCACGATGGGCTGGCCGAACTGCTCCCGCTCCTTGGCGTACCTCAGGGCGTGCTCGTAGGCGCCGCGCGAGCAGCCGACGGCCGACCAGGCGACGCCGGCGCGGGTCATGCGCAGCACGTCGGCGGTTGCCCGGAAGCTGTGCGCCTCCTGCAGCCGGTTCTCCTCGGGCACCCGCACGCCCTCCAGGGTGATGTGCGCGTTCTGCACGGCCCGCAGCGCGATCTTGTCCTTGAGGTCGACGGCGGTGAAGCCCGGCGTCCCCTGCTCGACGACGAAGCCGAGCACCCGCTCGGTCTCCACGTCGCGCGCCCAGATGATGATCAGGTCGGCGAAGCTGGCGTTCCCGATCCACTTCTTCTCGCCGTCGAGCACCCAGGTGTCGCCCTCGCGGCGGCAGGTCGTCTGCAGGCCGCGCGCGACGTCGGAGCCGTGGTCGGGCTCGGTCAGCCCGAACGCGCCGATCAGCTCCATCCGGGCCATCGCCGGCAGCCAGCGCTCCTTCTGCTCCTCGGAGCCGCACAGGTAGACCGAGCCCATGGCCAGGCCGCCGTGGACGCCCATGAACGTGGCGATCGACGGGTCGCCCTTGGACAGCTCCATGGCGATCATGCCGTCCAGCAGCGGCGAGCGGCCGCGGCAGCCGTAGCCCTGGATCGAGACGCCGGCGATGCCGAGCTCGGCGATGCCGGGGATGAGCTGGCGGGGGAACTCCGCCCGGGTCCAGTACTCGTTGATGATCGGCGTGACCTGCTCGTCCATGAAGGTGCGCACCCGGTGCAGCAGCGCCCGGTCCTCGTCGTCGAGGAGCGCCTCGAGGTCGTAGAAGTCGGACGTGATCGTCGACGCGTCGCTCATCGCGGTACGGCCTCCTGGGTGGGATCGGTGGCCTGCACGTACCCGGGGGCGGTGGTGGCAACCAGGCGTGCGGTGCGGGCGCCGCGGGCACAGAAGCCCGACCGACCGACCGGAGGAACCCCCGTGACGAGATCCATCGCCGACCAGACCATCGAGGAGCTGGGCGGGCCGGGCAGCGTGCTCGCCCGCCAGCGCCGTGACCACGAGGAGCTCGACCGGCTCCTGCACGAGCTCGACGGCGCGGAGGGCGCCGCGCAGGAGGAGGTGCTCACCCGCATCGACCGGCTGGTGTTCAGCCACGCCTTCGCGGAGGAGACGGTGCTGTGGCCGGTGATCCGGCGGGTGCTGCCCGACGGCGACGCGCTGACCCTGCAGGTGGAGGAGGAGCACCAGGAGGTGAACGAGCTGGTCAGCGCGCTCGAGCGCGACGGCCTCGACGACCCCGGACGCCCCGCCCGGCTGCGGCGGCTGGTCGAGGTGCTGCGAGAGGACGTCCGCGACGAGGAGGACGTGATGCTGCCCCGGCTCCAGGAGCGGCTGACCCCCGACGAGCTGCGGGCGCTGGGTCGGCGCTGGGCGCTCATGGCCCGGATCTCGCCCACGCGGCCGCACCCGACCGTGTCGCGACGGCCTCCGGGGAACGCGCTCTCCGGCCTGCCGCTGTCGCTGATCGACCGCACCCGCGACGTCGTCGACGCCGGAACGCGCCGGGTGCCGGACCGGTTCACCCCGGCCGGGCGGGCGGTGAGCCAGGGCCTGGGCGCGCTGGCCGGGCTGGTCGAGCGGGTGCCGCTGAGCCGGCGGGGGGACGAGCCGCCGACCAGCCGCTGACCCGGCGGAGGGCCCGGCGCCCACGGTGCCGGTCCCTCCGCCGGTCCACGGCCGTCCCGGAGGTGCGCTCGACCTCGCGGCACTGGAGCGGACCTCGCGGCCCACCGCGCGCCCGGCTGACGTACGGCGAGGTCGACCGGGCCCGGGCACGCGACGGCCCCCTCCCGCAGCGGGAGGGGGCCGTCGGCGCTGTGTCGCACTCGGGCAGGAGCGGGCCTGTCTCAGGTGGTCTGCTTGTCGTCGGGCTCGTCGCGGGCGTCGAGCTGGATCTCCTTCTCCGCCCGCGGCACGCCCTCCTTCAGCTCCTTGGTGCGCTCCACCTCGGCGTCGAGCTCGATGCCGAACAGCAGCGACACGTTGATCAGCCAGAACCAGATCAGGAAGATCACCACACCGGCGAGCGCCCCGTAGGTGGCGTTGTAGCTGCCGAAGTTCGCCACGTAGAAGGCGAAGGCGGCCGAGGCCACGACCGCCACCAGGATGGCGACGCCCGCACCGGGGCTCACGAACTTGAAGCCGCGCAGCTTGGCGTTCGGCGTCGAGTAGTAGAGCACCGCGATCATCAGCGCGAGGATCACGAGGATGACCGGCCACTTGGCCCAGGTCCACACGGTCAGGACGGTCTCGCCCAGGCCCATGGCCTGGCCGACCGCGTCGACCACCGGGCCGCTGAGCACCAGCATCGCCACGATGAGCGCCGCGAAGAGGATGCCGACCAGGGTGATCAGGATCTGCAGCGGCTTGAGCTTCCAGACCTTGCGGCCTTCGCGCGTCTCGTAGACGACGTTCGCGGCGCGGGTGAAGGCGCCCACGTAGCCCGACGCGGTCCACAGGGCACCGACGAGACCGAGCACCAGGGCGAAGCCCAGCGGTGCGCTCTGCCCGGCGACGTCCTCGATGACGGGGTTGAGGGTCTCCGCCGCGGACTGGGGAACCACCGCCGTCAGCGCGGTGGTGAGCTCCTCGGGGTCGGTGAAGAGGCCGACGATGGCGGCCAGGGCGGTCAGCGCGGGGAACAGCGCCAGGACGCCGTAGTAGGTCAGCGCCGCCGCCCAGTCGGTGAGGTTGTCCTCGCTGAACTCCTTGACGCTCCGCTTGAGCGTGCCGCCCGTCGTGGGCTTGGGGTCGGCGCCCGTGGGCGCGTAGTCGGCCCGCGTGCCGCTGATGTTGTCGTCCTGCGGAGCGGGATCGCCGCCTGCGCGGTTGTCGTCGAAGCGCGTTTCAGCCTTCGCACGGCTGGACGAGCCGGTGGGTCGTGCCATGTGGGGTCCTCCAGGGACGAGGGCGGTCGCACCTCTCGTTGCCCCGGACGGGGGGGTTCCATGCCGGACGCGCCGGTAACGGTTGTGCGGCACCTGTGTCGGTGAGCTCAGCGCACCCCGGAGACCGGGGACCACTCACCGGCGCCCGCGGTGGCCTCCTCCACGTCGGCGAGCGGGTCGTGGCGCCGGTGGGGCCCGCCGCGCCGGTCGCCGCGCACCCCGATCAGGGCCACCAGCACGACGACGACCGAGGCGCCCGCCCCGATGAGCGCGACCAGCGTGAAGGCCAGGGCGCGTGGCAGGCCGGTGGCGGGGTCGAGGGTGCCCGCGATCAGCGTGACGGCGAGCGTGCTGCCCAGCGCCTGGCCGACCGAGCGGGCGATCGAGTTCACCGCGTTGGCCACGCCCGTCTCGTCCTCCCGGACGGCGTCGACCACGAGCGCCGGCAGGGCCGCGTAGGCCACCGTCACCGACACCTGGGTCAGCAGGCCGGCGACGACGACCAGCCACGGCTCGCCGCGCGCGCCGGCCAGGAGCCCGAAGCCCGCGATGCCGAACACGGCACCCGCGGTGAGCGTCGGCAGGCCGCCCACCCGGCCGACGACCCGGCCGGCGAACGGTGCGAGCAGGATGCCCGCCACCCCACCGGGCAGCAGGTAGACCACCGCGGCCTCCAGGACGCTCGCGTCGAACCCGTACCCGGCGACCGCCGGGTCGGCCTGCACGTACTGCAGGACGGCGAGGAAGGAGGCGAACAGCGCGATGCCGCTCATGACGCCGGCGACGTTGGGGACGACGGTCCGCCGGTCGGTGAGCATCCCCGGCCGCACCAGCGGCTCGGCGGTCCGCCGCTGCAGCACGACCCACCCGGTGAGGACGGCGACCGCGCCCGCGGCGCACCCCAGGGTCCCCGGGGAGACCCAGCCCCAGGCGGGCCCCTGCGAGAGCGGCAGCAGCAGCAGGACCAGGCCGAGGCCGAGCGCCAGCGCGCCCCACCAGTCGACCCGGCCGCGGGCGGAGGCCGGGCGGCGGGGGAGCAGCCAGGCGGCGAGCACCAGGGCGAGCAGGGCGACGCCCAGGCCCAGCCAGAAGGCGTGCCGGTAGTCGCCGTCGTCCCCGGTGATGAACCCCGTGGCGACCAGCCCGACCACCCCGCCGACGGCGAGCGTGCTGCTGACGACCGACATCGCCACGCTGAGCCGGGCCTCGGGGAGCTCCCGGCGCAGCACGCTGATCGACAGGGGGAAGAGGCCGTAGGACGCCCCCTGCAGGACCCGGCCCACCAGCAGCAGGGGCAGGGACTCCGTCAGGACGATCAGCAGCGTGCCCAGCGAGACCGCGACCAGGATGCCCAGGATGACCGGGCGCGCGCCCCGGAGGTCGCCCAGCCGGCCCAGGACCGGGGTCAGGACGGCAGCGGCGAGCAGGTTGGCGGTGAGTACCCAGCCGGCCGCGCCCGGGGAGACGCCGAGCTGCTCCTCGATCCGCCCCAGCGCCGGGACGACGAGGCTCTGCAGGAGCGAGAGGGTGGTGACGCCGAGGGAGAGGGCCACGACCAGCGCCAGCGGCCGCGTGCCGGCACCCGCACCGGCCCGAGGCGCTGCTGTGGGTTCGGGCACGTCCTGATGCAACCACGCCCCGGTTCCGCGCCTACCCGGGATGGCCTGTGTGCAACGTGTCACACCCCCTCAGGTGAACTCTCGGATCCGACGATTGAGACAGGGCCGGTCGGGGGACAGTCAGGCCCGATGACGTGCCACCGCCCCTGACCCGGCGGCGGCATCCGCGAGTTCGACGAGGAGAGCGATCTGATGATGTTGTGGCCGGCCGTGACCCTGCTGGGGTTCCTGGTCCTGACGGCCCTGGTCATCGCGATGGGCACCCAGTCCACCGCCCGGTACGAGCAGGAGCAGCGCGCGGCCAGCCGCGCCGCGAACACCCGCCGCTCCGGCTCCGAGTCCGTGGGGGCCGTGCGCGCCTGACGGGACGACCCCGAACGCCCCGCCGTCCTCCTGGACGGCGGGGCGTCGTCGTCCCTGAGGGAGGTCTCAGAGCCAGGCGTCGCGGGCGTCGAGCACCGTGCGGTCCAGGGACTCCAGCAGGTCGAACCAGGCGCGGGTGCGGGGCAGCTCCCAGCGCCAGAAGTAGCGGGCCGCGGCGCGCTTGCCCTCGTGGAAGTCCGTGCTGCCCGCCTCGGCGGCCAGCGCCTGCTCGAGCCACAGCCAGGCGACGACGACGTGCCCGGCGGCCTCCAGGTAGACGTGCGAGTTGGCCAGCGCGAGGTCGGGGTCGCCGGTGCCCCACAGGGTCGCCGTCACCGATCCCATCCGGGCGACGGCGGCGTCGAGGTCGGCGGCGAAGCCGGCCCACTGCGTCCCGGCGGCGCGGGCGGTCGTCGCGGAGATCGTCTCGCCCAGCAGCGCCAGACCGGCCCCGCCCTGCATGACCACCTTGCGGCCGAGCAGGTCGAGCGACTGGATGCCCTGGGTGCCCTCGTGGATCGGGTTGAGCCGGTTGTCCCGGTAGAACTGCTCCACCGGGTAGTCGCGGGTGTAGCCGTAGCCGCCGTGCACCTGGATCGCGAGGTCGTTGGCGGCCAGGCCCCACTGCGAGGGCCACGCCTTCGCGACCGGCGTCAGCATGTCCAGCAGCAGGTGGGCGCGGTCCCGCTCCTCCTGGGTCTCCGCCGTCTGCTCCTCGTCGACGAGCTTCGCGCAGTAGAGCCCCAGGGCGAGGCCGCCCTCGGCGTACGACTTGGCGGCCAGCAGCATCCGCCGGACGTCGGGGTGCTCGACGATCGGCACCATCGGGGAGGCGGGGTCCTTGGCGCCGGCCGGGCGGCCCTGGGTGCGCGTGCGCGCGTACTCCAGCGCGTGCAGGTAGCCGGTGTAGCCCAGCACCGTGGCGCCCATCCCCACACCGATCCGGGCCTCGTTCATCATGTGGAACATGTAGGTCAGGCCCTTGTGCGGCTCGCCCACCAGATAGCCGACGGCGCCGGGCTGCCCGCCGGGGGTGTGCACGCCCTCGCCGAAGTTGAGCAGCGTGTTCGTCGTCCCCCGGTACCCCATCTTGTGGTTGAGCCCGGCCAGGACGACGTCGTTGCGCTCGCCCAGGGAGCCGTCCTCCTCGACCAGGAACTTCGGGACGATGAACAGCGAGATGCCCTTCACCCCGGGCGGGCCACCCGGGATCTTCGCCAGCACCAGGTGGACGATGTTCTCGGTCAGCTCGTGGTCGCCGCCGGAGATCCACATCTTGTTGCCGCTGAGCCGGTAGGTCCCGTCGTCCTGCGGGACGGCCTTGGTGGTGATGTCGGCGAGCGAGGAGCCGGCCTGCGGCTCGGAGAGGGCCATGGTGCCGAACCAGCGGCCCTCGATCTCGGGCGCCACGTAGGTGTCGATCTGCTCGCGGCTGCCGTGTGCCAGCAGCAGACGGGCGTTGCCCATCGTCAGGAAGGGGTAGGCCGACGTGCCCACGTTGGCCGCCTTGAACCAGGCGAAGACGGCCTGGCCGACCACGTGCGGCAGCTGCATGCCGCCGAACTCCTCGTCGAACTCGCCGGCCATCAGCCCCGCCTCGGCGAAGACGCGGAGCGCCTCGGCGACCTCCGGGATCAGCTCGACCTTGCCGTCGACGAACCGCGGTTCGTTCTCGTCGGCCTTGCGGTTGTGCGGGGCGAAGTGGTCGGTGGCGATCTGCTCGGCCAGGTCCAGGACCGCGTCGAACGTCTCCCGGGAGTGCTCGGTGAACCGGGACCGCTTGGTCAGGGACTCGACGTCGAGCCACTCGTTGAGCAGGAAGTCCAGGTCACGGCGGGACAGGATCAGCGACGACGACGGCACGAGGTCTCCAGGCACGGGGGCGACGGGTCGGTGCGAACCACCTCACAGTAGGCCGGTTGCCCCGGGGGGCTGCGCGGGTAGGTCGGGGACCGTCGTCGACCGAGGAGCAGGCATGGAGCTACCCGCCATCGTCAGCCGCGCCGGAGGGGCGCTCCTGAGCACCCTCCAGCACGTCCGCCTCCCCGGCGTGGGCCAGGCGTCGGTGACCGACGACCCGCGTACCGCCGCACGCCGCTGGCGTGCGGTCACCGTGCTGCGCTCCCCCGAGGACGTCGGGCCGCTGCCCCCGCCGCTGGACGGCTTCGGCGACCGGATCGAGGTCCGGACCGCGCCGGCGCCGGGCGACCGCGGGACCGAGCTGGCCGCGCGCTTCCGGGGCACGCCCTCGGAGCGGGAGGTCGGTGAGCTGCGGTCGGCGCTGCGCGAGGCCAAGCAGCTGCTGGAGGTCGGTGAGGTGCTGCGCGTGGACCCGCAGCCGCACGGGCACCGGAAGCCGACGCCGCAGGGCGCGGTGCTGGAGGGCATGACCGCGCGTGCCGGCAAGGAGGGCGTGCTGTGAAGGCGGCGACCTGGGCGGGCGTCAACGAGGTCGCGGTCGAGGACGTCCCCGAGCCCACAATCCTCAACGACCGCGACGTGATCCTGAAGATCCGCCAGAGCGTGACCTGCGGCTCCGACCTGCACCTCATCGGCGGCTACATCCCCTTCATGCGCGCCGGCGACGTGATCGGCCACGAGTTCATCGGGGAGGTCGTCGAGGTCGGCAAGGAGGTCCGCGACCGGAAGGTCGGCGACCGCGTCGTCGTCGCGCCGTTCGCCGCCTGCGGCAACTGCTGGTACTGCACGCAGGGGCAGCACTCGCTGTGCGACAACGGCAACCCCGACCCGGGCATCACCGAGGGGCTGTGGGGTCAGAGCCCCGGCGGCTGCTTCGGCTACTCCCACGCGATGGGTGGCTACGCGGGCAGCCACGCCGAGTACATGCGGGTGCCCTACGCCGACGTGGGCACCTTCGTCGTCCCCGAGGGGATCTCGGACACCCGCGCCCTGTTCGCCTCCGACGCCGCCTCGACCGGCTGGATGGGCGCGGACCTCGCCGGCACCGGGCCGGGCGACGTCGTCGCGGTGTGGGGCGCCGGGGGAGTGGGGCAGATGGCCGCCCGCGCGGCGATGCTGCTGGGCGCCGAGCAGGTGGTGGTGATCGACCGGATCCCCGAGCGACTGGACCAGGTGCGCAGCCACGTGGGCGCGGAGGTCGTGGACTACACCGCCACCGACGTCCTGGCCGAGCTGCGCGAGCGCACCGGTGGCCGCGGCCCGGACGTGTGCATCGAGGCGGTCGGCATGGAGGCGCACGCACCCGGTGCGCCCGGCATCTACGACCAGGTCAAGCAGCAGCTGCGGCTGCAGACCGACCGGCCGACCGCCGTCCGGGAGGCGATCATGGCCTGCCGCAAGGGCGGCTCGGTCTTCACCCTGGGCGTCTTCGCCGCGATGGTGGACAAGTTCCCGCTGGGCGCGGCCATGAACAAGGGGCTGACGATCCGCGGCGCCCAGGTGCACGCGCAGCGCTACATCCCGGAGCTCCTGCGCCGCATGGAGTCCGGCGACCTCGTCACCGAGCACCTGGCCACCCACGTCATGCCGCTCACCGAGGCGCCCCGGGGTTACCAGCTGTTCAAGGACAAGGAGGACGGCTGCGTCCGGTCGGTCTTCCAGCCGTGACACCGTCGTCCTCGGGACGACCACCGCGACCAGGAGCCGTTGCCGGCGGGTGCTGAGCGCGAAAGTGCACGGCGGCGGGAGGCCTCCGGCCCCCACGCCGCCGCGCACCGTTCGATGGCCTCGCTGCGCTCAGCGCGGGGCGCGCGGGTCCTCGCCCGGCTGCCCCACCGGTGGCGGGACCGACGTGGGCGCCGCGGCGCCCACCGCCTCGATCGCCTCCTCCGCGGGGTCGCCCGGGTCGCTGGTCGCCGTCCCAGCCGCCGCGCCCTGCCGCGCCTGGATGCCCGACTGGGTGCTGAGCGCGAGCTGCGGCAGGAACAGGAAGACGAAGAACCCGATCGCCACGACGCAGGCGGCGATGAGGAAGACCAGGTCGATCGAGTTCGAGAAGCCGACCTTGAAGGGCTCGGCGAGGGCGGCCGGGAGTTCCTGGATGAAGGAGGTGTCGTCCAGCGCACCCGCGCTGCCGGCGCCCAGCTGCTGCAACTGCGGGGCCAGCTCCGGGTTCGTCCGCACCGTCTCCTGGACGGCGGCGTCGATGTCCTGCGGCAGCCGGGTGAACAGGATGGACAGGAACGCCGCCGTCCCGATGGTGCCGCCCATCTGGCGGAAGAAGGTCACCGAGGAGGTGGCCACGCCCATCTCCCGCGGGGAGACGGCGTTCTGCACGGCGAGGATGACCGGCTGGAAGTTGAAGCCCAGCCCGAGGCCGAGCAGGACCATGAACGGCACCAGGGTCCACACCGAGGTGTCGGCCTCGACGAGGAAGGACATCGAGAGCAGCGCGGTGACCATGAGGGCGATGCCGACGAGCGGGAAGACCTTGTACTTGCCGGTCCTCGAGATCGCGATGCCCGAGCTCATCGCGCCGACCATGATGCCGGCGACCAGCGGGATCATCTGCAGCCCGGCCACGGTCGCGCTCGAGCCCTGCACGATCTGCAGGTACTGCGGCAGCAGGAGCAGGCCGCCGAACATGCCGGCCCCCATGACGATGCTGCCGACGCCGCTCACCGCGAAGCTGCGGTTGCGGAACAGCCGCAGCGGCAGCAGGGCGTCGTCCCCGTAGGCGCGCTCGGCGAGGACGAACACCGCGAAACCGACGGCGCCGACCACGTAGCAGGTGAGGGCTCCCTGGGAGGCCCACCCCCAGATCCGGCCCTGCTCGGCGACGACGAGCAGCGGCACCAGGAAGGTGATGAGCGCCAGGGCGCCCGGCCAGTCGATGCGGTGCGGGCGGCTCTCGTGCGGGAGGTGCAGCACCCGCCACACGGCGAGGAACGCGACCACGCCCAGGGGCACGTTGACCCAGAAGATCCAGCGCCAGCCGTCGACGCCGAGCAGCGACCCCTGGCCGGCGAAGGAGCCGCCGATGACCGGGCCCAGCACGCTCGAGGTGCCGAAGACGGCCATGAAGTAGCCCTGGTACCTCGAGCGCTCCCGCGGCGGCACGATGTCGCCGATGATCGCCAGGGCCAGCGACATCAGGCCGCCCGCGCCGATGCCCTGCACCGCCCGGAAGGCGGCGAGCTGGTACATCGTGTCGGCGAGGCCGCAGAGGGCCGAGCCGACGACGAAGATGCCGATCGCGAACAGGTAGAACGGCCGGCGGCCGTAGATGTCGGACAGCTTCCCGTACAGCGGCGTCGAGATCGTCGACGTGATCAGGAAGGCCGTCGTCGCCCACGCCTGGAGGTCGTAGCCCTGCAGGTCGTCGGCGATGGTGCGGATCGCGGTGGAGACGACGGTCTGGTCCAGCGCGGCCAGGAACATCGCGACCATCAGGCCGGCCAGGATCGTGACGATCTGCCGGTGGCTGAAGACGCCGCCGGCGTCCGGCGCGGCGGCGGCCGCCCGGGCACCCCGGCGCTCGGCGGAGCTCGTGCGGGTGGAGGTCATGCGGGAACCGTCCGGTCGGGAGGTGTGGACATGGGGTCGGAGGGGAGGGTGGCCGCGACGCCGTCGAGCAGCCGGTCGAAGAGCGTGGTGAAGGTCTGCAGCTCGTCCTCGGTCCAGTCGGCGGTCACCTGGCGGAGGTAGGACTCGCGCTCGACGCGGAGCCTGTCGAGCTGCGCGCGCCCCGCGTCGGTGACGACGAGGTTGCTGGCCCGGCCGTCGGACTCGTCGGCCGCGCGGCGGACCAGCCCCTGCTCCACCAGCAGGGTCACGTGCCGGCTGACCGTGGAGGGGTCGGCGTGCACCAGGTCGGCGAGTGCTCCCTGGCGGAGCGGGCCGAGCCGGCACAGCGGGAACAGCAGCACGTGGGCCGCGCGATCGCGCCCGCCCTCGGCGGTGTGCTGGCTCTTCAGCCCGTGCATGAGCCGCATGAAGCGGGGCAGTTGCTCGCCGAGGGCGCCGACGGCGGAGCCGCGTCGGTCGCCGGCGGCGGAGGTGTCCGTCACAGAGCTCCTCGGATGCGGGGCGGAGGGAATGACTGGATGCACGCTACACCTTGTTGTAAGGCGCATGCATCTGGTTCTCCCGTGCCTTCCGGCACGCCCGGGAGACGGTGCGATGCTGGAAGGGGTCACCCGTCGGCGGTGACGTCACCGGACCGGAGAGGAGCGCGAGAACCGCCGTGACCGCCCTGCACGAGGACCTGCGGTCGCGGCTGTCGCAGCTCACCCTCGCCGACGAGCACCGGCTGCGTCGCCGGCTCGACGGGCTGCGCCGGACGAAGGACGCCCGCGCCCGCGAGCAGCAGCGCGAGCGCCTCGCGACCGACGTCGCGGCGGCGGAGGAGCGGATGGCGCGGCGCCGGGCCGCCGTGCCGGCGATCTCCTACCCGGAGGACCTGCCGGTCAGCGCCCGCCGCGAGGACATCGCGGCCGCGCTCCGCGACGCGCAGGTGGTGGTGGTCGCGGGCGAGACCGGGTCGGGCAAGACGACCCAGCTGCCCAAGATCGCCCTCGAGCTGGGCCGGGGCGTGCGGGGCCGGATCGGGCACACCCAGCCCCGCCGGATCGCCGCACGCAGCGTGGCCGAGCGGATCGCGGAGGAGCTGGCGACGCCGCTGGGCGAGGCCGTCGGCTTCACGATGCGCTTCAACGACCAGGTGTCGGACTCGACGCTGGTCAAGCTCATGACCGACGGCGTCCTGCTGGCCGAGATCGGGCGCGACCGGCTGCTGCGCCAGTACGACACGATCATCATCGACGAGGCCCACGAGCGGAGCCTCAACATCGACTTCCTGCTGGGCTACCTCGCGCAGATCCTGCCGCGCCGGCCCGACCTGAAGCTGGTCATCACCTCGGCGACGATCGACGTCGAGCGGGTGGCGGCCCACTTCAGGGGCGCGCCGGTCGTGGAGGTCAGCGGCCGCACCTACCCGGTGGAGGTCCGGTACCGGCCGATCGTCGACCCGGACGACCCGGACGCGGACGAGGACCGCGACCAGGTCACCGCGATCTTGGACGCCGTCGACGAGCTGGTGGCCGAGGGGCCCGGCGACATCCTCGTCTTCCTCGCCGGCGAGCGGGAGATCCGCGACACCCAGGACGCGCTCGCCGACCGCGCGCTGCCGGGCACCGAGATCGTCCCGCTCTACTCGCGCCTGTCGGCCGCCGACCAGCACAAGGTCTTCGCCCCGCACACCGGGCGGCGGATCGTGCTGGCCACGAACGTGGCCGAGACCTCGCTGACCGTGCCGGGGATCCGCTACGTCATCGACCCCGGGACCGCGCGCATCTCCCGGTACAGCCATCGCACCAAGGTGCAGCGGCTGCCGATCGAGCCGGTGAGCCAGGCCTCGGCCCGCCAGCGCTCCGGCCGCTGCGGGCGCCTCGGGCCGGGCATCGCGATCCGGCTCTACACGGAGGCCGACTTCGAGTCCCGCCCCGAGTTCACCGACCCGGAGATCCTGCGCACCAACCTGGCGTCGGTCCTGCTGCAGATGGCGGCGCTCGACCTCGGGGCCGTCGAGGACTTCCCGTTCGTCGACCCGCCGGACCGGCGCGCCGTCGCCGACGGCCTGGCGCTGCTCGAGGAGCTGCACGCCCTCGACGAGCACGGGAAGCTCGCCGGCACCGGCCGCTCCCTGGCCGCCCTCCCGCTGGACCCGCGCATGGCCCGCATGGTGGTGGAGGCCGACGAGCGCGGGGTCCTCGACGAGGTGCTGGTGATCGCCGCCGGGTTGACGATCCAGGACCCGCGCGAGCGGCCCACCGAGCACCAGCAGGCCGCCGACGAGCTGCACCGCCGCTTCGCCGACGAGAACTCCGACTTCCTGGCGCTGCTCAACCTCTGGCGCTACCTCGGCGAGCAGCAGGCAGCGCTGAGCGGCAACCAGTTCCGGCGCACGGTGAAGCGGGAGTTCCTGCACTACCTGCGCATCCGCGAGTGGCAGGACCTGCACGGCCAGCTCCGCGGCACCGCCCGTCGCCTGGGCATGACGGTCGGTGAGCCGGCGGCCGAGCCCGACGAGAAGGGCATCCACGCCGCGCTGCTGTCGGGGTTGCTGTCGCAGATCGGCATGCAGGCGGAGCCGGTCAAGCAGCGGGACGGCAAGCCAGGGCGGCCGGGCCGGGAGTACGTGGGCACCCGGAACACCCGCTTCGTCCTCGCCCCGGGTACACCGCTGGCGAAGAAGCCGCCGCGCTGGGTGGTGGCCGCCGAGCTGGTCGAGACCAGCCGGCTGTTCGCCCGCACGGTCGCCCGCATCGACCCCGAGGTGGTCGAGCGGCTGGCCGACCACCTGGTCAAGCGCCAGTACTCCGAACCGCGGTGGGACGCCAAGCGCGGCTCCGTCGTCGCCACCGAGCGGGTCACCCTCTACGGGCTGCCGCTGGTGGTCGGCCGGCGCGTGCAGTACGGCTCCATCGATCCGGTGGTCTCCCGCGAGCTGTTCATCCGGCACGCCCTGGTGCAGGGGGAGTGGACCACCCACCACGGGTTCTGGGCGGAGAACCAGCGCGCCATCGAGCGGGTCGCCGAGCTCGAGGAGCGGGCCCGCCGCCGCGACATCGGCGTCGACGACGAGACGCTGTTCGAGCTGTACGACGGGCGGATCCCCGCCGACGTCGTCTCCACCCGGCACTTCGACCGCTGGTGGAAGCGGGCGCGGCACGAGCAGCCCGACCTGCTGACCTTCACGCCGGAGATGCTCACCAACGCGGCCGCGGCGGCGCAGGTGCGCCCGGAGGACTTCCCCGACGAGGTGCGGCTGGATGCCGGGGCGGGGGGCGGGACGGGCAGCGGCCTGACGCTGCCCCTGTCGTACGCGTTCGCCCCCGGCAGCACCGAGGACGGCGTGACCGTCGACGTGCCCCTGGGCGTGCTCGACTCGGTGGCGCAGCGGACGTCGGGCGAGTCCCTGGCCTTCACCGTCCCCGGGCTGCGCGAGGAGCTGGTGACGGCGCTGCTGCGCACCCTGCCCAAGCAGCTGCGCCGGGCGCTGGTGCCGATCCCCGACCGGGTGCGGGCGGTGCTGCCGGGCATCGACCCGGGCGAGCCGCTGCTGCCGGCGCTCGAGCGCGAGCTGCGCCGGGCCGCGGGCGTGGTCGTCCCGCCGGACGCGTGGCAGCCCGACCAGGTGCCCGACCACCTGCGCGCCACCTTCCGGGTGCTCGACGACCAGCACCGGCCCCTCGCCACGGGCAAGGACCTCGCCGCGCTCAAGGCGCAGGTGGCCCCGCAGGCCCGGGCCAGCCTGGCGCGGGCTGCCTCGGAGCTGGAGCGCACCGGCTGCAGATCCTGGGAGTTCGGCGAGCTGCCCCGCACGGTGGAGGTGCGCCGCGGCGACCACGTCGTCACCGCCTTCCCGGCGCTGGTCGACGAGGGCGAGACGGTCGGCGTCCGCGTCGTCCCGACCGAGGCCGAGGCGCAGCGGCTGACCTGGCGCGGTGCCCGCCGGCTGCTGGTCCTCGTCGCCGGCTCACCGGTGAAGCAGGTGGTCAAGGGGCTGGGGCCGGCCACCCGGCTGGCCCTGCAGTTCAACCCGGACGGCGAGATCCCCGACCTGGTGGCCGACTGCGTGGACGCCGCCGCCGACGAGCTGATCGCCGCCGTCGGCGGGCCGCCGCGGGACCCGGAGGTCTTCGCCGCGCTGGTGGCGACGGCGAAGCAGCAGCTCCACCCGCTGACCGCCGAGACCGTCCGCCGGGTCGAGGCGGTGCTGACCCGGGCGCGCGAGGTCGCGGGCGCGATCGGCTCCGCGCCCGCCCGGCGGGTGCCCGATGCGGCCGTGGCCGACCTGCGGCGGCAGATGACCGGGCTCCTGCACCGCGGCTTCGTCGCGGCGACGGGGCGACGGCGGCTGCCCGACCTCGTCCGCTACCTCACCGCGATGGCGCACCGGCTGGAGAAGCTGCCGGCCAACGCGGTCCGCGACGAGCTGTGGATGCAGCAGGTGGCGGCGGTGACGGCGGAGTACGACCAGCTGCGGCGGCAGGTGCCCCCGACCGGGGCGCCCGACGACCCGGTCACCCGGGTGCGCTGGATGCTCGAGGAGCTGCGGGTGCAGCTGTTCGCCCAGAAGGTCGGCACGCCCCGCCCGGTGTCCGAGCAGCGCATCTACAAGGCGATCGACGCGATCGGGGTCTAGCTCCCCGTCCCGTCCTCCTTCAGCAGCGCCGAGATGCGCTGCCGGGTGACGCCGAAGAGTGCGGCGATCCGGTTGATGCTCACCTGCTCGCGCTGCAGGGCCGCCGCCTCCTCCCGCCGGAACGCGTGGCCGGCCGTGGCGAGCGAGGCGAGCACCGTCGAGACGCTCTCGACCACGAGCGGGCCGGACTCCTCGGTCACCAGCTCCAGCCACGGCCGGCCGGCCCGGCGCTCGCTCAGCAGCAGGTCGGCCCGGGTGCGGGCGTGCTCCAGTTCGGCGAGGGAGGAGTCGATGCAGGCGATGAGGCGCTGCAGCGCCTCCGCGGCCGGCTCGTCCGGCGTTCCGCGCGGGCTGCTCATCGCTGCTCCTCACGGGGGTGGGGGGACGGGTGACACTGTAGCCCGATGAGTAGTGCACAACCGGCAGGGGGGCAAGGGGGGTTGCGCCCGACCCCCCGACGTGTCATGTTGTGCACAACCAGTCGAGTTCCTGCTCCGGTCCGCCGATGACACCGGTACCGGGCGACCAGGCCGCCTCCCCGCCCGCCGGCAGATCGGAACCGCACCCCGTGTCCACGCTCAGCGCCAGCCTCGACCTCCCCCCGGTCGCCGCCAGCGTCCCGGCGGCCCGCCGGCTGGTGCGCGAGCTGCTGTGGTCCTGGAGCGCCCGCCAGGACCACGAGGACGCCGCCCTGCTGGTGACCGAGCTGGTGGCCAACGTGGTCGACCACGTGGGCGGCAGCGCATGCCTCACGGTGGAGGCGACCCTCTCCGATGACTGGCTCCGCCTGGCCGTCGTCGACTGCTCGCCGGCCCGGCCGGCGGTGCAGCAGCTCTCCGCGGACCGGCCCCGGGGCCGCGGGATGCTCATGATCGAGCTGCTCGCCGACCGGTGGGGGTGCGAGGACCACCGCGACGGAAAGCGGGTGTGGTTCGAGCTTCGTCCACCCGGGCCGTGACCCACCGGCTGGTTTGCCGCGGTGCCCGATCGGGGACCGGCGAGGAGGAAGCCAGCCGAAGGAAGGGACTGCGCGATGAGCGAGCCGAACACCCACGCCGCCGGTGAGGGCGTCTCCGACGAGGAGATGGTCGAGACCGTGGCGGGCCAGACCGACAGCGCGTCGGAGAACGCCGACGTCGCGGGCAAGGACTGGGACGGCGACCCGGGCGCCGCGCCCGCCCCCAGCGACGAGGCCTGACCGCCCCGAGCCCGCGCACCGCCCCCGCCCCGCTCCCGGGTCGGGGGCGGTGCCGTGCCCGGCCCCGCGTTGGCAGACTGCGGTGATGAGCGCCGCAGCGGAGCAGTTGGCCCGGCCCGCCCGCACCGCGGCCCGCTGGGCCGTCCGGCACGCCCTCCCCGCCGTCTACCTGTCCCGCAGCGCCCGCCGTGGTGACGCCGTCGGCCGGCTGATGCGCGATCCGGTCCTCCGCGAGCAGCCCTACGACTTGTACGAGGAGCTGCGCGCCCGCGGGCCGCTCGCGGGCAGCAGCCTGGGGCTGGTCACGACCTCCCACCCGGTCGCCCAGGAGGTGCTGCGCAGCGACCGCTTCGGCGTCGGCTGGGACCGCTCGGCCGCGCCGCGGGTCCTGCGCTGGGCGCTGGAGTTCGGGGACGACCCCTCCGCGGCAGGGGTGGCGGAGCCGCCGTCCATGCTGGTCGTGGACCCGCCCGACCACACCCGCTTCCGCCGGCTGGTCAGCCGCGCCTTCACCCCTCGGGCGACGGCGGCGTTCGAGCCGGCGGTCCGGCGCACCGCCGACCGGCTGCTGGACGACCTCGAGGGCCGCGACGGCGTCGTCGACCTCGTCGAGGCCTACGCCGCGCAGCTGCCCGTGCTCGTCATCGCCGAGCTCCTGGGCGTGCCCGCCGCACGCCGCGACGACTTCCTCCGCTGGGGCGCCGCGGCCGCCGCGACCCTGGACCCGGGCCTTCCGCTGGGCCGCTTCCTGGCCGCGGAGCGGGCGCTGCGCGCGATGCACCGCTTCCTCGGCGAGCACTTCGCCCGGCTGCGCCGGGAGCCCGCCGACGACCTGGTGAGCCGGCTGGTCACGCTGGCGCCCGACGAGGCGTTGAGCGACCGGGAGCTGCACGCCACGGTGCTCCTGCTGCTGGGCGCGGGCTTCGAGACGACGGTCAACCTGCTCGGCAACGCCGTGGTGCTGCTCGACGCGCACCGCGACCAGTGGGACGCCCTCCGCGGCGGGGCGGCGGGGTGGGACGGCGCCGTCGAGGAGGTGCTGCGGCTGGACAGCCCCGTCCAGCTGACCGGGCGCAGCGCGCGGGCGGACGTCGAGCTCGCCGGGCGGCGGGTGGCCGCCGGCACCCGGGTGACGCTGCTGCTGGGGGCGGCCAACCGCGACCCCGACGTCTTCCCCGAGCCGGCTCGCTTCGACGTCACCCGCGCCAACGCCCGCGAGCACCTGGCCTTCTCCGGGGGCATCCACTACTGCCTGGGCGCCGGGTTGGCCCGGCTGGAGGGCGTGGTGGGCCTCCAGGCGCTGGGCGAGCGCTTCCCGGGCCTGCGCGTGGCGGGCCGCCCGGTGCGCCGCGACCTGCAGACGCTGCGCGGCTTCGCGACGCTCCCCGTCACGCTCCGCTGACCCCCTCGGGTGAGGCAGGACCCCCATCGGCCACCCTCCAGGGGCCCACGCCGGGCGTGCGAGGCGTCGGGGGCAGGGTGGTCCTCCCTCAGCTGCCGGGGACCAGCATCCCGGCGCCGACGGTCGCGTTGGTCGCCTCGTCGACGAGGATGAAGCGCCCGGTCACCCGGTTGCGGGAGTACTGGTCGACGAACAGCGGCTGCGTGGTCCGCAGCCGCACCCGGCCGATGTCGTTCAGGCCGAGCTCGGTGGCGTCCTGCTCGCGGTGCAGCGTGTTCACGTCCAGCCGGTACTGCAGCTCCTTGACCACCGCCCGCACCGACCGGGTCGTGTGCTTGACGGCCAGCCGCTGCCGGGGGCGCAGCGGCTCGTCGGTCATCCAGCAGACCATCGCGTCCAGGTCCTGCGTCACGTGCGGGGCGTTCGCGGGCCGGCAGATCAGGTCGCCGCGGGAGACGTCGAGGTCGTCGGTGAGCCGGACGGTCACCGACATCGGCGCGAAGGCCTCGTCGACGGGGCCGCGCGGCCCGTCGATGGCGGAGATCGTCGTCGTGAGGCCGCTGGGCAGCACCTGCACCTCGTCGCCGGGCCGCAGCACACCGCTGGCGACCGTCCCGGCGTAGCCGCGGTAGTCGTGGTGCGCGTCGGACTGCGGGCGGATCACGTACTGCACCGGGAACCGGACGTCGACCAGGTTGCGGTCGCTGGCGACGTGGACGTGCTCGAGGTGGTGCAGCAGCGACGAGCCCTGGTACCAGGGCGTGTTCTCCGAACGGCGGACGACGTTGTCGCCGTGCAGCGCCGAGATCGGCACCACGGTCAGGTCGGGGACGTCGAGCTTCGCGGCGAACGAGGTGAACTCGTCGCGGATCGCCTCGTAGACCTCCTCCGACCAGTCGACGAGGTCCATCTTGTTGACGGCGACCACCAGGTGCGGCACCCGCAGCAGCGAGGCGAGGAAGGCGTGCCGCCGGCTCTGCTCCAGCATGCCCTTGCGGGCGTCGACCAGCACGATCGCCAGGTCGGCCGTGGAGGCGCCGGTGACCATGTTCCGCGTGTACTGCACGTGGCCGGGCGTGTCGGCCAGGATGAAGGTGCGCCGGGGGGTCGCGAAGTACCGGTAGGCGACGTCGATGGTGATGCCCTGCTCGCGCTCGGCCCGCAGCCCGTCGGTGAGCAGCGCGAGGTCGACGTAGTCGCCCTTGCTGGCCCGCTCCACCGCCTCGTACTGGTCCTCGAAGACGGCCTTGCTGTCGTACAGCAGGCGGCCGATCAGCGTGCTCTTGCCGTCGTCCACCGAACCGGCCGTGGCGATGCGCAGGATGTCCTTGCGCGCGGTGGCGATCTCCGCGGCCGCCTCCGCGGCGGCCGAGTGCACGTCGATCGGGGCGTCGGGGTGGGCAGCGGTCATCGGGCGGTCTCCTGGCGCAGGGCGGCGGCGTGGCGGACGCTGGTGTGCGTCGACCGGGGAGGCAGCGGGTGTTCGTGTTGCTCGCCGTACCGGGCCTGCTCGTCGTGGTCGCGGGCTACGTCGTCGGCTTCGCCGTGGCGGACTGGGTGTGCGGGCTGCTGGACGCCCGGCCGGGCGGGACGCCGGAGGTGACCGGCTGGGTGACGGGGCTGCTGCTGCTCGCCGTCGTGCTGCGGGTGCTGCTGGCGCTGCGCCGCCGCCGCGCGAGGGAGGGCCATCAGAAGTAGCCCTCCTTCTTGCGGTCCTCCATCGCGGCGTCGCTGACCTTGTCGTCCCCGCGGGTCGCGCCGCGCTCGGTCATGCGGGTCACCGCGATCTCGGCGATGACCTCCTCGACCGTGGTGGCGGTGGAGGGGACGGCGGCGGTCAGGTTGGCGTCACCGACCGTGCGGTAGCGGACGCTCCGGCGCTGCACCTGCTCGCCCTCGCGCGGCCGGATGAACTCGTTGACCGCGTAGAGCATCCCCTGGCGCTCGACGACGTCCCGCTCCTGCGCCAGGTACAGCTCCGGGATGCCGATCTCCTCGCGCAGGATGTACTGCCAGATGTCCAGCTCGGTCCAGTTCGACAGCGGGAACACCCGGATCGACTCACCGAGGTGGATGCGGCCGTTGTAGAGGTCCCAGAGCTCGGGCCGCTGGTTCTTGGGGTCCCACTGGCCGAACTCGTCGCGGAAGGAGAAGACCCGCTCCTTGGCCCGCGCCTTGTCCTCGTCGCGCCGGGCGCCGCCGAACAGCGCGGTGAAACCGTGCTCCTCGACCGCGTCGAGCAGCACCGGCGTCTGGATGCGGTTGCGGGAGCCGTTGGGCTCCTCCTTGACCGTGCCCGCGGCGATGGCGTCGGGCACGGAGGCGACCACGAGCTGCACGTCGAGCTCCGCGACCCGCTTGTCGCGGAAGGCGAGCACCTCGGGGAAGTTCAGCCCGGTGTCCACGTGCATGACGGGGAACGGGATGCGGGCCGGCGCGAACGCCTTGCGGGCCAGCTCCAGCATCACGATGGAGTCCTTGCCGCCGGAGAAGAGCAGCACCGGCCGCTCGAGCTCGGCCACCACCTCACGGATGACGTGGATGGACTCGGCCTCCAGCGTCTCCAGCTGGCTGAGCCGGTAGTCGGGCGTCGTCACGCGTGCATGCTCCACGGGTAGGGATCGGGCCGGCGACCAGCGCAACCCGATCGGTTCGGTGCGGATTCCCCGCCAGTGTCCGCTATCGGGCCGCGGCGACCGCAGCCAGGACCTCGCGGGCCGACTCCGGCCGGGCCACCACCAGGTCCGGCAGCGCGGGGTCGGCTCCGTTGTAGACCAGCGGCGAGCCGTCCAGCCGGCAGGTCACCAGCCCGGCGGCGCGGGCCACGGCGACCGGCGCCGCGGAGTCCCACTGGTACATGCCGCCGCCGTGGACGTAGGCGTCGACCTCCCCGCGGACGACCGCGAGCGCCTTGTAGCCCGCCGACCCCATCGGCACCAGCTCGCCGCCGAGCGCGTCGGCCACGGCCTGCGCCTCGGCCGGGGGCCGGGTGCGGCTGACGGCGATGCGGACCCGGCCCTCCGGGCGGGACGGCAGCGCGGGAGCCGGGTCGGTTGCGTGCACCTCGCCCAGCGCCGGAAGGGCGACGGCGGCGGCGACGAGCTCGCCCCCGGCCCAGAGCGCGACGTGCACCGCCCAGTCGCTGCGGGCCGGGTCGGAGTACTCGCGGGTGCCGTCGAGCGGGTCGACGATCCAGACGCGATCGGCGGTCAGCCGGGCGGCGTCGTCCACCGCCTCCTCGCTGAAGACGGCGTCACCGGGGCGGGCGTCGCTGAGCACCGCGAGGATCGCCCCCTGCGCGGCGGCGTCACCGGCGTCGCCCAGCGCGCGCCCCTCCAGGCCGCCGGTCCGCAGGGGCAGGAGCACGGCGGCGGCGGCCCGTGCGGCGGCGACGGCGACGGCGGCGTCGCCGCCGGGCGTCAGCTCCACTGCACCGAGGTGGCGTCACCGGGCCGGCGGGGCGGCGTGTGCCGGCCCGCGGCGTCGGTGATGGTGCCGAAGTAGGCCTTGGCCTTCTCCGGCCGTGGCATGACGAAGATGCCGCGGGCCTCGACCAGCGGGCGGTCGGGATCGGACGCCAGCGCGATCGTGCCGACGATGACCGACTTGCGCCCCTCGTTGGACTCGACGCGCGCCCGCATCACCAGCGGGGTCTCCAGCGGCAGCGGGCCGCGGTAGTCCAGCTCCAGGTGCGCGGTCATCCCCCAGAGGCCCGCCGCGCCGGCCGCGCTGCCGAGCAGCTGGTCCATGAACAGGGCGCTCATCCCGCCGTGCACGTAGCTGGGCGGGCCCTCGTAGGCGACGCCCAGGGTGACCTCGGCGACCACGCCGCCCTCCTCCCGGCGCACCACCAGCGGCGGCGCCAGGGCGTTGCCGATGCCGACGACCGGGTTGAACACGCGGCGGCCCACCGACGGGTCGTCCAGCGCCGGGAGCTGGGCCGCGGGGCGCCGCGAGGCGCCGATCGCCGCGGTGGCCCGGCGGACCTGCTCGGCGGCCGCGGCCACCTCCGCCGCCGGCGCCGTCGTGACCACCGAGGCCTCGATCAGCTCGCGCAGCGCCGCGCCGAGCTCGGTGGAGGCTGCCATGAGCTCGGCGTCGTAGGGGGCCCCGGACTCCGGGGCGCCGTCGTTCGTCGTCACCGGGGGATGGTCGCAAGCCGGCTCAGGCGGCCGGCGCGCCACCCCCGGGGGGGCCGCTCCGGGGAAGGCGCACGGTGACCGCCAGCCCTCGGCCCGGCGCGGTCTCCAGCGACGCCGACCCGCCGTGGGCGGCGGCCAGGGAGGCGACGATGGACAGCCCGAGACCGGTGCCGCCGGCGGCGCGGGTGCGGGAGGCGTCGGCCCGGTAGAACCGCTCGAACGCGCGCTCGGCGTCGGCCTGCGCCATGCCCGGCCCCTCGTCGGCGACCCGCAGCAGAAGCACGTCCGGGTCGTCGGGGGCCTCGGCCACGGAGACCAGCACCCGGGCGGACGGCGGCGTGTGCGTGAGCGCGTTCGTGACCAGGTTGCCGACCACCTGGCGCAGCCGGCTCTCGTCGCCGAGCACGACGGGCACGTCGGTGAGCGACTCGTCCAGGTGCAGGCTGATCGGCCGGTCGGGCTGGACGGCGCGCGCGTCGTGCACCGCGTCCCCGGCGATCGCGGCGAGGTCGACGGGTGCCACGGAGAGCGGCCGCTGCTGGTCCATGCGGGCGAGCAGCAGCAGGTCCTCGACCAGGAGCCCCATCCGGCCGCCCTCGGCCTCGATCCGCTGCATGAGCCGGGCGACGTCCTCCTCCGACCGGGCGGCGCCCTGCCGGTACAGCTCGGCGAAGCCGCGGATGGAGGTCAGCGGCGTGCGCAGCTCGTGGCTGGCGTCGGCGACGAAGCGGCGCATCCGGTGCTCGGAGCCGCGCGCCTGCTCCTCCGACGCCTGCTGGGCGCGGAAGGCGCTCTCGATGCGGGCCAGCATCACGTTGAGCGCGGCGGCCAGCCGGCCGACCTCGGTGCGCTGGTCCCCGGCCGGCACGCGCTGGGAGAGGTCGCCGGCCGCGATGGCCTGCGCCGTCCGCTCGACCTGGGTCAACGGCCGGAGGCTGTTGCTCACCAGCACGTACCCCGTGGCCCCGAGGAGCACCAGCAGCGCCAGCCCGACGACCAGTTCGATGCGGACCAGCCGGGCGATGGCCCGCTCGTCCCCCTCGAGGTCGGTGCCCACCACCAGGGTGTAGCCGCCGGGCAGCTGCCCGGTCATCACCCGCCACTTGGTGCCGTCGTCCGCGCGGACCGTCACGGGATGCCGCGACATGTCTCCGCCGGTCACGTCCTCGGCGTCGATCTCCGGGAGGCCGCGCTCCTCGGGCGGCCCCTGGAGATCGACGACCTCGTCCGCCTCGGGGGCCAGGCACCCGAAGTACGCGGCCCGCGGACCGGCCTGGTACTCACCGTCCAGGCACGCCTGGAACACCTTGGGATCGGTCTGGTTGACCGCCGTGCGCAGGGCGTCGTCCTGCTGGTCGACGAGGTAGTCCCGCAGCAGGGACGTGGTCGCGATGCCGGTGACCAGGAGGGCCACGCTCAGGAGCGCGACGAGGAGCGCGACGAGGGTGACCCGCAGCGGAACCCGAGGGCCGCGGACGGTGGGCGTGGCCGGAGGGGTCACGTGCCGCGCGGCAGCCGGAGGGTGTAGCCCACGCCCCGGATCGTGTGCAGCAGCCGGGGCTCGGTCGTGTCGATCTTGCGGCGCAGGTAGGAGATGTAGGACTCCACGACGTTGGCCTCGCCGTTGAAGTCGTAGTTCCAGACGTGGTCGAGGATCTGCGCCTTGGACAGCACCCGCCCGGCGTTGGCCATCAGGTAGCGCAGCAGCTTGAACTCGGTGGGGGAGAGGCTGATGACCTCGCCGGCCTTGATGACCTCGTGGCTCTCCTCGTCGAGCTCGATGTCGGCGAAGGTCAGCCGCGGCGCCTCGGCCGCCCGCTGCACGCCGGCGGTGCGGCGCAGCACGGCCCGGATGCGGGCGACGACCTCGTCCAGGCTGAACGGCTTGGTCACGTAGTCGTCGCCGCCCAGGGTCAACCCGGAGACCTTGTCCTCCGCGGCGTCGCGGGCGGTGAGGAACAGCACGGGCGTGTGGCGGCCGGTCTCCCGGAGCCGGCGGACGACGCCGAAGCCGTCCAGCCCCGGCATCATCACGTCGAGGACCAGCAGGTCGGGGCGGAACGAGGCGGCCATGGCCAGGGCCTGCTGGCCGTCCGCGGCGGTGGCCACCTCGAAGCCCGCGTACCGGAGGCTGGCCGACAGCAGCTCGCGGATGTTCGGCTCGTCGTCCACCACCAGCAGGCGGGCCTCCGGAGCGGTGCGCCCGCTGGGCTGGGTGCCGGACATCGATCCTCCGGGGGCGTGCGCCGGTGCGGTTGACATGACCCCAGGCTGGGCGCGGCGGCTGCGGTGGTTCTGGACGCTACCTGTGAACCGGCTGGGAACGGTTCAGCCCGCGGGAGCCATCGCCCGGCCGCGCCGCCAGTAGCCGATGGCGTGGTGCTGCGCCCGCCCCAGCCCCCACCGCCCGCGCAGGTCGGCCCGGATGGCGCGCACGGCGGCCGACTCGGCGCCCACCCAGGCGAAGACGTCGTCGTCCGCCGGGCGTTCCAGGGCGGCCACGGCGTCGACCAGCAGGGAGCTCTCCCCGGGCGGCGTCGGCCCCCGGTGCAGCCAGCGCACCTCCACACCAGGCGGGGTGGGCAGCACCTGCTCCTCCTCGGGCCCGGCCACCTCCAGGTAGGCGATGCCCTCGGTACCCGGCGGCGCGGCGGCGAGGATGCGGCTGACGGCCGGGACCGCGGTCTCGTCCGCGACCAGCAGCAGCCACGGGGCCGGGCGCTCGGCGAGCGAGGCGGCGCCGGCGACGCCGAGCAGGGCGCCGGGGCGCGCCGCGGCCGCCCACGAGGCCGCCGGCCCGTCGCCGTGCAGCACGAAGTCGATGTCCACCTCGCCCGCGGCCGGATCCTGCCGCCGGGCCGTGTAGCTCCGCAGCGCCACCCCGTGGCTCCCCTGCGGCCACACGATCCGGCCGTCGCGCTGGATGCCCGGCCACCGGGGGGCGGGGTCGTCCACCCGGGGCACCAGCAGGTTCACCGTCGGCCCGGCGGCTGCCACGGCGTCCGGCGTCCCCGAGAGGGTCACGCGGCGGACGGAGGGGGTCACGTCCGTGACCGCGACGACGGTGAGGACGTCGACCGGGCGCAGGCCGTCCACGAAGGCGGCGTCGTCAGCGGTGGTCACGCCGTCCGAGCCTAGGTGGACAGCCGGTCCGGTCCCGATGTGTGTCCGCGCGGTGCTGCGGGCACCGGCAGGGGCAGCACCGTCCGACGAACGGAGAAGCGATGGCCGACGAGTTCCAGAAGGGCGACCACGTCGCCTGGAAGAGCCACGGGTCGACGACCGAGGGCACCGTCGAGAAGAAGATCACCTCGGACACCGAGGCCTCCGGCCGCACCGTGCGCGCCAGCGAGGACGACCCGCAGTACGAGGTCCGCAGCGACAAGAGCGGGCGCACCGCGGTGCACAAGCCCGGCGCCCTCGACGAGGCCTGAGTCCCTCGCGGACGGACCCACGGCCCGGCGCTGCCGGGCCCGATCAACAGGAGGCACACGTGACCGAGTCCGCAGGCGAGTTCTCCGGCTCTCGCAGCACCAAGCACAACCCGCGGCTCGACGAGGAGCTCGAGCACGAGGTCCAGGGCATGCTCAAGGCCGAGCGGGCCACCCGGGCGCACGAGTGGCGCGAGGTCGAGCCGGTGGCCGAGGGTGATCCCGACATCGACTCCGACCCGGCCGGCACCCTGACCGGCGGCGTCCCCGTGGGGATGACCGAGGACGCCGTCGTCGCCCGCGCCGAACTGGCGCGCTGGCTGGACCGTGCGGACTTCCCGAGCACCGGCCCCGACCTCGTCGAGGCCGCCCGGGACCACCGGGCCCCCGATGCAGTCGTCGCCGAGCTCGAGCGGCTGCCGGAGGGTGAGACCTACGAGCGCATCGGCGACGTGGTCCGCGCTCTCGGCTACCCGACCGAGACCGGCCCGGGGCCTGGTGCCTCGGAGAGCGCGCAGGACTCCTGACCTCCCGGCGGGGAGGGCGCCGGCTCAGGCGTCGGCGCTCTCCCTGGCCTCGTCGTCGGCGATCTCCTCGGCGCCTCGACGGCGGAACAGCTTGGAACCGGGGAAGCCCTTCACGATCTGACGCATGTCCTGGACGGTGTCCACGAGGTCGTGGACGTCGGTCCCCACGTTCTCCAGACCCTCGAGCGCCGGGAGCACCTGCTCGTCGAGGTGGCCGAGCACCTGCGGCAGCCGGTCGATCAGCGTGATGAGCGCGTCGACCTCCGTCGTGTCGAACTCGGCCGCGAACCGGCGGATCGCCGGGGCGAGGGCGGTGAGCGCCGGCTCGTAGTCGGCTAGTAGCGGCTCCACCCGGCCGACCATGCCCTCTCCGCGGCCGACGATGCCGTCTGCCCGCTCGGTCGTCCCGCGCACCCGGTCGATGGCGTCGTCGGCCTTGCCGCGGGTCTGGCCCATGGCCTCGATCGCGGCGTCGGCCTTGCCGCGGGTCTGGCCCATGGCCTCGATCGCGGCGTCCGCCTTCGCGCGGGTCTCGCCCATGGCCTCGATCGCGGCGTCGGCCCTGCCGCGGGTCTCGCCCATGGCCTCGATCGCGGCGTCGGCCCTGCCGCGGGTCTCGCCCATGGCCTCGATCGCGGCGTCGGCCCTGCCGCGGGTCTCGCCCATGGCGTCGACGGCGTCGTCGGCCCTGCCGCGGGTGTGGTTCATGGCGTCGATCGCGGCGTCCGCCTTCGCGCGGGTCTCGCCGATGCCCGCGATGGCCTCGTCGGCCCGTGCGCGGGTCTCGCCGATGCCCGCGATGGCCTCGTCGGCCTTCGCCCGGGTCTCGCCGATACCGGCGATCGCCTCGTCGGCCTTCGCCCGGGTCTCGCCGATACCGGCGATCGCCTCGTCGGCGACGGCGCGCGTGGTGTCCAGCCGGGTGATCGCGCCTTCCGCGCGGTCCAGCAGAATCTCGGCCCGGTCGACGGCGCCGGACACACGAGCGAGCAGCTCCTCCAGCTGACCGAGGGCCGCCGCGGCGCGGGGCACGAGCGCGAGGGCGTCACCGACGCCGTCCCGCATGCCTCCTACCAGGGCGACGACGTCGGAGGGGCCGGGCACGGAGGGCAGACGCACCGTGGGGACGCTACGCACCACGCCGCTTGCCCACCATTCGGTCGGGCGCAGTCCTCCGATCGGGGGGCGCCGCCGGTCCCGGGAGTGCCCGCGCGTCGGCGTGGCGAACGCCCGGACGCCCGTATCGTGGGACGACGGGCACGGACATGCGGACGACGAGAAGGTGTCGACACCTGTGGGGGATCAGCCGACGAGGGGCGACGTGGGCGACCGCGACGTCCCCGGTCGCAACCGCCGCGGACGAACCTCGGGAGGCGGCGCCGCGGAGCCGGTGACCGTGGAGCAGCTGCTCGCCCGGCAGGGGAACGACGTCGGCGGCCGGCGGGCGGCCCGCCGGGGCGCCACGTCTGCCTCTCGCCGCGGCGCCGCGGCCGAGCCCCGGAAGGGTGGTGCCCCGGGTCCGGCCGAGCGTGATCCTGACGCCCCCGCCGTCCGGTCCGGGCTCCCGCCGGTGCCCGGCGGCGCGCGCCCCGGTCCCGTGCCCGGTGCCCAGCCGGGGCTGCCGCCCGTGCCCGGTGCCCAGTCCGGGCTGCCGCCGGTCCCCGGGGCGCATCCACCGCCCGCCCGCTCCGGTCCGGTCGGGGCCCCGGTGGCGTGGGCGCCGGACCAGCGGCCCTCTCGGCGCAGCGGCCCGATCCCCCCGCTACCGGGACTGGCCGCGCCACCACCCCCGGCGAGCGCCACCCATCGCCGGCCCGCCGCCGGCCGCTCGCCGCGCAGCCCGGGCCGCCGCCGGCTGGGGCGGGCGGCGACGGCGCTCGCCGCGATCGTCGGCATCGTCGTGCTCTACCACCTGGCGCTGTACTTCTACGTCGACCAGCGCATCGACCGCGTCGACGCGCTGGCCCTCGACGGCCCGGAGGTCCTCGCCCCCGAGCTGCAGGAGGCCGCCGAGACCTACCTGGTCGTCGGCACGGGCGTCCCGGGGCAGACCGGCGCGGCCTCGGTCGCGACGCTCGTCGTCTCGGTCTCCGCCGACGGCGAGCGGGCGGCGCTGGTCAGCGTGCCCCCGACGGCGCTCGTGGACACGCCGATGTGCCGCACGCCCGACGGCACCCTGCGCACGCCGGTCACCGAGGCGTTCGCGAGCTCGCTGCTCGACGGCGGGCCCGCCTGCATGGTGCGGGTGATCCAGCAGCTGTCCGGGCTCCGGGTCGACCACTACCTGGGGGTGGACCTCACCCGGCTCCCCGGGATGGTCGACGCCCTGGGCGGGGTCCCCGTCTGCGTGGTCCCCTCCACGGCCACCGCCGCCGCGGCCACCCCGCCCCCGGCCGGGCTCTCGGAGCTCTCCGGCGCCGCGGCATCCGGCTTTCTGCAGCCCGGGGACAGCGGCGTCGACGTCACCGGGGCGGCGGTCGCCGAGCGGGCGCAGCGCCTGCTCACCTCCACGCTCCGGGCGGCGATGTCGGCCGACACGATGCTGGACCCGGTCGCGTCGACGCGCTTCCTGTCCCGCGCCTCCGACGCGCTGACCGTGGACGAGCAGACGACGCTGGGCGATCTGCGCGTCCTCGCCGGCACGCTCGGCGACCTCTCCGGTGACGCCGTCCAGCGCGCCGAGCTGCCGGTCGCCCAGGTGGGCTACGTGCCGGCGGGCACCGAGCAGGCGTACGTCGTCCTGGATGCGCCGGCCACCCGGACGCTCTTCGACGAGGTCATCGACGGCGCGCGCCTGCCGGCGGAGCTGCTCGCCGCCCCGGAGGCGCTGCCGGAGGCCGCCGCGCCCCAGTCCCTCGAGCAGGAGGCCCCGGCCGGGCCGGAGCCGCTCACCGCGGCCCCCGGCGAGATCACCGTCGACGTGCTGAACGGCACCGCGACCACCGGGCTGGCCGCCACGGTCGCCGACGCCCTCCGCGGTCAGGGCTTCGACGTCGGCACGGTGGGCAACGAGCCGGGCACCGTGAACGAGAGCGTCGTCCGGTACGGGGCGGCCGCGCTGGAGCGGGCGCGCACCGTGGCCGCCGCCGTCCCCGGCGCCGTGCTGCAGCCCAGTGACGCCCTCGGCGACGCGGTGCAGCTGGTCGTCGGACCGGGGTACTCCACCGTCGTCCCCGTGCAGATGGGCGCGCCCGAGCCCGTCCAGGAGGCCACGCCGGACACGGCGACGGCCGCCCCCGTACCGGAGGCGGCCGCAGTCCGCTGCTAGGAGGACCCGGGTGCCCCCCATCGCTCGCAGGCTCGTGGGGGCCTGCAGCAGGGCCGGTCCGAGCGGAGCCAGGTGCGAGGACGGGGTCCTTGTTCAGCCGAAGCGGCCGGAGATGTAGTCCTCGGTCGCCTTCTGGTCGGGGTTGCTGAAGATCTTCTCGGTGGGGTTGAACTCGATCAGCCGGCCGGGCTGCCCCACGCCGTTGAGGTTGAAGAAGCCGGTCTGCTCGCTGACGCGGGCCGCCTGCTGCATGTTGTGCGTGACGATGACGATGGTGAAGCGCTCCTTGAGCTGCTCCATCAGGTCCTCGATCGCGAGCGTGGAGATCGGGTCCAGGGCCGAGCAGGGCTCGTCCATCAGCAGCACGTCGGGCTCGACGGCGATGGCGCGGGCGATGCAGAGCCGCTGCTGCTGACCGCCGGAGAGGCCCGACCCGGGGCGGTCGAGGCGGTCCTTGACCTCGTTCCAGAGGTTCGCCCCCTTGAGGGAGCGCTCCACCAGGTCGTCGAGCTCGGCCTTCTTCATCTTCGTGCTGTTCAGGCGCAGCCCGGCCGCGACGTTCTCGTAGATCGACATCGTCGGGAACGGGTTCGGCCGCTGGAAGACCATGCCGACCTGCCGGCGCACCGACACCGGGTCGGTGTCGGCGCCGTACAGGTCCTGGCCGTCCATGACGACCTTGCCCTCGACGCGCGCGCCGGGAATCACCTCGTGCATGCGGTTCAGCGTCCGCAGGAACGTGGACTTGCCGCAGCCCGACGGGCCGATCAGCGCGGTGACGCTGCGGGGTTCGATGGAGACGTTGACCCCTTCGACCGCCAGGAAGCTGCCGTAGTAGATGTTGAGGTCGGAGACGTCGATGCGCTTGGCCACGGGGGTTTCCTCCGGGTCGGTCCGGTCAGCGACCGGTCTTGGGGGCGAAGAAGCGGCTGATCAGGCGGGCGACGACGTTCAGCCCCATCACCAGCATGATGAGCAGGAGCGCTGCCGTCCAGGCCCGGTCGATGGCGAACTCCGGCGGCACCCCGGGCTGGGTGAGCTGGTAGTAGGCGTAGACGGGCAGCGTCGCCATGCGCCCGTCGAACGGGTCGAAGTTGGTGGCGTTGGTGATGCCGACGGTGATCAGCAGCGGGGCGGTCTCACCGATGACGCGGGCGATGGCCAGCGTGACGCCGGTGCCGATGCCGGCGATCGCCGTCGGGATGACCACCTTGGTGATGGTCCGCCACTTGGGGACGCCGAGGGCGTAGGAGGCCTCGCGCAGCTCGTTCGGGACCAGCTTGAGCACCTCCTCGGCCGAGCGGACGACCACCGGGATCATCAGCACCGACAGCGCGATCGCGCCCATGATGCCCAGCCGGATGCCGGGGCCGAAGATGAGCACGAAGAGCGCATAGGCGAACAGGCCGGCGACGATCGACGGGATGCCGGTCATGACGTCGACGAAGAAGGTGATGGCGCGCTTCAGGCGCCCCCGCGCGTACTCGGTGAGGTAGATCGCCGTCATCAGGCCGATGGGCACCGAGAGCAGCGTGGTGAGCAGCGTGATGATGAGCGTGCCCATCAGCGCGTGGTAGGCGCCACCGCCCTCACCGATGATGCCCTGCAGCGACGCTCCGAAGAACTCGCCGTCGAGGCGCTCGATGCCCCGGCTGACGACCTCCCAGATCAGGGCGACGAGCGGCACCATCGCGATGCCGAACGCGGCGGTCACCAGCGAGGTGACCAGCCGGTCGGTGGCGGTCCGCCGGCCCTCGGTCACCCGGGAGACGACGTAGACCGCGACCGTCCCCAGCACCACCGCGTAGATCACGAACAGCACGATGGTGAAGCCCGTCAGGGCGCTCAGCACGGCGGCGACCGCCACCCCGGCGGCGAAGACGGCCAGCGGGACCCAGCGCGGCAGCGAGCCGTCCTGCCGCTGCTGCGGACGGGTGGGCGCGGAGGACCCGGTCGTGGGGGTGGGCGTCTGGACGCTCATCAGTTGGCTCCGGAGAAGTCGGCGCGGCGGTTGACGATCCAGCGCGCCAGCATGTTCACCGCGAGCGTGATGACGAAGAGCGCGAGGCCGCTGGCGATCAGCGTGTTGACGTCGATACCGGTGGACTCGGGGAAGTCGAGGGCGATGTTGGCCGCGATGGTGGCCGGGTTCGCGCTGCTGATCAGGTTGAAGGTGATGCCGCCGGAGACCGACAGGATGATCGCGACGGCCATCGTCTCGCCGAGCGCGCGCCCCAGGCCGAGCATGGCGCCACCGATGATGCCGCTCTTGCCGTAGGGGATCACCGCCATCTTGATCATCTCCCAGCGGGTGGCGCCCAGGGCCAGCGCGGCCTCCTTGTGCAGCGTCGGCACCTGGCGGAAGACCTCGCGGGAGATGGCGCTGATGATCGGCAGGATCATGATCGCGAGCACGAGCCCGACGGTGAGCATCGTCCGGCCGGTGGAGGACGTCGGCCCGGCGAACAGCGGGATGAACCCGAGGTTCTCCTCGAGCCAGCGGTAGAACGGGACGAGCTTGGGGGCCAGCCAGAAGATGCCCCAGAAGCCGTAGACGATGCTGGGGATGGCGGCGAGCAGGTCGACGACGTAGCCCAGCCCCTGGGCCATCCGGCGCGGTGCGTAGTGCGTGATGAACAGGGCGATCGCCACGGCCAGGGGCGTGGCGACCACCAGCGCGATGATCGCCGAGAGCAGGGTGCCGAAGAGCAGCGGGGCGATGTAGCCGAGCAGCCCCTCGTCGCCGGGGATCTCCTCGGCCGGAGCGGTGAACGCCGGCAGCGCCTCAGCCATCAGGAAGGCCGCGACGCCGGCGAGGATGACGAGGATCAGGATGCCCGCGCCCTTGGCGGTGCCCGCGAAGATGCGGTCGCCGGGCCTGCTCGGTGGCTTGGTCGTGCTCTGGTCGGACGGCGTCCGGGTGGCTGTCACCGCTGCTCCGTGGGGTGTGGGCGATCTGGTGCTGGGGACTTCCTACCCGTCGCCGGGCGGCGCAACGGCCCGGGGCGTCGGACGACGCCCCGGGCCGGTGCCAGGTGGTGCGGGATCACCAGGGCTCAGGTCACCCGGCGACCGTGATGGCCTGGATCGCCGACTCCGCCTGCTCGCGCAGCCCGTCGGAGATCGGTGCGGACCCGGCGGCCTCGGCCGCGGCCTGCTGGCCCTCCTCGCTCACGACGTAGGTCATGAAGTCCTTGACCAGGTCGGCGGTCTCCTGGTCCTCGTACTCGACACAACCGATGTGGTAGCTGACCAGCACGATCGGGTAGTTGCCCGACTCGGTGGTGTCGCGGGCCAGGTCGATCGCGTAGCTGTACTCCGGCCGGTTGGCGTCGTCCACCTGCTCGGAGTTCTCCACGACCGCAGCCGCGGCCTCGGCCGAGGGCGGGACGAACTCCTCCCCGACACCGACGTTGGCGACACCGAGGTCGCCGGCCTGGCTCAGGTCGGCGTAGCCGATGGCGCCGTTGCCGGCCTCGACCGCGCTGACCACGCCCGAGGTGCCCTGCGCGGCCTCGCCACCGGCGACCGGCCAGTCACCGCTGGCCTCGTGCGGCCAGGCGTCGCCCGCGGCGGCGGCCAGGTACTCGGTGAAGTTCTCCGTGGTGCCCGACTCGTCGGACCGGTTGACCGGCGTGATCGGCAGGTCCGGCAGCGTGGCGTCGGGGTTCGCCTCGGCGATCGCCGGGTCGTTCCAGTTCGTGATCTGCTGGTTGAAGATCCCGGCGATCACGGCCGGGGGGAGGTTCAGCTCGTCGACGCCCTCGAGGTTGTAGACGACCGCGATCGGCGCGATGTAGTTGACCAGCTCGAAGATCCCGGAGGGGCCGCAGCGCTCCTCGGCCTGGGCGAGCTCCTCCTCGTCGAGGTAGGCATCCGAGCCGGCGAAGTCGGTGCCCCCGGCGAGGAACTGCTCGCGGCCGCCGCCGGAGCCGACCGGGTCGTAGTTGACGGTGACGTCGGGCTGGACGCTCGAGTAGCCGGCGGTCCACCCCTGCATGGCGGCCTGCTGGGCACTGGAGCCGGCCCCTACCAGCGTGCCGCTCAGCTCGGAGCTGGAGCCGGTGCCGGTGTCGCTGCTGCTGCTCGCCGTCTCGTTGGAGGCGCCGCAGGCGGCGAGCGCGAGGGTGCTGGCGAGCGCAACGGAGAGCGTGGTGGCGCGCGTCTTGGTGCTGAGCTTCAACTCAGGGCCTCTCAGGTTCGCCCGGACCGATTCCGAGCAGCGTGGGACCGACGAGAGGGACGGTAGGGAGCCCAGGTGGCGGCATGGCCCAGGTGAGGTGAACGGACGGTGAACGACCGCCGAGGACTCAGATGATCATGCGTGGTGCGCGTCACGCCGGGTGACGATGCGGAGTTGCGACCTCGCCGGGAGGGGCCTGGCGGACCCAGGCCACGTCCACGGAGTACCGGGAGAAGCCCCGGCCCTCGTACAGCCGCACCGCCGTCGTGTTGTCCTCCTCCACGTAGAGGAGCACCTCGCCCAGGCCCTGCCCGCGCAGGTGCGCGAGCCCCAGGTCGGTGAGCGCGCGCCCCAGCCGCAGCCCCTGGGCGGCGGGGTCGACGCCCAGCACGTAGACCTCCCCGACCGGGGCGGGTCCGGCGGCACCGGCCGGGTGGACCTTGGTCCAGTGGAAGCCGAGCAGCTCACCCCCGGGCCCCGGCTCGCCGCGCCAGGCCATCAGGAACCCGGCCGGGTCGAACCACGGCTCGGCCTCCCGGCGCTCGAGGTCGGCACGGGTCATCCGCCCCTGCTCCGGGTGCCAGTCGAAGGCGCGCGCGTTGACCCGCAGCCACGCCTCCTCGTCCCGCCCTGGGACGAACGGCACCACGCGGACGTCGCCGGGCAGCTCGGGACGCGGGTCGGGGTCGACGCCGGCCAGGTCGCGCCGCAGCTGCAGCAGGACGCGCGCCCGTCGGAACCCGTGGGGGGTCAGCAGCTCGGCCGACCCGGGCAGGTCCCCGTGCGCCCAGATGCTCAGCGGCCGGTCGCCGGCGGCGTGGAGGAGGCGCCGCAGCAGCGCGGTGCCGTGGCCGCGGCGGCGCAGCGCCGGGTGCACCACCAGCTCGGCGGTGCCGTCGTCGAGCCGGGCGTAGCCGGCGAGCGCGCCGTCCGCGTCGCGGACGGTGAGGTCCTGACCGCCGGGGGAGCCGTGCCGGAGGCGCAGCTCGGCCTCCTCGGACACCGGGCGCACCCCGTCGGCGGCGCCGGCGGCGCGGAGCAGGTCCAGGACGCCGGCGACGTCGGGTTCGTGCATCACCCGGCCATCAGACCAGTTCGGCGCCCGCCTGGTGGTCGGCGGTGGCCGCGCGGTCCTCGGCGGCCGCGCGGGCGGTCGCGTCCGCCACCTGCTGGTCGAGCTTGTAGCCGACGTTGCGCACGGTGCCGATCAGCGCCTCGTGCTCGGTGCCGAGCTTGGCCCGCAGCCGGCGCACGTGGACGTCGACGGTGCGGGTGCCGCCGAAGTAGTCGTAGCCCCAGATCTCCTGCAGGAGCTGCGCGCGGGAGAAGACCCGGCCCGGGTGCTGGGCCAGGTACTTCAGCAGCTCGAACTCCTTGTAGGTGAGGTCGAGCGGGCGGCCGCGCAGCTTGGCGGAGTAGCTGTGCTCGTCGATCACCAGCTCGCCGGCCTGGGTGAGCCCGCCGTCGCCGCCGTCGGCGGGGGTCGCGGCGGCCAGGCGCCGGGCGGTGGCCCACTTCAGCCGGGCGTCGACCTCGGCGGGGCCGGCGGTGTCCAGCAGCACGTCGTCGACGCCCCAGTCCGCCGACAGCGCGACCAGGCCACCCTCGGAGAGGACGGCGACCAGGGCCGCCGCCACGCCGGTCGAGGAGAGCAGCCCGCAGAGGGTGCGCGCCTGGATGAGGTCGTACCGGGCATCGACGAGGACGACGTCGCCGGAGTCACCGTCCAGCAGGCTGGAGAGCTCGGGGGCCACGACGCGGACCTGGTGGCCGAGCAGGCCCAGGGCGGGCAGGACCTCGGTGGTCGCTTGGCGGGCGGCGGTCATGAGCACGAGTCGCATGGCGTCTCCTCAGGGGTCCGGGGCCGACGGGTGCCGACCGGACCTGCGACAACGCTGTCGAGGTGAGAGGGCAGGATAGCGGACCTGCGGGCCCGACCGTCGTTCCCACCGGGACACGGCCGGTCGAGGTGCGCCCCCGCGACGCGCGCGGCTGCCCCGGGGGTGGTCGTCCGGGCCGCTGCTCCCGGGTCCCGGCTCGTCGAGCGGATCGGACGCCGGGCTTCTGAGACGATCGGTCGGTGAGCTCCACCGCCGTCCCGTCGACGACGCCGGCCCGCCCGCACCACGTGCCGGCCGCGGGCCTCGCCGTCGTGGCGGCGGGGCTGCTCGCCGGGCTCCCCGTGGTGCTCGGCGACGTCGGGACGCTGGCCGCCGTCCTCGTGCTCCAGCTGGCGCTGGTCCTCTCCTGGGTGCTCGCCACCGGGATGCAGGGCTTCGGGGCGTCGCTGGCCGTCGGCACCGCCGCCGCCGTGGCCGCGGACCTCGCGCTGGTGCTGCCCGAGGACCCGGTGCCCGGCGGCCTGCTGGCCGTGCTCGGCGTCGGCTTCCTCGCCGCCGTGCTGCAGCAGATGGTGCGCACCCCGCGGGACGCCCTGGTCGACTCGCTGGCGGGCTCCGCCGTCCTGCTGACCGCCGTCGGCGCGCTGGCCGCTCTGCTCCTGCTGGGCCGGGCCGACGACGGCGGCCTGGCCACCGCCGCGTTGGTCGCCGGGGTCGCGCTGGTCGTCGGCCACCTCGTCGACCAGGTGCTGCCGCGGCCCCAGCTCGCCCCCGGCGTCCCCCGCGGGCTGCTCGGCGTCGTGCTCGCCGTCCTGGCGGGCGCGGCGACGGCGTGGGCTCTCCGCGACCTGGCCGGGCTGGGCGCGCTGCGTGCCCCAGCGGTCGGTGCCGTCGTCGCCGGGGTGGTGGCCCTGGTGGCGGTGGCCGGGAGCTACCTCGCCGTCGAGACGACGAGCGAGGGGGAGGCCGAGGCGTTGTCGCCGTGGGCGCCCACCGTGGTGCAGGTCGTGCTGCCCTTCGCCGCCTGCGCGCCGGTGGCCCTCGCGCTCCTCACCGTCCTGTGAAGGTGCTCGCCGTCCTGCTCGTGCTGGTGGTCGCCGCGGGGATCGTCCTCGACCGCGTCGCCGAGAACATCGCCGAGGGCCAGGTGGCCGACGAGCTGGCGAGCCAGGGGGCGCTGGCCGGCGCGCCTGAGGTGGAGGTCGGCGGCTTCCCCTTCCTCACCCAGGCCGTCGGCGGGCGCTACGAGGAGATCCGCATCTCGCTGACCGCCGACGTGCTGGGGCAGCCCGAGGGGACCCGCGCCGATGTCACCCTCCGCGGGGTGCACGTGGCCCTCTCCGCGCTGCGGGCGGGCACCGTGGAGGAGGTGCCGGTCGAGCGCATCGAGGGCACCGCGACGCTCTCCTACGCACTCCTGGCCCGCGAGCTCGGCGGCGACACCGTCCTCGAGCGGGAGGGGGACGGGCTGCGGATCACCCGCACGGTGGAGGCGCTGGGCCGCAGCGTGCCGCTCACCGCCGCCGGCACCGTCTCGCTCGACGGGGACGAGCTCGTGATCGACGTGGACCGGGCGTCCGGGGTCGGCGTCGACCTGCCCGGCGTCCTCGTGGACCGGGCCACCGACCTGCTCGACCTGCGCTACCCGGTCGAGCTCCCCTACGGGCTGCGGCTCACGGACGTGACCCCGCGGGAGGGCGGCGTCGCGGTGCGCGCGGTCGCCGAGGACGCGGTCATCGGCCCGGAATAGCGCTGCGGCCGGGCCGGGTTGTGCCCTCCGGGACCCGAGGAGGACGTGTGGAGACGGCAGCGGTGTTCGACCGGCTGGGTGTGCGCCCGGCCGAGGCGGATCTGACCGTCGTCCAGTTCTCCACCGCCTTCTGCGGGCCGTGCCGCGCCACCCGTGCCCGGCTGGCGCGGCTGGCCGCGCTCCGGCCCGGGCTGGCCACCGTCCACGTCGACGCGGAGAGCCACCTGGACGCCGTCCGGGAGCTGGGGGTCCGGCGGACGCCGACGCTCTTCTACCTGGACCGGGACGGGCGGCTGCTCGGCCGCCGCAGCGGTGCGCCGCAGCCGGAGGAGCTCCTCGCCCTGGTGGAGGCGCACGTGGGTGGGCCGACGGGCCGGTCGTCGTGATCGGCTACCCTCGCGCCGTGGGCATCCTGCTGACCTCGCGCCGCACAGTCGACCTGTGCCGCGTCGGCAGCTGCCTGTGTCCCGCCCTCTGAGGGCGGCACTGCGCCGTCCAGACGCGCCCTCCGCGCCGTCGGGATGCCCCCTCTCCCGCTGATTCAGCGCTGCGAGCGATCCGCGTCGTCCCGCACCACCCGACCGACCGACCGCACACACCGATCATCCGGAGGACCACCACCATGAGCCGCAACGACGTGCTCGTCACCGTCGACTGGGTCCAGGAGCACCTGGGCGAGCCCGGCCTCGTCCTCGTCGAGGTCGACGAGGACACCACCGCCTACGACGGCGGCCACATCGAGGGCGCCGTCAAGCTGGACTGGAAGAAGGACCTCCAGGACCCGCTGCGCCGCGACTACCTCGACAAGGGCGCCTTCGAGGAGCTGCTGTCCAGCCGCGGCATCGCCAACGAGGACACGGTCGTCCTCTACGGCGGCAACAACAACTGGTTCGCCGCCTACGCCTACTGGTACTTCAAGATCTACGGCCACTCCGACGTCAAGCTGATGGACGGCGGCCGCAAGAAGTGGGAGCTGGACGGTCGCCCGCTCTCCAAGGACGCCGTGCAGCGCCCGGAGACGCAGTACAAGGCGTCCGAGCCGGACCTGTCGATCCGCGCGTTCCGCGACGAGGTCGTGGCGTCCATCGGTTCGAAGAACATCGTCGACGTGCGCTCGCCCGACGAGTTCTCCGGCAAGATCCTCGCCCCCGCCCACCTGCCGCAGGAGCAGTCGCAGCGGGCGGGCCACGTGCCCACGGCGATCAACATCCCCTGGAGCAAGGCGGCCAACGAGGACGGCACCTTCAAGTCCGACGAGGAGCTCGCCAAGCTCTACGCCGAGCAGGGCTACGACGAGAGCAAGCCGACCATCGCCTACTGCCGCATCGGCGAGCGCTCGAGCCACACCTGGTTCGTGCTGCGCGAGCTGCTCGGCAAGACCGACGTCAAGAACTACGACGGCAGCTGGGTGGAGTACGGCTCGCTCGTCGGCGTCCCGATCGAGAAGTGAGCTGACATGTGCGGAGCGCCGAAGCAGGGCGGCACCCTGGACGGGATCGACCTGAGCACCCAGACGGTCATCCAGGGCTCGGTGTGGCACGACGGTGCGCCGGTGGCCGGGGCCTACGTCCGGCTGCTGGACGCCACCGACGAGTTCACCGCCGAGGTGGTCACCAGCCCGGAGGGTGAGTTCCGGTTCTTCGCCGCGCCGGGGCCGTGGAAGCTGCGTGCCCTGGCCGCGGTCGGCAAGGGGGAGCGCGTGCTCTCCGCCGACGTCGGGCTGAACGAGACCACGGTCGCCCTCGGTTGAGGACCCCGTCCCCCTGAGCGCTCGCGAGCTCGCGGCGAGCCTCTGAACGGGGCCGGAAGAACATCGCAGCGCCCGTCCCGGTACGCCGGGGCGGGCGCTGCGGCGTCTCAGGAGACGCCCGGGGGCAGCCGGCGAGGACCGGCCTCGGCCGGCCGCGGCCGGTCCTCGGGGAAGGCGCGCACCGCCACGATGGCGACGTCGTCGGCGCCTGCGTCGGGCACCAGCCGGCCGAGGACGACGTCCAGCAGCTCCTCCAGCGGCATGCCGCCCAGGTCCCGCAGCGCCTCCCGCAGCCGCTCCAGGCCCTCGTCGAGGTCGATGTCGCGCCGTTCCACCAGCCCGTCGGTGACCAGCAAGAGGGTGTGCCCGTCGGGCAGTTCGGCGGTCTGGTCGCTGCGCGGCGCGTCGGGGTCGATCCCGAGCATCAGCTCGGGGCGGCTGGTGAGCAGCGCGCTCGTGCCGTCGGGCGCCACCAGCACCGGGGGCAGGTGCCCGGCGTTGCTCCACCGCAGCAGCCGCCGTCCGGCGACGGGGTCCCCGGGGTGCCGCTCGATGCGCGCCAGGACCGCCGTGGCCAGGGTGGAGACCGCCAGCCCGCGGGCGGCGTGCTCCACCCGGGTGAGGGTCGTCGCCGGGCCGCCCTCGGCGGCGTACGCCAGGGCCCGCAGCAACCCGCGGAGCTGTCCCATGGCCGCGGCCGCGCTGCTGTCGTGGCCGACGACGTCGCCGATGACCAGCATCGTGGCCCCGTCCGGCTGCAGGAAGGCGTCGTACCAGTCGCCCCCCACCTGCGCCTCGTGCGCCGCGGGCCGGTAGCGGACGGCGATCTGCAGGTGGTCGGGCTCGGGTGGCGGCGTGAGCAGGGACTGCTGCAACCGGTCGGAGAGCGCGCGGTCGGCCGCGGCCCGGGCGGCCAGCGCCTCGAGCTCCGCGGCCTGCCGCTGGGCGGCCAGCCGGTCGGTGAGGTCGCGGAAGGAGACCACCACGCCGGTGAGCTCCCCGCCCTCCACGGTGGGCACGACCACCATCTCGACCGGGATCGGCGTGCCGTCGCTGCGCCACAGCGTCTCGTGGTCGGCGACGACGGTGCGGCCGGTGCGCAACGCCTGCCAGACCGGGCACTCCTCGCGGGGGTAGGGGCTCCCGTCGGGGCGCCGGCTGTGGATCATGGCGTGCTGGTCGCGGCCGAGCTGCTCGCCGGGGCGGTAGCCGGTGAGGCGGGCCGCGGCGGGGTTGAGGAACTCGACCCGACCGTCGGCGTCGAGGCCGTAGATGCCGTCGGCGACGTTGGCCAGCACGCGCTCGGTGATGGCCAGGGCGCGGGTCAGCTTGGCCTCGGTCTCCCGCAGGACCTCCAGGTCCTGCGCCCGGGCGGTGGCGACCTGGCGCAGCGTGGTGGCCTCGGCGCCGGCCGCCCGCGCCTCGGCGGTGAGCCGCTCGTTCTCCAGCCGCTCGGTGACGTCCAGCCCGGTGACGAGCAGGTACTCCTCCTGCGTGCCCTCGCTGACCAGCTGCAGGGTCAGGTCGGCGACCCGCCGCCGGCCGTCGGCGAGGAAGAAGTCCGTGGCCGCGCGCACCGGCTCGCCGCCGGCGGCCACCTGCAGGCACCAGGCGGTCACCCGGGCGCGGGCGTCCTCGTCACCGGCCCACCAGCCGACGTCCCACAGCGGCCGGCCGAGCTGCTCGCGGCGGTCGAAGCCGCAGTCCTCCAGGGCCAGTCGGTTGGCGGTGAGCAACCTGCCGCCGGTGTCGCAGACCGCGGCGAGCAGCAGCGAGGAGTCCTGCAGCACCGAGAACCACGAGGGCGCCCCGGGCAGCGCCTCCTCGCCCGGTATCGGCGCCGCGCTGCGGCCGGCCTGGCCCATCTGGATGTCCGCTCCTCCCCGCTGGTGCCCGCGTGCGCAAGGCCGGTCCAGCCTGCCGTACGACCCTCCCGGGCCACCAGCGACCCGGCCTGTCGCGTCGGCCTCACCCCCGGCCACCGGGGTGCACGCACGACGGCGCCCGCCCCGGCGTGGAGCCGGAGCGGGCGCCTGGGGTCGTGCGCGGGCTCAGCCGCAGAGCCCCTCGGGGATCGAGGTCACGCACCGGTTCTTGTCGAAGTCGACGTCCCCGGTCTCGTCCCAGTTGATGTCGGCCGGCTGGTTGCCCTTGGCCTTGTTGCGCTCGACGTCACCGCTGGGGTCGAACGGCGCGAGCCCCGGCACGGAGCCGCTGGAGAGGACGACGATGCCGCCCTGGAGCGCGCTGTCCGGCGCGGCCGGGACGTTGTCGAAGACCCGGTTCTCCCTGACCCGGAAGTCCTGTGCCCCGACCAGCGCGATGCCACCACCGCTGAGGGTGGGCGCGCCTTCTTCGCCGCCCTCACCCGGGCACAGCTTGTTGTTCGCGGACATCTCGTTCTTCCGCAGCTCCCAGTCGGTGACCGGCCCGGGGGCGCCGGCCAGCAGCAGGGTGCCGACGCAGTTGCCGACGCCGACGTTGCCCTGCATCTTGCCGACGCTGGCGTTCCGGTAGAAGTAGCCGATCTCGTTGTCCGCCGAGTAGTTCCCGTGGACGTGGGCGTCGGCGTGCGGGCTGTCGCCGATGTAGAAGCCCGCCTCGGCGTTCCCGGTGGCCTTGTTGCCGTGGAAGGTGGTGCCCTCGGTGGCGAAGCTGGCGGCGCCGTACCCGCCGTTGTCGGTGAACCTGCTGTCGCTCACCTTCAGGTCCTCGGTCGCGACGGCGATCAGCCCGTCGCCGGCCGCGCCGGTGACGGTGACGCCGCGGACGCTGACCCCGCTCACCCGGTCGCCGGCCTCGAAGGTCTCGAGGTCGATCTCGCCGAGGATGCAGATGCCGGACACGCGGTCGGTCTCGGGGCCCTCCAGGGTGTCGCAGGCGGTCGGTGCCGCCCCGGCGGGCGCGATGACCACGCGGTGGCCGAGCAGCGTGATGCCGTCCTTCTGGATCGTGACGGACTCGTGGTACGTGCCGGGTGGGATGCGGATCGTGTCACCCGGTTTCGCGGCGTCCACCGCGGCCTGGATGCTGAAGCCGGCGTGCGGGTGGCCGGGCTTCTTCCCGCCGTCCGCGGCCGCCGGTCCGGCTACGCCGACAGCGACCAGGGCGGTGGCGGACGCCACCGCCAGGAGTCGTGCTCTACCGATGTGCATGGGTGCTCCCCGGTTCCGGGCGGCGGCCCCCGGTGGGCGGACGTCGTTATCCGCCGCGCGTCGCCCTGAGGGGGGCAGCCTCCGCCCGGCCCCTGGAGGCGCGGAACCCCCGATTTCGGGGGGTTCCGTCAGAGCACGGGGCCGGGGGCCGGTTCCGCCATCGCGCGGCCGGAGCAGCGCTCGGTGTCCAGCACCGGACCCGCTCCCCTGGGCGTAGGTGGTCGCGGCGACCGCAGGCCGCGCCCCGGCGGCCGTCTGAGGCCGGGCCGCGGCGTCGTCACTACGGTGGTCGCCATGGTCTCTGCCTGGCTCCTGGTCACCTTGACGGCGTCGTCCGCCGTGGCGCTCGGCTACGGCGCCGTCCGGCTCTCCCGCGGCCCGAAGGCGGGCCGGCGGTGACCGCCCCCACCGAGCTGCCGGTGCCCGACACCGCCGACGTCCGCAGCGGGCCGGAGGTGTCGGAGGAGATCCTCTCCGTGCTCCCCCTCCTCGGGGAGTGGCACGGCGAGGGCCAGGCGGCCGGGACCGGCGGCGACCACCGGTTCGGTCAGTGGGTCCGCTTCGCCCACGACGGCCGGGGTTTCCTCGCCTACGAGTCCCGCACCTGGCGGCTCACCGACGACGGGAGGATCGTGGGCCCGGACGTCCGGGAGACCGGCTTCTGGCGGCCCCGCGGCGGCGACGAGGTCGAGCTGCTCGTGGCCAGCCCCGACGGGCTCGTGGAGATCTACGTCGGCACCGCGCGCACGACCACGAGCTGGGAGCTGACCAGCGACGTGCTGGCCCGGACGCCGGACGCCCCGGAGGTCACCCGCGCGGTGCGGCTCTACGGCATCGTCGAGGGCGCCCTCATGTACGCCATCGACCGCGCCGTGGGGGAGCAGCCGCCGCGCCCGGTGATGTCGGCCCGACTGGAGCGCATCCGGTGACCACCCCGCCCGCCACCCCGCGCGAGGTCGCCGACCGCTACGTCGACGCCGTCTGCGACCTGGACCCGATCGTCGCGACCTCCCTGGGTGCCCGCCCCGGGGACGACCGGCTCCCCGACGTGAGCCCGGCCGGCCTCGAGGCCGAGGCGGCCCTCGCCCGCGCCACGCTGACCGAGCTCGACCGGGTGCAGGCGGCCGACCCCGCGCTCGACGACGACCCGGTGGAGCGCCGCTGCGCCCGCCTCCTGCGGGAGCGGCTCGGCGCCGAGCTCGCCGTCCACGAGGCCGGTGAGGGGTTCCGGTCGCTCAACAACCTGTTCAGCCCGCTGCACTCGATCCGCCAGGTGTTCATGCTCATGCCGGCAGCGACGGAGGAGGACTGGTCCGTCCTCGCCCGCCGGCTGGCCCGCGTGCCGGAGGCCTACCGTGGCTACCGGGAGACGCTGGCCGAGGGGGCGCGCCGGGGGCTGCTCGTCGCCCCGCGGCAGGTGCGCACCGTGCTCGCCCAGCTCGACGAGTGGTCCAGCGGCCCGTTCTTCGCCTCGTTCGTCGCCACCGGCCCCGAGGCGCTGCGGGGCGAGCTCGCGTCGGCCGCGCGCGCCGCGGACGAGGCGGTCGTCGAGGTCCGCGACTTCCTGCGGGACGGGTACGCCCCTCGCACCGAGGGGACACCGGACGCCGTCGGGCGGGACCGCTACGCCGTGGCCGCCCGCCGCTGGACCGGATCGGACCTCGGTGCCGGCCGCGGGCTGGAGGAGGCCTACGCCTGGGGCTGGGCCGAGCACCGGCGGATCCTGGCCGAGCAGCGCGTTGAGGCCGACCGGGTGCACGAGGGCGCGACGCCGCTGGAGGCGATGCGCCGGCTGTCGCTCGAGGGCCCCGCGGTCGAGGGCGTGGCGGCGATCCGCGAGCGGCTGCAGCAGATGATGGACGAGGCGATCGCGGCGCTGGACGGCACGCACTTCGACCTCGCCGAGCCGGTGAAGCGGGTGGAGGCGATGATCGCCCCGCCGGGGAGCGCCGCCGCGCCGTACTACACCCGTCCCGCCCAGGACTTCTCCCGGCCGGGCCGGACCTGGCTGCCCACGCTGGGCCGCACCCGGTTCCCGCTCTGGGACCTCGTGTCGATCTGGTACCACGAGGGCGTCCCCGGCCACCACCTGCAGCTCGCGCAGTGGGTGCACGTGTCCGGGCAGCTGTCGACCTACCAGACGTCGTTGGGCTCGGTGGGTGCGAACGTCGAGGGGTGGGCGCTCTACGCCGAGCGGCTGATGGACGAGCTCGGGTACTTCGCCGACCCCGGCGAGCGGCTCGGGTTCCTCGACGCCCAGCAGCTGCGCTCGGTGCGCGTGGTCATCGACATCGGCATGCACCTGGGCCTGCCCGTCCCCGACGACGCCGACGGCGTGCTGGCCGAGCACCGCGGCCGGCCGTGGACCCCCGAGCTCGCCCGCGCGTTCCTGGGCGAGCACTCCGGTGCGGACGTCGCCTTCCTGGACAGCGAGCTGGTGCGCTACCTCGGCCTACCGGGGCAGGCGATCAGCTACAAGCTCGGCGAGCGGGCCTGGCGGGACGGTCGGGCCGCGGCGCAGCGCGCCCGGGGTGCCGGCTTCGACCTCAAGGCCTGGCACATGGCCGCCCTCTCGCAGGGGTCGCTGGGGCTGGACGACCTCGCGGGCGAGCTGGCGCTGCTCTAGTCGCGCCGCGGCAGGGGGTTGACCGGGTCGTCGGCGTGACCGACCCGGTCCTCCGCCGCGCTCGGCAGGGCCTCCAGCGCGGGTGCGGCCAGGAGCTCGGCGACGCAGGCGACGCTGCCCCCGACGTAGGTGCTCATCAGGTCGATGTCGGTGGCGACCACCCAGGAGCGGTCGGCCGGCCACCACAGGTTGGCGCTCTGCTCGGAGGGCTCGGGCGCCAGGTTGCGCGCCGCGTCGGCGGCCGCGCCCCGCACCAGCACCGCGTCGCGCTGCCGGGGCAGCGGCAGCGTGGGCGCCCCGCGCAGCTCGGCGGCGTCGAACCCGAAGCCGGCCCACCGGCCCAGCAGGCAGTCGTCGGGCCTGCCGGTGTGGCGGGCGAGGACGGCTGCCATGCGCGCGGCGACGCCGGTGGGCAGGTGCCCCTCGGCGGGCGCGCCGTCCCAGTCGGGGGGCTGGCTGTCCTCGGTCAGGTACTCCCAGCCGCCGGTCACCGCGGGCCACTGCATCAGCGGGTGGGCGACGGTGCCGTTGAGCGCGGCGACGTCGGCCCAGGCCACCTCGACGTCGTCGTCGCCCTCGTACCGGTAGGCGGGGTGCAGCACGCGGGCGTAGGCCGGGAAGAGCGGCGGCACGAGCGCGGCCACGGTGCCCCAGCAGGCGCGGGCGACGGCCTCGGCGACCCAGGTGCCGGTGGAGACGTCGGTCTCGACGGGCAGACCGCCGAGCTGCACGAGCGCCTCCTGGGAACGGACAACCCCCGGGCTGCTCCGCGGCGCTCCCGGAGGAGCTGCACGCGGGCCGACTGGACAAATGTCGGCGGCCCGGGGGTCGGGTGACTGTCCGGTTCTCGCTCGCCGCCGTGCGACGGACGGGCGATCCTGCCGTCGTTCGGATTCCGGTCCGAACGGGCGGCCCATCTGGACGGCGGCTAGCGGACAGCCACCTCACGAGTCCTGTAGCTCAGCAAAGTTACGGACCACCTCCTCTCTCGTGTGCCACGACGGTACGACCGCGCGCGCGGAGGCGGCAACCGATTTCGTCTGCTGTGGGCGAACACGCTGGTGGGCGGACCCGGACCGGCGTGCCCCGGCCGGCGAGGTCAGTCGCCGGGCCCGAGCGTGCGCCCGGGCGGGCGGCTGCCCTGCCAGTCGGGGTCGTGCTCGGCCGCGTCGTCGACCGTCTCGTACCGGGGCCGCGGGCCGTCGTGGCCCCCGCTGTCCTCGGCGGCGTCCGTGGCGGTGCGCCCGGGAGGCGGGCTGCCCTCCCAGTCGGGGTCGTGCTCGGCCTCGTCGTCGACCGTCTCGTAGGCCGGGCGCGCGGCGTCGGCCCCGAGCTCGTCGGTGGCGGCGGAGGCGCCGGGCCCGGGCGGCGGGACGGCCCGGCCGTCCCCGACGTGCCGGGGGCGGTCGTCCACCGTGTCCCAGGCGTCGGGGATGCCGTCGCGGTCGACGTCGCTCATCTCGTGCAGGTACATCGCCTTGTAGCGGCGGTTGCGCACCCGGAGGATCACCGCGGCGAGCAGCGCCGCCAGCAGCGTGCCGAAGAGGATGCCGACCTTGGCGTGGTCGTAGGCCTCGCTCTCGGCCCCGTACGCCAGCTCGGTGATCAGCAGCGAGACGGTGAAGCCCATCCCGCCCAGCAGGGCGAGGCCCACGACGTCGGGCCAGCCGAGGTTCTCGTCCAGCTGCGCCCGGGTGAAGCGGGAGACCAGCCAGGTGGCGCCGGTGATGCCGATCGCCTTGCCGGCGACGAGCCCGAGCATGATCCCGATGGCGATGCTGTCGCCGAGCGACTCGCCCAGGCCGGAGAGCCCGCCGATGGCGACACCCGCGGAGAAGAAGGCGAAGACCGGCACGGCGACGCCCGCCGACAGCGGGCGGATCCGGTGCTCGAAGTGCTCGGCCATGCCCGGTCCGGCCTCCGGCCCGCCGGCGGCGTCGCTGCGCACGACCGGGACGGTGAAGGCCAGGAGGACGCCCGCGACGGTGGCGTGCACCCCGGACTCGTGCACCAGCACCCAGGTGACGGCGGCGAGGGGCAGCAGCAGCCACCAGGACCGGATCCGCTTCTGCACCAGGAAGCCGAACAGCGCCAGCGGGATCAGCGACAGCAGCAGCGGCGTGGTGGCCAGCGAGGCCGTGTAGAAGATCGCGATGATCGTGATCGCCAGCAGGTCGTCGACGACGGCCAGCGTCAGCAGGAAGGTGCGGAGCGAGCTGGGCAGGTGGGTGCTGATGACCGCCAGGACGGCGAGCGCGAAGGCGATGTCGGTGGCCGAGGGGATGGCCCAGCCCGCGAGCGCCCCCTCGGGTCCGTTCAGGTTGAGCAGCACGAAGAACAGCGCGGGGACCACCATGCCGCCGACCGCAGCCGCGATGGGGAGCGCCGCCCGGCGGGGCTCGCGCAGGTCGCCGGCGACGAATTCCCGCTTCAGCTCCAGCCCGGCGACGAAGAAGAAGATCGCCAGCAGACCGTCGGCGGCCCAGGTGCCCAGCGTGAGGTCCAGGTGCAGCGACTCCGGCCCCACCCGGGTGTCACGGAGGGCCTCGTAGCTCTCCGCCCACGGGGAGTTCGCCCAGATCAGCGCGATCGCCGCGCCCACCAGCAGCAGCGCCCCGCCGACGGTCTCCTTGCGGAGCACCGAGGCGACGCGCTGCGCCTCGGTCCAGGAGCCGCGTCCGAAGAGGCGGGTGGGGGCGGGTGTCGTCACGGGGCGGCTCCGGAGGGCAGGTTCGGGTCGGGACGCGCCCTCGACGGACGCGCTGCCGACCAGACTTCCCGGCGCACCAGGATCTCACGCTACCCGGCGAGCAGTTCCCTGATCATCGAGGAGAGGCCGGCGTCCCCGCGCCGGACGCCGTCGATGGTGTGCACCGGGGCTGCGCCCCGCACGCCGGAGAGCAGCCACACGGCGTCGGCGGCGTGGAGGTCCTCGACCGTGCCGGGGGTGGTGGCGGTGGGCCGGCCGGCCGCGCGGGCGGCGGCGAACAGCCGCGCCTGGGTGGTGCCGGCGAGGATGCCGCTCTCCACCGGCGGGGTGTGCAGGGTGCCGGAGGCGGCCCAGACGACGGTCGAGGTCGGCCCCTCCAGCACCCGCCCCTCCAGGCTGGTGAGCACGACGTCGTCGGCGCCGAGGTCGTGGGCGTGCCGCTGGGCGGCCATGTTGACCGCGTAGGAGAGCGTCTTCGCGCCGCCGAGCAGCCAGGGCGCACCGGCGCGGAAGTCGGCGGGCAGCCCGAGCCCGAGCGTCACCACGGCGATGCCCTCCACCCGCTGCCGCACCGTCTCCGGGGGCACCGGGGCGAGGAGGGCCAGCGCCGTGGGAGGGGTGCCGTCGCCGAGCCCGCGCGTGAGCAGGAGGCGGCAGACGCCCTCCTCGTCGGCCGGCCAGCCCGCCACCACGGCCGTCACCAGCGCCCGCCAGGCGGCGTCGCCGGGCTGGGTGAGCCCCAGCAGGGCGGCGGAGCGGGTGAACCGCGCCAGGTGGGCCTCCAGGTGCGGGGTGCGCCCGCCGACGACGGCCACCGACTCGAAGACGCCGTCCCCGCGGCCCAGGCCGAGGTCGAAGGCGGTCACGACCGGCTGGTCGGCGGGGACCCGCTCCGCCGCGCCGTCCCGCCAGACCGCCACCCTGCGTCGATCGCTCACGGGGGCAAGCCTGCCGTACGACCGGCATAGGCTCTCGCCATGGGGACCGACGACGTCGCCGCGCCGCTGGCGGAGCAGCTGCGCGCGCGGGGGCTGCGGCTGACCCCGCAGCGCGCCCGGGTGCTGGCCGCGGTGGCGGCGCTGGCGCACGCCACGCCGGAGGCGATCGGGGCCCGGCTGCGCGAGGAGGCCGGGCCGGGCGGCAGCGCGCCCGACACCTCGACGGTCTACCGCACCCTGGAGCTGCTGGAGCGCCTCGGGCTGGTCTGGCACACCCACCTCGGCCGCGGGGCGCCGGTCTACCACGCCGCCGAACGCCCCCACCTGCACGTCGTCTGCTCCTCGTGCGGCGAGATCTCGTCCGCGGCGCCGGACCTGCTGGACGGGGCGGCGGAACGTCTGGCGGCCGAGCTGGGTTTCACCGTGGACGTCGGCCACGTCGCCCTGTCGGGCACGTGTCGCGCCTGCCGAGACCGCGCCGGAACGGAGTCGTCATGACCACCCCCTCACCCCTCCTCGCCCGCCCCGGGGCGGTGTCCGTCGAGCCGGGGCCCGAGGCCGCCCGGGTCGTCGCGGCGCACTACGGCGACCCCCTGCGGGAGCAGCGGCTGCTCGCCGAGGGCGTCGGCCTGGTCGACCGCAGCGACCGTGACGTGCTGGCGGTGCCCGGCGCCGACCGCCTCTCCTGGCTGCACAGCATCACCAGCCAGCACTTCGAGCGGCTGGGCGACGGCGTCGGGAGCGAGGCCCTGGTGCTCAGCCCGCACGGCCACGTCGAGCACCACCTGGTCGTCACCGAGCTGGGCGGCACCACGTGGGCCGACGTCGAGCCGGGGGCCGGCCCCGTGCTGCTGGCCTTCCTCGAGCGGATGCGCTTCATGCTCCGGGTGGAGCCGCGGCTGGTCACCGACGACCGGGCGCTGCTGACGCTGGTCGGCCCCGGCTCGGCCGCGGCCCTGGCGGCGGCCGGGCTGCCCGTGCCCGCCGCGCCGTACGTCGTGGAGCCCGCCGGCGACGGCTGGGTGCGCGGCATGCCGGCACTCGGCGACGGGTCGGCCGGGGCCTACGACCTGCTGGTGCCGCGCGCCGAGGTCGACGCGCTGGCCGACCGCCTCGGCGTCCCCCTCGCGGGCGCCTCCGCCTTCGAGGCGCTGCGCGTGGAGGCCCGGCGCCCCCGGTTCGGCGTCGACAACGACCACCGCACCATCCCCAACGAGCTGGAGTGGCTGCGCACCGCCGTCCACCTGGACAAGGGCTGCTACCGCGGCCAGGAGACGGTCGCCCGCGTGCACAACCTCGGCCGCCCGCCGCGCCGGCTCGTGCTGCTGCACCTCGACGGCGTCAGCGAGGACCTCCCGGCGCCCGGCGAGCCGGTGCTGGCGGGCGCCCGGACGGTCGGCCGGGTGGGCAGCGTCGTCCGGCACCACGAGCTGGGCGTCATCGCGCTGGCCCTGGTCAAGCAGTCGGTGGCCCAGGACGCCACCCTGGCCGTGGCGGGCTCGACGGCCGCGATCGACCCCGACGACGCCCCGCCGGCGCTCGACGACACCCAGGTGGCCGCGCGGAACCGGGTGCGGGCCGTCCGGTCTGGGACGATCGGCTGAGCGTGCCGCGGCCCCGCCTCGAGGTGGGCAGGCCGGGGTCGCTCACCTACGCTTCGGCCAGCGTCCGCCGCTGACCACCGCCGACGTCCGCGTGCCGGGCGTCCCGCACCTGGAGGCCACCCCCGTGAGTCCGAAGCCGTCCCCCGCCGGGGGTGCCGCCGTCGACGCGCTGCTGGACCCGGCGTTCCTGGAGGGCGCCGTGAGCCGGCCCATGGGCGACGTGCGGCGGCTGCGCCGCGAGGCCGAGCAGCAGGAGGTCAACCTCTCCTACACCCGCCGGCTGCTGCAGGGCCGCCTGGACATCGTCAAGCGCGAGCTGCAGCGGCGGGCCGAGCACGACGGGCGGTCGCTGGTCGACCTGCTGCCGGAGATCCTCTCGGAGAAGGGGCGTGGCCCCGCGCACGGCCTGGGCCGGCACCAGACGGTGCAGCCGGCGGACCCGCAGGAGTACGAGTCCTGGGTGAACTCGCTGACGCCGGGGGCCGACCTGTCGGCGATCACGGAGCTCTCGGACGCCAAGCTGGAGGCGGCCGCCCGCGCGCTCACCGACGCCGAGAAGGGGCTGTCGGAGCGCCGCCGCGGCGTGCAGCAGGTCATGGACGGCCTGGCGGCAGAGCTCGGGCGCCGGTACCGCGACGGCGAGGCCGACGTCGCCGCCCTGCTCGCCGACGAAGGCCGGCACTGAACGCGACCTGGCCCGACTCGCCCGTCCTGGTCGAGGTCTGGCGGTCGGGCTTCCTGGAGTCGGTGCACCGCGGGTCGCTGGTGGTGCTCGGTGCCGACGGCGAGGTGCTCTCCCGCGCGGGTGACGTCGCGCGGCCGGTGCTGCCCCGCTCGGCGAACAAGCCGGTGCAGGCGACCGCGCTGCTGGCGGCCGGCTGGTCCCCGCGGTCGGGCGAGGAGCTGGCGATCGGCGCGGGCTCGCACACCGGCGAGGACGGGCACCGCGACGTCGTCGCGGCGATGCTCGCCGCCGTGGGGCTCGGGCCCGACGACCTGGGCTGCCCGCCGGCCCTCCCGCAGCACGAGCCGACGAGGGCGGCCTGGTTGGTCGCCGGGCGGTCACCGGAGCGGCTCGCCATGAACTGCTCGGGCAAGCACGCGGCGATGCTCTCCGCCTGCGTCGCGGCCGGCTGGCCCACGGTGGGCTACCTGGCGCGGGAGCACCCGCTCCAGCAGGCGATCGAGGCACGGCTGGGCGAGGCGGCCGGCGAGCCCGTCGCGGACGTCGTCGTCGACGGGTGCGGAGCGCCGCAGCACGCCCTCTCCCTCACCGGCCTGGCCCGCGGCGTGCTCTCGCTCGTGCAGGCGCCCGAGGGCACGCTGTCCCGGTCGGTCGCCGACGCGGTGCGTGCGCACCCCTGGTTCGTCGCGGGCACCGGCCGCGAGGACACCGACCTCATGCGCGCCGTCCCCGGCCTGCTGGTGAAGGGCGGGGCCGACGGCGTGCACGTGGCGGCGCTGCCGGGCGCGGGCGCCGTGGCGCTCAAGCTCGACGACGGCGGCGACCGCGGCCGGACTCCGGCGCTCGCGGCGGGCCTGCGCCGGCTCGGCGTCCCGGGCGAGGTGCTTGCTCCGTGGGCGCGGACGCCCGTGACCGGCGGCGAGGGTGTCGTCGGCGAGGCCCGGGAGTCGGCGGCGCTCGGCGCCTGACCAGCGCAACCGCGGTGTGGCCGTCCTCACGCCCGGGTGCTAGCGGCTCCGCTTGCAAGAGCTAGCACCCGGGGCTACCGTCGTAGGCGTGCAGACCCCCGGTGAGTTCGTCCGCGAGCAGGTGACCACGGTCCGCTCCACGGTGGACCGGGTCGCCGGCAGCGTCGCCGACTCGGTCGCCGACGCCTCCCACGTCTCGGCGGTCGGCTCGTCGGTGGGCGACTTCATCCGCGAGCAGCGCAGCGCCGCGCGCGTCTCGCTGCGCGAGCTCGCCCGCACCGCCGGGGTCAGCAACCCCTACCTGTCCCAGGTGGAGCGGGGCCTCCGCAAGCCGTCGGCGGAGATCCTCGCGTCGATCGCCCGGGGCCTGAAGATCTCGGCCGAGACGCTCTACGAGCAGGCGGGGATCCTCGACCGGCGTTCCGGGAACCCGGACACCGTGGCGGCGATCCGTGCCGACGACGCGCTGTCCGAGCGGCACAAGGCCGTCCTGCTCGAGCTCTACGAGACCTACGTCCGCGAGCACCGGGCTTCCTCCCCGGCCGCCGGCTGAACCTCCCCCACCTCCCACTCCCAAAGGAGTCCGGCATGACCCCCACCCAGACCGTGAAGCAGTACGGCGAGTTCGCCGTGGCCCAGGGCCGCACCCTCGCCGAGCAGGCCCGCACCCCGCTGCTCGCCTTCGTCGGCGCCGGTGACCTCGCCGTCGAGCGCGCCCGCACCGTCGTCGCGCAGTTCCGCAGCACCGCCGAGGCGCTGCCGGGCGAGGCCCAGGTCCAGGCCGACCTCGCCGTCAAGGAGGCCCGCACCCGGGCCGCCGAGGCCGCCGGCAACGCCCGCACCACGGCGCAGCAGCTCGCCGTGGCCGTGCGCCCGGAGACCCTGCGCAGCACCGTCGCCGGCCTGGTCGGGACCGCCCGCACCCAGGCGCTCACCACCGTCGAGACGCTTGCCGAGCGCGGCGCCGTCGTCGTCGAGGACCTGCGCCGCCAGCCCGGCGTCCGCCGGGTCGTCCGTCGCGCCGAGGAGACCGTCGACGCCGTCGAGGAGCGCCTCGAGGACGTCATCGAGGAGGGCGCCGAGGCCGTCGTCGAGGCCTCCAACGAGGTGACCTCGGTGGCGCAGAAGACGGCCGCCAAGGCCACCAAGGTCGCCGCCAAGGCCGAGGACAAGGTCGAGGACGCCGCCGAGGCCACCAAGGCCACCGCGGAGGAGGCCGTCGCCGCCCCCAAGCGGCCGGCCACCAAGAAGAACACCTCCGCCGCCCGCAAGTCGCCGGCCAAGGCCACCTCGGCCCGCGTGTCCCGCGCCCGCACGGCCAAGCCGGCCGACCCGACCGCCGTGCCCGCCAAGAAGAACTGACGCCACGGCACCCCGACCAGGGCCCCGGAGCTGCGACCAGCGCTCCGGGGCCCTGTCGCGTCCCGCCCCTGCTTCCGGGCGAGCCGTCGGCCGGCCGGCCCGGCGGAGCGGTCGGCGCGGGTAGGCTCGGGTCATGGGCGTGTTCGACGGGTGGCTGCTGCTGCTCCTCTACTGGGCCTCCCTGGCGCTGACCGCCTGGGCGTTCGTGGACGCCCTCATCCGGCCGGCCGCCGGGTACGTCGCCGCCGGCAAGCTGACCAAGCCCGGGTGGGCCGCGATCACCGGTCTCGCCCTGCTCGTCATCCTCTGGACGCAGACGCCGCTGTCGCTGCTGGGCCTGCCCGCCGTCATCGCGGCGATCGTCTACCTCGTCGACGTGCGCCCCGCGGTCGGCGGGATGCGCCGCGACAACACCTGGTAGCAGGCGGGCACTGCTCCGGCAGGGGTCAGGGCCGGTCGTCGGCCGGCATGAGGACCCAGAGCAGCAGGTAGGCGACGAACTGCGGGCCAGGGAGCACGCAGGAGACCACGAACGCCACGCGCAGGCCGCTGCGCGAGAGCCCGTAGCGCCGTGCGATCCCGGCGCAGACGCCGGCGACCATCTTGTGGCGGGTGTCCCGGCGCAACCGGTAGGGGGCAGGCGTCGTCATGGACGCAGCCTAGGGCCACCGGCGGGGTGCCCGTGCCGTGTTCAGCGGCCGAAGACGCCCTCCGGCGGTTCGGGCGACGGCTCGGCGTCGGCGTCGGCGACCGGCCGCGCGTTGCCGGTGAAGCGGTCGAGCTCTGCGCCGTCCACCACCCGCGAGGGCATCGGGTCCCGCGCGCACGCACGGCTGAGCTCCGCGAGCGGCAGCGGCGCGTCGGAGGCGACGGCGACCAGGTTGCCGAAGCGCCGGCCCCGCAGCGTGCCCGGCTCGGCGAGCAGGCAGACGTGGCGGAAGGCGGTGCGGAGCGTGGCGACCTGGCCCCGCGCGAAGCGCAGCGGCGGCCCGTCCGCGACGTTCGCGGCGTAGACGCCGCCGGGCCGGAGGGCCCGCGCGACCTCCGCCGCGAACTCGACGGTCGTCAGGTGGGCGGGCGTGCGTGCGCCGGCGAAGACGTCGGTGACGACGACGTCGGCGCTGCCCGGGTGCAGCGCGGTCAGCGCCTCCCGCGCGTCGGCCGCCCGCACCCGTACCCGGGCCGTGCGGGGCAGGGGCAGGTACGCGCGCACCAGGTCGGTGAGCGGCTGGTCGATCTCGGCGACCCGCTGGCGGGACCCGGGGCGGGTGGTGGCCACGTAGCGGGGGAGCGTCAGCGCCCCGCCACCGAGGTGCACGACGTCGAGGGGCGCACCCGGCTCGGCGGCGGTGTCCAGCACGTGCCCGATCCGGCGCACGTACTCGAACTCCAGGTGGGCCGGATCGGCCAGATCCACGTGCGACTGCGGGGTGTCGTTGAGCATCAGCACCCACGACCCGTCGCGGTCGGCGTCGGCCAGGAGCTCGGCGGTGCCTCCGTCGACGGGGACCGGCCCCGGCGGCGTCCTCACCGGAGCGCCATCCCCACCCGGCGCTCGGCCGTCCCCGCTGTCATCCGGGCCATGGTCGCACCGGAGGACTCCGGGTGCCCGGGTGGCTACCGTCCCGGGCGTGCGCCGGGTCCACCTCTCCCCGCGGGAGATCACCGCCTTCGGCAGCCGTGGCGTCTCCATGGTCCCGCCGGCCCGGGTGCTCGAACCGGTGGCCGGCTTCGCCGTCCACGTGGCTACCTACGCGGTCGGCGCGGTCCTGGGCCGGCACGAGACCCGCCTCTGGCAGCTGCTCGCGGTCGTCTCCGGGGACGGGTGGGCGGCCGGCGCCGACGGCATCCGGCTGGCGCTGGCCGCCGGCGACGCCGTCCTGTGGGAGCCCGGTGAGCCGCACGAGAGCGGATCGGACGGCGGGATGGTCGCCGTCGTCGTCGAGTGCCCGGTGGCGCCGGTGCCTCCCGAGGGCTGAGCCGCGGTCAGACGGGCGCGACCGCCGACCACCGCACGGTCACCTCGCCGTGCCGCCAGCGCCGGCTGGAGCCGACCAGCGGCCAGCCCTGAGCGCTCAGGCCCTCCACCGCGGCCGTCCAGCGCTGCCGCGGGCCGAAGGTGCCCATCCCCGCCGCGGCGGCCCAGGCGGCGTCGAAGGCGCGCAGGAACTCGTGCACGGGCTGGCCCGGCACGTTGTGGTGGATGAGCGCCTTGGGCAGCCGCTCGGCGAGGTCGGAGGGGGTCGCGATGTCGGAGACGCGCGCGGCGAGGGTGAGGGTGAGCGGGCCGTCGGCGTCCAGCGCCACCCAGGCCGAGCGGCGCCCCCACTCGTCGCAGGTCCCCTCCACGAGCAGCCCGCCGGGCGCCAGGGCGCCGCGCATCGTGTCCCAGGCCCGGGCGGCGGACTCCTCGTCGTACTGGCGCAGCACGTTGAAGGCGCGGACCAGCACAGGCCGCAGGCCGGCGAGCTCGAACCCACCGACCCGGAAGTCCACCCGCGGCGGGTCGCGGTCGGCGGCCACCGCCGCCACCCGGTCCGGGTCGATCTCCAGGCCCACGACCTCCAGGCCGTCCACCTCCGGGCCGAGGCGCTCGACCAGCTCCAGCGTGGTGACGGCGGAGGAGCCGTAACCCAGGTCGACGACGAGCGGGTGGGCGGCGTCGCGCAGCCGCGGCACCTGCGTGGCCACCAGCCAGCGGTCGACCCGGCGCAGCCGGTTGGCGTTCGTGGTGCCGCGCGTCGGCAGGCCCAGCGCACGTGCCCGCCCCGCGGCCAGCCGCGGCGCCCGGCGCTGCGCCCGCGGGGACAGCGAGGCCCGACGCTTGTGCTCGTTCCCCGGCTCGGTCACCGGCCAGGAGCGTAGCCCCGGCTACCGTCGAGCCGTGCAGGTGCGATCCGACGTCCCCCTCGCGACGCTCACGACCCTGGCCGTGGGCGGCCCCGCCGACCGGCTGGTGGAGGCCGAGAACGCCGCCGAGCTGGTGGCGGCGGTCCGCGACGCCGACGAGTCCGGCCGCCCGCTGCTGCTGCTCGGCGGCGGCTCGAACCTCATCGCGCCCGACGAGGGGTGGCCCGGCGACGTCGTCGCCGTCCGGTCGCGGGGCGTCGTGCGCACCGGCGACGTCCTGACCGTGCAGGCGGGGGAGGACTGGGACGCCCTGGTCGCGCACACGGTCGAGCAGCGGCTGGCCGGCATGGAGGCGCTCTCGGGCATCCCGGGCTCCACCGGGGCGACCCCGGTGCAGAACGTGGGCGCGTACGGCCAGGAGGTCGCGCAGACCATCACCGCCGTCCGGGTGTACGACCGCACCGAGAAGGTCGAGCGCACCCTCGCGCCGGCCGAGTGCGGGTTCGCCTACCGCGACAGCCGGCTCAAGCGGGAGGCCGGCCGGTTCGTCGTCCTCGAGGTGGACTTCGCGCTGCATCCCGGCGAGCTCTCCCGGCCGGTCGGCTACGCGGAGCTGGCCCGCACGCTCGGCATCCAGGTGGGGCAGACCGCGCCGCTGGCCGCCGTCCGCGACGCCGTCCTGGCGCTGCGCCGGGGCAAGGGCATGGTCTGGGACGCGGCCGACCCCGACTCCCGCAGCGCCGGGTCGTTCTTCACCAACCCGATCGTGCCCGCCGAGCGGGCGGTCGAGGGCTGCCCGAGCTGGCCGGCCGGGGACGGGCAGCTCAAGCTCAGCGCCGCCTGGCTGGTGCAGCACGCCGGCTTCGGCCGCGGCACCCGCGACGGGCGGGTGGGCACCTCGTCGCGGCACAGCCTCGCGCTCACCACCGAGGACGGCGCGACGGCGGCCGAGCTGCTCGCCTTCGCCGACCGGGTGGTCGCCACCGTGCGGGAGCGGTTCGGCGTCACCCTGGAACGCGAACCCACCGCTGTGGTGCCTGGTCGCGCCGAGTGGGCCCCGGAGGGGTCCCGAAAGGTATGAGGGCTGAGCTCCGCGCAGCAGGGGGACGGCCGTTGGCCGCGGTGTCGTCCGGAGGACGACGGTGTCACCCGCGATCGACCTTGTGCTGGGCGGCCTGGGCGCGCGGCCGGACCACCAGCAGGTCGACGTTCACGTGGTGCGGGCGGGTGAGCGCCCACGCGATGCAGTCGGCGACGTCCTCGGCCACCAGCGGCTCCCGCACACCGCGGTAGACGGCGTCGGCCCGCTCCTGCGAGCCGGTCCGGTTGAGCGAGAACTCCTCCGTCCTCACCATCCCGGGGGCGATCTCGATCACGCGGACGGGGTCGCCGCAGAGCTCCAGGCGCAGGGTCTCGGCCAGCGTGTGCACCCCGTGCTTGGCCGCCGTGTACGACGCCCCGCCCTCGTAGGAGATCAGGCCGGCGGTGGAGCCCACGAACAGGACGTCGCCCGCGCCGGAGGCCCGGAGCTTCGGCAGCAGTGCCTTGGTCAGGCGCACGGTGCCGAGCACGTTGACCTCGTAGGTGCGCGCCCAGGAGTCGAGGTCGGCCTCGGCAACGGGGTTGGTGTCGAATGCGCCGCCGGCGTTGTTGACCAGCACGTCAACCCGGTCGAGGGCGGCGGTGAACGCCTCCACCGACGCGGGGTCGGTGACGTCGAGGGGCAGGGCGCGGCCCCCGGTGGACGCAGCGAGCGCCTCGAGGCGTTCCAGCCGGCGCGCGCCGAGGACGACGTCGAAGCCCTCGGCGGCGAGCCGGCGCGCCGTGGCCGCCCCGATCCCGCTGGAGGCGCCGGTGACGACGGCGGTGCGACCGGCACCGGGCGGGGGGCCGTCCCCCGCAGGGGTCGAGGGTGAGGTACCTGACATGCCCCCATCCTGGCGCTGTTGCAAGATGGAGGACCGACAGGGGTGCTGGTCGGGGGCCCTCGCAGAGCAGAGCGGAGGTCCGTGGTGCCCGCTCGCCGCTTCCCCGCACCCGGCCGCCCGGCACGCGTCGCGACGCTGTCGGTGCACACCAGCCCGCTCGACCAGCCCGGGGCGGGCGACGCGGGCGGCATGAACGTCTACGTCGTCGAGGTGTCCCGCCGGCTCGCCGCCCGCGGCATCGAGGTCGACATCTTCACGCGGGCCACCTCCAGCGAGCTGCCGCCGGTGGTCGAGATGACCCCGGGCGTCACGGTGCGGCACGTCAGCGCCGGCCCCTTCGAGGGCCTGGGCAAGGAGGAGCTGCCCGCGCAGCTCTGCGCCTTCACCGCGGCGGTGCTGCGCGCCGAGGCCCAGCACGAGCCGGGGCACTACGACGTCGTGCACTCGCACTACTGGCTCTCCGGGCAGGTCGGCTGGCTGGCCCGCGACCGGTGGGGCGTGCCGCTGGTGCACACCGCGCACACCCTGGCCAAGGTCAAGAACGAGGCGCTGGCCGACGGCGACCGCCCCGAGCCGCGCGCCCGGGTCATCGGCGAGGAGCAGGTCGTGGCCGAGGCCGACCGGCTGATCGCCAACACCGACGAGGAGGCCCGCCAGCTCGTGCGCCTCTACGGCGCCGACCCCGCGCGCACCCTCGTCGTCCCGCCCGGGGTCGACCTCGACCGGTTCACGCCCGGCAGCCGGGGCGCCGCCCGCCGCGCCGTCGGCGTGCGCGAGGACGCCGTCGTCCTCCTCTTCGTCGGGCGCATCCAGCCGCTCAAGGCGCCCGACGTGCTGCTGCACACCGCCGCCCGCATGCTGGCCGACGACCCGGCGCTGCGGGCGCGCCTGCAGGTGCACGTGGTCGGCGCGCCCAGCGGCACCGGCCTGGACGCGCCCCGGCAGCTGGAGCAGCTGGCCCGGTCGCTGGGCATCGCCGACGTCGTCCGCTTCCACCCGCCGCAGCCGCCCGCGCGGCTGGCCGAGTTCTACCGCGCCGCGGACGTGACGGTCGTGCCCAGCCACAACGAGTCCTTCGGGCTGGTCGCGCTGGAGTCGCAGGCCTGCGGCACCCCCGTCGTCGCGGCGGCCGTGGGCGGGCTGCCGACGGCGGTGCGCGACGGCGTCTCAGGGGTGCTCGTCGACGGCCACCGCGCCGACGACTACGCCGGTGCGGTGCGCGCGGTCCTCGCCCGCCGCGAGCTGCTGGCCGCCGGCGCCGGCCGGCACGCGGCCGGGTTCTCCTGGGACCGCACCGCCGACGCCCTGGTCGAGGCGTACACCGCCGCCGCCGCCGAGATGGCGGCCCCGAGGGCGCGCTCGCTGCGGGAGCGGCGGCCCGGATCGCTGCGGGCCCTGCCCGGGATGGGGGTGGCCCGGTGAGCCGGACCATCGAGGAGCTCGACGCCGTCATCGACCAGACGCTGCGCGAGAACGAGCTGGTGCACGACCACCCGCGGCCGGGCACCTGGCTGGTGGACCTGCCGGGCACGCAGAAGCTCAAGACGGTGTGCGGGCTGGTCGTCGGCGACCACGCGCTGCGGGTGGAGGCGTTCGTCTGCCGCCAGCCCGACGAGAACCGCGAGCAGCTCTGGACCTACCTGCTGCAGCACAACGCCCGCATGTACGGCGTCGCGTACTCGATCGACTCCGTGGGCGACGTCTACCTGACCGGGCGGCTGCCGCACGCCGCCGTCACGCCCGAGGAGCTCGACCGGGTGCTCGGGTCGGTCCTGAGCTACGCCGACGACCACTTCAACACGATGCTGGAGATCGGCTTCGGCACGTCGATCCGCCGGGAGTGGGACTGGCGGGTCAAGCGCGGCGAGTCGCTGCGCAACCTGGAGGCCTTCGCGGCGTTCGCCGACCCCGGTCGCCGCCGGGCCGCCGACCCCGCCCCCGGGGAGTGACCGCGACCGACAGGCCGCGCCCGGACGCGGCCGCGTCCGGGGAGGAGAAGGGCCCCGGCTACGAGCGCCGGTGGTGGGTGCTGGCCACCATGACGGTCTGCCTGCTCGTGGTGATCATGGGGAACACGATCCTCAACGTCGCCCTCCCGACGCTGCAGCGGGAGCTCGAGGCCAGCCAGGGCGAGCTGCAGTGGGCCGTCGACGCCTACATTCTCGTGTTCGCCGGCCTGCTGTTCACCTGGGGCGTCATCGGCGACCGGATCGGCCGCCGGCGGGTGCTGCTCATCGGGCTGGGCGTCTTCGCCGTGGCGTCGGTGTTCGCCGCGCTGAGCGACAGCCCCCTGGAGCTCATCGTCTGGCGGGCGGTGATGGGCATCGGCGGGGCGGCCGTCCAGCCGACGACGCTGGCGGTCATCACCAACGTCTTCCCGCCCCGCGAGCGCGGGCGGGCGATCGGCGTCTGGGCGGGGACGGCGGGGATCGCCGTCGCGGGTGGGCCGCTGGCCGGGGGTGCGGTCCTGGAGCACTTCTGGTGGGGCGCGGTCTTCCTCGTCGGCGTCCCCGTCGCGGTGCTGGGCATCGCTGCCGTGCTCGCCTTCGTGCCCGAATCGAAGGATCCCTCCCCGGGGCGGCTGGACCTCCCCGGCGTGCTGCTGTCGATCGTCGCGCTGGCCGGCCTGGTCTACGGGATCATCCACGGCGGTGGCGGCGCGGGGTGGACGACGCCGGGCGTCCTGGTGCCGCTGCTCGGTGGCCTGGTCCTGCTGGCCCTCTTCGTCTGGCTGCAGCGCCGCTCGGCCCACCCGGCGCTCGACGTCTCGCTGTTCCGCAACCCGGCGTTCTCCGCCGCCGCCGCGGCCCTGGGGCTCAACTTCTTCGCGCTCCTCGGCGCCACCTTCTACCTGGTGTTCTACCTGCAGGGCGCGCGCGGCTACTCGCCGTTGCAGAGTGGTGCGGCGCTCATCCCCGTCGCGCTGGGCATGGCGCTCATGGCGCCGCGCAGCTCCGGGCTGGCCGAACGGTTCGGGGCCAAGGCCGTGTGCGCGTCCGGCTTCCTGCTCATCACCCTGTCGTTCCTCGGCGTGCAGCTGCTCGACCTCACCTCGCCGGTCTGGCTGCTGCTGGTGGTGCTCTCGGTGCAGGGGCTCGGCATGGGCGCGGTCATGGCCCCCGCGACCGAGTCGATCATGTCCGTGGTGCCGCGGGAGAAGGCCGGTGCCGGGGCCGCGGTCAACAACTCGGTGCGGCAGGTGGGCGGCGCCCTGGGCGTCGCGATCCTGGGCTCGCTGCTCGCCGCCACCTACTCCGCCCAGCTGGGCTCCGCGGCGGACGGGCTGCCGGCGGGTGCGCGCGACGACGCCCGGCAGTCGATCGTCGCCACGCTGGACGCCGTCCGCCGGGCGCAGGCCGAGGCGACGCCGGAGGCCGCCCGCGCCGCGGCCGCGGTGGCCGACCCCGCCCGCGAGGCCTTCGTCACCGCGATGCACCTGACGGCGATCGGCACGGCGGCCGCGACCCTCGTCGCGGCGGTGGTCGTGCTGATCTGGCTGCCCGGGCGGGCGCGGTCGGCCACGCGCTGACCCGGGAGGGCGGTGGGGACCCGTCCGGGGCTCCGCTGCCCGCGACGGCGACGTCGGGCAGGATGATCGCCGTGACGACCTCCACGGGAACCCTGGTGCTGCTCCGCCACGGCGAGAGCGAGTGGAACAAGGCCAACCTCTTCACCGGCTGGGTGGACGTCCCCCTCACCGAGAAGGGGCGCGAGGAGGCCGCCCGCGGCGGGCGGCTCATGGCCGAGCACGGGCTGCTGCCCGACGTCTCGCACACCTCGCTGCTGCGCCGGGCGATCATGACCGCCGAGCTGGCCCTGCACGAGGCCGACCGGCAGTGGATCCCGGTGAAGCGCTCCTGGCGGCTCAACGAGCGGCACTACGGCGCGCTGCAGGGCAAGGACAAGGCCGCCACGCTCGCCGAGTACGGCGAGGAGCAGTTCATGACCTGGCGGCGGTCCTACGACACCCCGCCGCCGCCGATCGAGCCGGGGAGCGAGTTCTCCCAGGACGGCGACGCCCGCTACTCGTTCCTGCCGCCGGAGGCGCGCCCGGCGACCGAGTGCCTCGCCGACGTCGTCGTCCGGATGCTGCCGTACTGGTACGACGCGATCGTCCCGGACCTGCGGCTCGGGCAGACCGTGCTGGTCGCCGCCCACGGCAACAGCCTGCGGGCGCTGGTCAAGCACCTCGACGGCATGGGCGACGACGAGGTCGTCGGCCTCAACATCCCGACCGGGGTGCCGCTGCGCTACGACCTCGACGACGACCTGCGCCCGGTGAAGACCGGGGGCGAGTACCTCGACCCCGACGCCGCGGCCGCCGCCATCGAGGCGGTGAAGAACCAGGGCAAGAGGACCTAGTCGCCCCCCACGCCTCGCTGACGCTCGGCGCGGGCCCCTGCGACCAGGCCGGAGGGACCCGCACCGGGTCAGGCCTGGCCGGCGGCCTCGGACTCCCAGCGCTCGCCGGTGACCAGGTAGCAGACGCGGCGGGCGACGCTGACCGCGTGGTCGGCGAAGCGCTCGTAGTAGCGGCCGAGCAGCGTGATGTCGATGGCCGACTCGATGCCGTGCGGCCAGTCCTCGCTCAGCAGCTGGCGGAACAGCCCGCGGTGGATCTGGTCCATCGCGTCGTCGTCGGTCTCCAGCTCCTGGGCGGCCTGGACGTCGCGCTTGGCGATGACCGTCGCGGTCTTGGTGATGAGCAGCTCGGCGACGTTGCCGGCCTCCAGGAAGGCCGGGCGGACCTCCTGCGGCACGGCGTGGTCGGGGAACCGCATCCGCGCCACCTTGGCGATGTGCGCGGCCAGGTCGCCCATCCGCTCGAGGTCGGCGACGATCCGCATCGCGGTCGTGATGGTCCGCAGGTCACCGGCCACCGGCTGCTGGCGTGCGAGCAGGGTGAAGGTCCGCTGCTCGATGTTCTCGCGCGTGGCGTCGATCTGGTCGTCGCCCGCGATCACCAGGTCGGCGAGGGCGACATCGGCGTCCAGCAGCGCCGTGGTCGCCGTGCTCATCTGCGACCCCACGGAGTTGGCCATCTCCACCAGGCAGGCGTTGATGTCGTCGAGTTCCTCGTGGTAACTGTCCCGCACGGTCGTCCTCTCGTCGTGATTCACCGGCGACAGTAGGCGCGACCGGGACCGATCCGGCCGCGGCGAGGTGAACTCCGGCCCTCCCGGCGGTGAACAGTGCCCCGTCGGAGCGGTGAACCTCTCGCCGGATCATGGTCCCCCGCCCACGTCCACCTAGCATCTGGGCCGTGAGTCCACTGGTCGCCCTGGTGGTCGGCCTCCTCCTGGGTGGGGTGGTGGCCGCCGCCGCCGTCATCATCATCCGCTCCCGTCCCGACCTGGGGCGCCACCCCCTCGACGGGGCCTCCGTCCCGCTGCCCGAGGCGGCGCTGGCGCGCCGGCTCGTGGACCTCATGGACCCGGCCCTCGTGGTGGTGGGCATCGACGACGCCGTGCTGCTCGCCAACCCGGCGGCCCGGGCGCTGGGCATCGTCCGGGGCACCCGGTTGCTCGTGCCCGAGCTGCTGACACTGGCCCGGGCGGTGCGGACCGGCGGGACCCGGCGCGCCGACGTCCGGCTGCCCGGGGACGTGGTCGGCGCCGGGCCGCGGCTGGTCGGGGTGCACGGCGTCCGCCTCGACGGCGGCGCGGTGCCGTCCCCGGGCCCGGTCGCGCTGGTGCTGCAGGACGTCACCGAGGCGCGGCGGGTGGAGGCCGTGCGCCGCGACTTCGTCGCGAACGTCGGCCACGAGCTGAAGACGCCGGTGGGCGCGCTGGCGCTGCTGGCCGAGGCGATCGAGGGCGCGGCCGACGACCCCGAGGCGGTGCAGCGCTTCGCGGCGCGCATCGCCCACGAGGCCGACCGGCTGGGCCGCCTGGTGCGCGAGCTGATCGACCTCTCCCGGCTGCAGGGCGGCGAACCACTGCCCGAGCTGGTCCCCGTGGAGGTGGACCGCGTCCTCGGCGAGGCGGTCGACCGCACGCGCACCGCCGCCCGCGCCAAGGAGCTGGAGATCGTGCTCGGGGGGCAGCCGGGCCTGGTGGTCCGTGGCGTCGAGAGCCAGCTGGTCACGGCCGTGACCAACCTGCTGGCCAACGCGGTCGCCTACAGCACCGGGAAGAGCCGGGTCGCCGTCGCCGCGCGGGCCCGGTCGGGGTTCGCGGAGATCGCCGTGACCGACAGCGGCATCGGCATCCCGCGGGCCGACCGGCACCGGGTGTTCGAGCGCTTCTACCGGGTGGACCAGTCCCGAGCCAGCAGCACCGGGGGGACCGGGCTGGGGCTCGCGATCGTCAAGCACGTCGCCAGCAACCACGGTGGTTCGGTGACGGTCTGGAGCGAGGAGGGGCTGGGGTCGACCTTCACCCTGCGCATCCCGCTCGACGGTTCCTCCGAGAGCCCGGCGGCGGAGTCGTCCGCCCCCGCAACGCAGAAACTGGAGAACGAGCACCTATGACCCGTGTCCTGGTCGTCGAGGACGAGGAGTCCTTCTCCGACGCCCTGTCCTACATGCTGCGGCGGGAGGGGTTCGAGACCGTCGTCGCCGCCACGGGGCCCGACGCCCTGGCGGAGTACGACCGCGGTGGAGCCGACATCGTCCTGCTCGACCTCATGCTCCCCGGCCTGCCCGGGACCGAGGTCTGCCGGGCGCTGCGGAGCCGCGGCAACGTGCCGATCATCATGCTCACGGCCAAGGACGGCGAGATCGACAAGGTCGTCGGCCTGGAGCTCGGCGCCGACGACTACGTCACCAAGCCGTACTCGGCGCGGGAGCTGGTCGCCCGCATCCGCGCGGTGCTGCGCCGCCGCGGCGAGGCGGCCGACGCGCCGCCCGCCGAGGGCGGGGTGCTGGTCGCCGGCCCGGTGCGCATGGACGTCGAGCGGCACGTGGTCGCGGTGGACGGCGAGCAGGTGGCCCTGCCGCTCAAGGAGTTCGACCTGCTCGAGTTCCTGCTGCGCAACGCCGGGCGGGTGCTCACCCGGGCGCAGCTGATCGACCGCGTCTGGGGCTCGGACTACGTCGGCGACACGAAGACGCTCGACGTCCACGTCAAGCGGTTGCGGGCCAAGCTCGAGCCCGACCCCGCCAACCCGAAGTACCTGCTGACGGTGCGGGGCCTGGGCTACAAGCTCGAGGCCTGAAGAAGGACTGCGTCCTCCTCACCCCTCGCACGCTCGGGGTGGGACCCGGGACGGGGCCGGGGTCCTACGACTTGAGGTCGTCGATCTTCTTGGAGGCGTCGGCCTTCGAGATGTCCTCGGGGATCTCCTCGTCGGTCCCCCGGGCGAGCGTCTCGAGGTAGCTCTTCTGCGCCCCGGTGGCGGGCTCGTCCCCGGTCACCCAGTCGTCCGGGTCCTTCTCGGTGGTCTGGTCGGCAGCGGTCGGTTCGCTCATGTGTTCGATGCTAGGCCGGGTGCAGCTCGGGCGCCCGCCGGACGGGAGCGGCGGCGCGGGCGGCCTGGGTCGCCGCCCACCGCCGGCCGGTCGGGTAGACGTGGACCGCCCCGCAGGCGGGGCACTCCACGTGCAGGGCGATGTGCGTCGGGTGGTTGGTGACCGACCGGATGCGCCGGTCGGCGACCAGCTCGTCGGTCCTGGTGACGGGGCAGGTGATCAGCAACATGGGAGAAGCGTCGCGCCGGCCGTCCGCCCGCACGAGTGGCAGGAGTGACCGCTAGCGCAGCTTTTCTGCCATAGTCTGCGCATGGCATCCGGACGCCCGCTCGTGGTCAGCCTCGTGGTCGGCGAGGGTCTCGTCGCCAGCTTCGGGCTGGGGGTGAGCAACGAGGTGTTCGGCTACGACCGTCCCGAGATCGGCCTGCCGCGCTTCGACTTCGCGCTCGTCACCGAGCAGCCGGGCGTCCTGCGCACCGACACCGGCATCGGGATCCTCGTCGAGCACGGCCTCGACCGGCTGGACCGGTCGGACATCGTGCTCGTCACCGCCTGGGAGGTGGTCGACCGGCGCCCCTCCCCGGCGCTGCTGGACGCCCTCCGGCGGGCCCACGCCCGGGGCGCGATCCTGGTGAGCCACTGCACGGGCGTCTTCGCCCTGGCCGCCACCGGCCTGCTCGACGGGCTGCGGGTCACCACCCACTGGCGCTACGCCGGTGAGCTGGCCGCCCGCTACCCGCAGCTCGAGGTCGACCCGGCGGTGCTGTACGTGGACAACGGGCGCATCCTCACCGGGGCGGGCACGGCGGCCGGCGTCGACGCGCTGCTGCACCTGGTGCGCCGCGAGTGGGGCGCCGCCGCGGCCAACGCGCTGGCCCGCGAGATGGTCGTCCCCCCGCACCGCGACGGCGGGCAGGCGCAGTTCATCGACGCCCCGGTGCCCGCGTGCTCCGACGACCTGCTCGGCCTGGTGCTCGAGTGGGCCGGGCAGCACCTGGCCGAGGACCTCTCCGTCGACGTCCTCGCCCGGCGGGCGCTGATGAGCCCGCGCAGCTTCGCCCGGCGGTTCAAGGCGACCACCGGGACGACCCCGCACGCCTGGCTGCTCGCGCAGCGCCTGGCGGCCGCCGAGGAGCTGCTGGAGAACAGCGACGCGCCGGTCGAGGAGATCGCCCGGCTGGTCGGCTTCGGCACCGCGGCCGGGCTGCGCGAGCAGTTCACCCGCCGGCGCGGGGTGTCCCCGCGGGCGTACCGGCAGACCTTCCGGGCCGGTGCGGTCTCACGCCTGGGGACGGCGCCGGTGCAGCTGGACGGGCACCGGCCCGGCGAGGGCGGGGCTGGCCGGGTGCGGCGCGATCAGCCCCTGGTCGAGCCGCAGCTCGGCCAGCCGGCGTAGCTCGTCGTACGCCGGGCCGCCGAGCAGCGCGACCAGCTCCGCGGCGTAGGTCTGCACCAGCGGCTCGGGGGAGACGTGCGCGGTGGGCGATCCGGTGCACCACCAGTGCAGGTCGTGGCCGCCGGGCCCCCACCCGCGCCGGTCGAACTCGCCGATCGTCGAGACGAGCACCCGCGTGCCGTCGGGCCGGTCCACGTGCTCCTGCTCCCGGCGCACCGGCAGCTGCCAGCACACGTCGGGCTTGGTCGTCAGCGGGTGCAGTCCGGTGCGCAGCGCCATCCGGTGCAGCGCGCAGCCCGCGCCGCCGGCGAACCCGGGCCGGTTGAGGAAGACGCAGGCGCCGTCGACCACGCGGGTCCGCAGCGACCGCGCCGGCTCGCCGGCGGCGCCAGCCTCCGGCGGGTCCTCGGCGTCGTCCTCCTCGGTCCACCCGCCGCGTCCGGCGGGGGCGAGCTGCCAGTCCTCGTCGGTGAGGTCGGCCACCGCGGCGGTGACCCGGTGGAGGTCGTCCTCGTCGGTGAAGAAGGCGCCGTGGCTGCAGCAGCCGTCGTCCGCCCGTCCCTCCACCACACCGGCGCAGCCGCGGCCGAAGACGCACGTCCACGCCGAGGTGAGCCAGGTCAGGTCGGCCCGGACCAGGTGCTCGGGGTCGGCCGGGTCGGGGAACTCCACCCATTCGCGGGCGAAGTCGGGGGCGACCTCGTCGGGGGGCTCGTTCCGCACCGGGCCAGCCTAGAAGGACCCCCCGTCGTCCCACCTGGCTGCGCTCGGCGCGTGCCCTGGGGGAGCCGGGCAGACTGGTCCCATGCGACTCGGTGTGCTGGACGTCGGCTCGAACACGGTGCACCTGCTGGTGGTGGACGCCCACCGCGGCGCGCACCCCACGCCGATGCACGACGACCGCTGGCTGCTGCGGCTCGCCGAGCAGATCGGCGACGACGGGATGCTGTCCAAGGCGGGGGAGAAGGCGCTCCTGCGCGCGGTGCAGAACGCCTGCGTCCAGGCCGAGAAGCAGGGCTGCGAGGAGCTCCTCGCGATGGTGACCTCCGCCATCCGCGACGCGGCCAACGGCCTCGAGGTGCTCGACCGCGTCCGCGAGCGCACCGGCGTCGAGCTGCAGGTCCTGAGCGGCGAGGACGAGGCGCGGCTGACCTTCCTCGCCGTCCGCCGGTGGTTCGGCTGGAGCGCGGGGCGGCTGCTGATCTTCGACATCGGTGGCGGGTCCCTCGAGCTGGCCAGCGGCGTCGACGAGGAGCCGGACGTCGCCCTGTCCCTGCCGCTCGGCGCGGGTCGCATGACCCGGCGTTTCCTGCCCGAGGCGCAGCGGGGCGGGCGGCCGGACCTGGCGGCGCTGGACGAGCTGGCCGACTACGCCGGCGGGCTGATCGAGCCGGCGGCGAAGAAGCTCCGCGGCGCCGGGGCGCCCGACCTGGTGGCGGCCACCAGCAAGACCTTCCGCACGCTCGCCCGCCTCACCGGTGCCGCCCCCTACTCGGCGGGGCTGCAGGTCCCGCGCGAGCTGACCGCCGACGGGCTGGGGCAGCTGGTGGGCTTCATCTCACGGATCGAGAGCTCGGCGCTGGCCGAACTGCGAGGCGTCTCGCCCGACCGAGCGCACCAGGTTCCCGCCGGTGCCGTCGTGGCTGCCGCTACGCTGCGTGCGCTCGACGTACGGTGCGTGCGGATCTGTCCGTGGGCCCTGCGCGAGGGAGTCATCCTCCGCCGGCTGGACTCGTTGGGAGGGGCGTGATGACCGAACCGGACTGGAACCCGGACACGGGAGGTCGCTCGCTCGCCGAGATCCTGCGCGAGGCCGGCATCGAGTCGGCCGCCCGTACCGCCCGCCGACGGCGCTCCGACGACGACGACGACACCGGGATCCGCCAGCGGCGCGCCGACGCCGGTGGCGACCGCGCCGGCTACGGCCGGCGCCGCAGCGACCTGCAGGGCCCGGAGCCGGCCCCCGCCGCGCCGGCCCGTGAGAGGCGGGCGTCCGGGCGGGCCGCCGATCCCGTCACCGCCGCCATCCCGGGGCTGCGCCCGGACCGCAAGCCCGGTGTCCCGCACCCCTCCGGCCCGGTGCCGCCGCTGCGGCGGACCGCCGGGGATGAGCCGGCGCGCAGCGCCCACAGCGAGGCCGATCGGGCCGGGGCGCAGCGCACGGCCACCCGCCGGGCAGCCCGCGGGGCCGCGGCCGCCGGCGCGACCCCCCGCGACAGCGTCGCCTCGACCGGGCCGATCCCCGTCGTCCGGGCGGACGACCCGGAGGCCGACCTCGACACCACCCCGCGCGAGAGCGCGCTGGCCTGGCTGCGGTTCGCCGGCGAGCTGGTCATCGCCCTCGCGGCGGGGGTGGGCATCTACTTCGCCGCCACGGTGCTCTGGGAGATGATCCCGCACCTGGCCGTCTTCCTGGCGCCGCTCGCGGTCACCGGCCTCGTGGCCGGGGTCAACCTGTGGCGGGAGCGCCAGGGCGCCGAACCGATGGGCGCCCGGCTGCTCGCCGTCCTGGTGTTCGCCGGGACGCTGCTCACGATCGCCCCGGCGGCCACCCTCCTCGCGACGTCCTGACCGTCGTTCAGGCGTCGGCCGGCTCGGCGTCGCGCGACGCGGCGAACTCGTCGACGATCGCCGCACCGAAAGCGTCCAGGTCGTCGGGCTTGCGGCTGGTCACCAGGTTGCCGTCGACCACGACCTCCTCGTCCACCCACTGGGCGCCCGCGTTGCGCAGGTCGGTCTGCAGCGAGGGCCAGGAGGTCATGCGGCGGCCGCGCACGACGCCGGCCTCGATGAGCACCCAGGGGGCGTGGCAGATCGCCGCCACCGGCTTCCCCGCGTCGAAGAAGGCCTTGACGAAGGTCACGGCGTCGGCGTCCGCGCGCAGGAAGTCGCCGTTGATCACGCCGCCGGGCAGGACGAGGGCCGCGTAGTCGTCCGGGTCGGCCGAGCCCAGGTCGGTGTCGACCGTCCGCTTCTCGCCCTTGTCGATGTGCTCGTAGGCGGTGATGGTGCCCGTCGAGAACGAGACCAGCTCCGGCTCCGCACCCGCCTCCTCCAGCGCCTGCCAGGGGCGGTCCAGCTCGACCTGCTCCACACCGTCGGTGGCCAGCACGGCCACCCTCATCCCGTCCAGTTCTCCTGCCATGGGGGCGGCGCTACCCGGCACCCGGAGGCGGCACACGCCTGAGCACTACGGTTTCGGGCGTGCCCGTCCGCCTGCGCGCCCGCCGGTTCCGCGCCCGCGCGGCCCCGCGCCCCCGGGGCGCCGTCCGCGCGGCCGGCCGCTGCCTCGACACCCTCGTGGCGGGCGACGGGGAGCCGCCCGTCGCGACCATCGATCCACGAGAGATCGCCATCACCGGTGAGCGCGCGGCCCGGAGCGGCCGCGCGCCCCACAGCTCGGAGCACCTCAGGCCCTGGGGAGCCCCGACCGAGGAGCAGCAGCGCCTGCTCGCCGCCG
>NZ_JBJHAE010000016.1:0-94149 GCF_054050895.1 Blastococcus sp. SYSU DS0669 | reverse complement strand
CCGCGAACGCGCCGACGTGCTCCCCGGCTGGCTGCACACTTACAACCACCACCGCAGCCACACCGCACTCGACGGCCAACCACCGATCAGCCGCGTCAACGACCTACCTGGTCACTACAGCTAGCGGGTCAGCCGCGGGGCGCTGCCCCGTCCGCCCGGTCCGTCCCGCCCGCGCCCAGCCAGAGCGCCCCGCCGAGGGCGCCGAGCGCGGCGGTGAGCAGGAAGCCACGGTCGGTCCCGGCACCGGGCAGCACGACCAGCACCCAGAAGACGGCCAGGCCGGTGAGGCCGCCGGCGGCGATCCGCCAGCCCGTCCGGGCGCCGAGCCGCCGGGCGGCCGGGACGGCGCCGGCGAACGCGGCCAGGCCCAGCAGGGCGCAGACGGTGGCGAACGCCGACCAGAGCGGGATGGCCGACCACGCGGACTCCGTGCCGAAGCGCAGGGTCAGGCCGAGCTCGAGGAGGACCACGGAGAGCCCCACCAGGCCGACGCCGGCCAGGGCGGTCCGGTCGCGGGGCGCGCGCGGCTGCTCCGCGGGGGCGGCGTCCGGGGGAGGGGTCGAGGTGCCCGCACCGGGCAGGCCGGGAATGAAGTCGACCGGCCCGGTCGGCTGGGCCGCGCCGACGGGGGCCGCGGGGCCGGCAGCCGTGGACGGGGCGGGCTGCGGCGCCGGGGGCCGGACGGGCGCCGAGGGCGGCGGCAGCTGCTGCACCGTCGTCGGCGTGCCGGAGGCCGGCGCGGCCACCGGGAGCTCCTGGGTCGTCGGCTGAGCGGTGGGGGTCTGCTGTTCTGACGACGTGCTCACGGGTGCCTCCAGGTGTGCTCCGGCGGACCACCGGTCGCCGGCGGTGCAGCCAGCACGCTAGCCGCGCCGGGACCGGTGGTCCGTGCGCCACCCGGAGGAGGGGACGCCCCCGCCTGCCGGACCGGGCGCGCGCCCCTAGGGTCGGGCCGTGGTCACGCGCGCCGGAATCGTCGTCACCGGGACCGAGGTCCTCACCGGCCGGGTGGCCGACCGGAACGGCCCGTGGCTCGCCGAGCAGCTGCGCCGGCTGGGTGTCGACGTCGGCCACGTGGTCGTCGTCGGCGACCGGCCCGAGGACCTGGTGGCCGCGCTCTCCTTCCTGACCGGTACCGGCGCCGACCTGCTGATCACCACCGGCGGTCTGGGACCCACCGCCGACGACCTGACCGCGCAGGTGGTGGGCGAGTTCCAGGGCCGGGCGCTCGCTCTCGACCCGGCGCTGGAGGAGCGGATCGGCCGGATGGTCGAGCGGCTCATGGCCCGCCGGGGCTGGCGCGCCGATCCGGCGTCCACCGCGGCGGGGGTGCGCAAGCAGGCGCTGGTGCCCGAGGGGGCCACCGTGCTCGAGCCGGTCGGCACCGCGCCCGGCCTCGTCGTCCCCCCGGCGGCGGGCCGGACCGGGCCACCGGTGCTCGTGCTCCCCGGGCCCCCGGGGGAGCTGCGCGGCATGTGGTCCGCGGCCACCGCGGCGGCGCCGACCCGCGCCGCGCTGGCGGGCGCTGCGGAGCTGCGGCAGGAGACGCTGCGGCTCTGGGGCACGCTGGAGGCCCAGTTGGCCGCCACCCTGCGCGAGGCCGAGCCGGAGCTCGGCGGCCTGGAGATCACCACCTGCCTTCGCGAGGGCGAGCTCGAGATCGTCACCCGGTTCCCGGCCGCGGCCCAGCCCGCCTACGACCGGCTGGCCGCGCTGCTGGCCGAGCGGTACGCCGGCACGCTCTTCTCCACCGGCCCGACCCTCGACGAGCTGGTCGCGGGCGCGCTCGCCGAGCGGGGGCTGACCATCGCCGCGGGGGAGTCGTGCACCGGTGGGCTCCTCGTCGCCCGGCTCACCGAGCGGCCCGGCTCTTCCGCCGCCGTGCTGGGCGGGGTCACCGCCTACGCCGACGGCGCCAAGGAGGCCCTGCTCGGGGTGCCCGGCGCGCTGCTCGCCGAGCACGGCGCGGTCAGCCCGCAGGTCGCCCGCGCGCTGGCAGACGGCGTCCGCGCCCGGTTCGGGGCCGACATCGGCGTCGGGATCACCGGCATCGCCGGCCCCGGCGGCGGGACCGACGCCAAGCCCGTGGGGACCGTCCACCTGTGCGTCGTCGGGCCCGACCGGGTCGAGGAGCGCTCGCTCGCGGTCCCGGGCAGCCGGACGGCCGTGCGGCAGCGCTCCGTGACGATGGCGATGCACCTCCTGCGGTCGCTGCTGCTGGGCGGCCCCCCGGCCTGACGGCGCAGGTGTCCGGCGCGGCCGGCCGGGGCACCTCCGGGCGGTGACGACCCTGACCCTGCACGCGACCGGCACCGCCCCGCCCACCGAGGTCTGGGAGCGGTACGCCGTGCCGGCCCGCTGGCCCGGCTGGTCGCCGCAGATCACCGGCGTGGAGGTCCCGGCCGACCGGCTGGCCCCGGGGCTGTCCGGCCGTGTCCTCGGTCCCCTCGGGCTGGCGGTGCCCTTCACCGTGGAGGAGGTCGACGAGGCCGCCCGGCGGTGGTCGTGGCGGGTGGCGGTCGGGCCGCTGCAGGTGCGGCTGCTGCACTGGGTCGCCGAGGGGCCCGCCGGCGGGACGACCACCGGGCTGCGGCTCTCCGGGCCGGCCCCGCTGGTCCTGGCGTACGCCCCCACCGCCCGCCTGGCCCTGGCCCGCCTCGTGCGCGCCTGAACGCCCTCCGGCGGGCGGAACGGGGCCGGAGGGCGCCCCCCGCTCGATTACCGTGCCGTCATGCCCGCCACCCACGAGGTCACCAACCAGGCCCCGCCGCTGGTCGGGCACGACCCGATCGCCGGGGACGCCGCGCTCGCCGACGCCTGCCGCCGGCACGCCGACGAGGCGACGCTCGCGTCGCTGGCCGGGTTGGGCCGGCTCGCGGGCAGCGAGCAGGCGCAGGAGTGGGGCCGGCTGGCGAACGAGAACCCGCCGCGGCTGCGCACCCACGACCGGTACGGCCACCGGGTGGACGAGGTGGATTTCCACCCCGCCTGGCACGAGCTGATGCGGACGGCGTTCGAGCACGGGCTGGCCGGCGCGCCGTGGGCCGACCCGCGCCCGCACGCGCACGTCCGCCGCGCCGTCGGCTACCTGGGCTGGACGCAGGTCGAGATGGGCCACGGCTGCCCGACGACGATGACCTACGCGGTGGTCCCTGCGCTGCGCCGGGCCCCCGTCCTGGCCGCCCGCTACGAGCCCGGGCTCACCGCGCGGGCCTACCAGTTCGGCCTCGCCGACCCCGCCGCCAAGCGCGGGCTCGTCGCCGGCATGGGCATGACGGAGAAGCAGGGCGGGTCCGACGTCCGCGCGAACACCACCCGCGCCGTCCCGCAGGCCGACGGCACCTACCGGCTCACCGGGCACAAGTGGTTCACCAGCGCGCCGATGAGCGATCTCTTCCTGGTCCTCGCCCAGCTCGAGGAGGGCGTCTCCTGCTTCCTCGTGCCCCGGGTCCTCCCCGACGGCAGCCGCAACGTGTTCCACGTGCAACGTCTCAAGGACAAGCTCGGCGACCGCTCCAACGCCTCCAGCGAGGTCGAGTTCGACGGGACGACGGGGGAGCTGGTCGGGGAGCCCGGGCGGGGCGTCCCCGCGATCATCGAGATGGTCAACATGACCCGGGTGGACTGCGTGCTCGGCTCGGCCGCCACCGTGCGCGCGGCGCTGACCCAGGCCGGCCACCACGCCCGGCACCGGCGCGCCTTCGGCGCCCTGCTCGCCGACCAGCCGCTCATGCAGAACGTGCTCGCCGACCTCGCGGTGGAGAGCGAGGCCGCCACGGCGCTGGCGATCCGGCTCGCGGCGGCGGTGGACGACGGCGAGGCCGCGTTCCTGCGCCTCGCGGGGGCGGCGGCGAAGTTCTGGGTGTGCAAGCGCGCCCCCGGTGTCGTGGCGGAGGCGATGGAGGTCCTCGGTGGCAACGGCTACGTCGAGGAGTCCGGCCTGCCGCGCCTCTACCGGCAGGCGCCGCTGAACTCCATCTGGGAGGGCTCGGGCAACGTGATCGCCCTCGACGTCCTCCGGGCGCTGGACCGCAGCTCGGAGTCGCTGGCCGCCGTCACCGCCGAGCTCGAGCTCGCCCTGGGGGCCGACCGCCGCTTCGACGACGCGGTGAAGCGGCTGTCCGCGGAGCTGGGCGACCGGGACGGCCTGCCGTTCCGGGCGCGCCGCATCGCCGGATCGCTCGCCCTCTGCCTGCAGGGCTCGCTGCTGCTCCGGTACGCGCCCACGCCGGTCGCCGAGGCCTTCTGCGCCTCCCGCCTGGGCGGGGAGGCCGGCACCGTCCTGGGCACCCTGCCCGCCGGCACCGCCGTGGGCGAGATCGTCCGGCGGTCCGAGGTCGCCGCCCTCTGAGGAATCGGTCGCGGGCTACTACTCTCGGGGACGGCTCGGGTGCTGCCCGTCGTGTTCGCGAGCGGCCCGTGCCCCCCGGCGTCCGCGCGAGCGCGCTGGACGACCAACTGGACGAGAGCGGGCAGCGTGCAACCAGGCGACGACCGGTCCCCGGAGCGCCGACCCGACCCGTTGAGCGGTGTCCCCGACGCGGTGTACCGCCTCGACTCACGGGGCTGCTTCGCCTACCTCAACGAGGCGGCCGAGCGGCTGCTCGGGCACCGGGCCGACGACCTGCTGGGCCGGGACGCACGCGACGCCTTCCCCGCGTTACGCGGCTCGCTCGCCGAGGAGCAGTACCGCGAGCTGCTCGCCGACGGCCGCGCGCGGGAGTTCCACTTCTTCTACGAGCCGCGCTCCCGCTGGTACGAGGTGCGGATGTTCCCCGACCCCGCCGGGGCGGCGGTGCTGTTCCGCGACATCGACGTCCGCCGGCGCACCGACCAGGAGCGCGACGACCAGATCCGCGGGCTCACGGCCGTGCTCGAGGCCCTGCCCTCGCCCACCGTGCTGATCGGCCCCGACGGCCGGATCACATCCGCCAACCGCGCCTGGTTCCGCAACGGCGAGGAGCTGCTGCCCGAGATCTCCTGGCCCGGCCGCGAGGGCGAGGACTACCTCGAGGTCATGACCCGCGGCCTGGCGCCGGCGGAGCACGCCCGGCTCGCCGAGGGGTTGAGGGCGCTGCTGGACGACACCTCCCGCTCCGACGGGCGGAGCTTCGCCTACGACTACTCCTGCCGGACGCGGCAGGGCATCTCCTGGTTCCACCTGCAGGCGACCCGGGTCGACCGCGAGGGCCGCGTCGTCATCACGCACAACGACGTCACCGAGCAGGTGCGGGCCCGCGAGGACCTGCTCTGGCGGGCGCAGCACGACGACCTGACCGGCCTGCCCAACCGCGCTCGGCTGCTCGAGCTCACCGGTGAGGCGCTGCGCGCCGACCACCGGGGCGGCATCGCGCTGCTCGTCGTCGACCTCGACGCCTTCAAGACCGTCAACGACTCGCTGGGCCACCAGGTCGGCGACGAGCTGCTGCGCCTGGTCGGGGGCCGGCTCTCCGAGCAGCTCCGCCCGGGGGACACCGTGGCCCGTCTGGGCGCCGACCAGTTCGTGGTCCTCGCGCACGGCTGCGACTCCGCCGAGGCCGCGGCCCTCGCCTTCCGGCTGCAGACGGCGTTCGGCCGCCCCTTCGCCGCCGGGGAGATCTCCGTGCCGCTGAGCGCCAGCATCGGCGTGGCGGTGGCCCGGCCCGAGGTCCGGGACGCCCACCACCTGCTCAGCGACGCCGACGCCGCCATGTTCGCCGCGAAGAGCTCGGGCCGGGACCGCGTGCACCTGTTCTCCCCGGCGCTGCGCGAGGCGGCCCGGTGGCGGCTGGAGGTGGCCACCCGCCTGCGCGGGGACGCCATCGACCAGCTGGTGGTGCACTACCAGCCGGTGGTGCGCCTGGACAACGGCGAAATCGACGGCGTGGAGGCGCTCGTGCGCTGGCAGCACCCCGAGCGCGGGCTGCTCTCGCCGGACACCTTCCTCTCCGTGGCCGAGGAGACCGGGCAGATCATCCCGATCACCCGCTGGCTGCTCCGCGAGACCACCCGCAAGGCGGCGGAGTGGGCCGCGGCGGGGCTCTCGCTGCGGATGTCGGTGAACGTCAGCGCCCGGCACTTCTCCACCGAGACGCTGGTGCGCGACGTGCGGCTGGCCCTGCAGGACTCCGGTCTCCCGGCCGACCAGCTCGTGCTCGAGCTCACCGAGACGAGCGTCGCCGAGGACCCGACCCGCGCGGAGGACCAGCTGTCGGTCCTGCGCGGCTTCGGCGTCCGCGTCGCGATCGACGACTTCGGGACCGGCTGGTCGTCCCTGGCGCAGCTGTTCGCGCTCCCCATCGGGACGCTGAAGATCGACCGGTCGCTGCTCGCCGCCGCCGAGCGGGTGGCCGCCGGTGAGACGGGCGCGGTGCTCGCGGCCATCGTCGGGCTCACCCGGACGCTCGGCATCCGCTCGGTGGCCGAGGGGATCGAGACCCCCGACCACCTGCGGATGGTCCGCGAGGCCGGCTGCGACATGGCTCAGGGCTGGCTGCTGGGTCACCCGATGCCGGCCGAGCGGCTGCCCGCCTGGGTGCGCGAGGTGCAGCAGGCCGGCGGGGACCTCTGCGCCCTGGCGATGGCCGGGCGCGCCGTCCCCGCGCTCGGGTGAACCTGCGCCGCCCCGGCCGCCGCGCCACCGCGCCCGCCGGCCCGCCCCGCGCCACCGAGCCCGCCGCGCCGCCCGCGGGGACGACGGCCGGCCCGCCCGGGCAGACTGTCCCCGTGCTGGACATCTCCGAGGCCGCCGCGCCCGAGCCCACCGAGCAGCCGGCCGGCCCCGTCGACGACGGCCGGTCGCGGTCCGCCCTGGACCTGCTCATCTGGGACGCCCCCAACATCGACATGACCCTGTCGACGGTGATCGGCGCCCGGCCGACGGCGGCCTCCCGGCCGCGCTTCGACGCCATCGCGGCCTGGTTCGTCGAGGGCGCGGGCGACCCGGCGTCGACGGATGCCCCCGACGTCGAGGCCTGCGTGTTCGCCAACATCCCCCCGCAGCCCGGCTCGCTCCAGCGGTGGGTCGAGGCGCTGCGCGGTTTCGGCTACTCGGTGTTCGCCCGCCCGAAGAGCCAGCCGGACGACGACATCGACCAGGACATGCTCGACCACATCGCCGTCCGGGCGCACAGCCACCGGCTGCGGCGGCTGGTGGTCTTCTCGGGCGACGGGCGCAACTTCGCCGAGCCGCTGGAGGACCTCGTCCGGCAGGGCACCGAGGTCGTCGTCGTCGCCTTCAGCGAGGTGGCCGGCTACGCGATCGGGTCGGACCTCCTCCAGTTCATCGACATCGAGGACGTCCCGGGCGCCTTCGTCGAGCCGCTGGACCGGGTCCGCCTCGACGCGCTCCCGCCGGACGGCGCCTGGCTGCGCCCGACCCGCAGCCTGCGCGACTTCGTGGCCGGGTTCACCGCGCGCCGCGGCGGCTGACCGACCGTGCACCTCGCCACCGCCTCGTCGATCGCAGTCCTCGCCCACCTGCGGCACGCCGCCCTCGACAGCCGCGACCTCCACACGCGGGTCCGGCTGGAGCGCGAGCAGAAGCGGACCGGCGTGCTGCTGGCCCAGCTCTACCGGGCCAAGACCACGCGCAACGCCGTCGGCGCCGGGGTCGCGCCGCCGGCGCCCGCTCCGGCGGGCTGAGGGGGACCGGTCCGCCCCGGCGCGTCGGCCGACCGTCCCCCGGCGCGCCCGTCGCCGCCGGTTACCGTTCCCGGGCGGACGAGCGGGGAGATCGCCGGCCGAGCACCGGATGAGCGGAAGAGGACCATGAGCAGCGTTCCCGGCGCGGACCACCCGACGGAGCAGACCGAGGCAGAGGTGCGGCTCTCCGGCACCGACGTCGCCGTCAGCGCCCGGGTGGAGGTCGTCCACGAGGGCGTCATCTCCGTGCGCCCCTCCGCGAGTGAGTTCGTGGAGGGCTCGGTCGTCGAGCCCGGCGACGCCGTCGAGGTCTACTGGCGCAGCGAGAACGGCCACCGGATGCTGCCGGCGGAGGTCCTCGACGTGCAGGCGGGTGCCGTCGTGCGCTGGCGGCTGAGCGCGACCGGCCCGGCCGAGCACAGCCAGCGCCGGGTGGCGGTGCGCGGGCGCGTCGTCGTCCCCGTCGAGGCCGACCTGGGCGCGGTGGAGCTCACGGGCGAGACCTTGGACGTCAGCGAGGCCGGCCTGCGCGTCCAGTTCGAGGGGTTCGGCATGCTGCCGGACGTCGGGACGACGATGGCGTTGACGATCCGCTTCGAGGACGGCCCGCTCGCCGCCCGGGGCGAGGTCATGCGCGTCCACGCCCGAGGCGCGCGCTGGGTCCTGCGCATCCGCTTCCTCGACGTCCAGGAACGCGAGCAGGACCGGGTGCGGCGCCGGGTGTTCCAGGCCCTCCGCGAGGAACGTGCGCGCCTGGCGGAGTGACCTGCCGGGGATCGGGCGGGTAGCCGACGCCGTCCCGGGGCAGAGCAGCAGCGTGATCCCGTCGCCGCCTCGTCTGACCGAGGCCCTCTCGGTGCTCCGCGATCAGGTCGCGGCCGTCCCCCTGGCGCTCACGACGGCGGGCCGCGACGACGCCGTCCGCACCGCCCGGGGCGTCACCGACCAGATCGACGACTACCTGCTGCCCAGGCTGAGCGACCTGGACGCCCCGCTGCTCACCGTGGTCGGTGGCTCCACCGGCGCCGGCAAGTCCACGCTGGTCAACAGCCTGGTGGGCGCGCCCGTCACCACGGCCGGCGTGCTGCGCCCGACCACCCGCGCCCCGGTGCTGGTGTGCTCCCGCGCGGACGCCGCCAGCTTCTCCGGCGACCGCGTGCTGCCGGGGTTGGCGCGGGTCACCGGCGGCGACGGCGGGCCGGGGACCCTGCAGCTCGTGGTCCGGGACGACGTGCCGGAGGGGCTGGCGGTGCTCGACGCCCCCGACGTCGACTCGGTGGTCACCGCCAACCGGGACCTCGCCGGGCAGCTGCTGGCTGCCGCGGACCTGTGGGTCTTCGTGACGACCGCGGCCCGCTACGCCGACGCGGTGCCGTGGGACCTGCTGCGCACGGCCGAGCAGCGGGGGACGGCGCTCGCCGTCGTCCTGGACCGGGTGCCGCCCGAGGCCGCCGCGGAGATCGCCGCCGACCTCGCGGCCATGCTGCGGGACGCCGGGCTGGCCTCCGCGCGGCTGTTCGTCGTCGAGGAGCGCCCGCTCGAGGACGGCCGGCTGCCCGAGGACCAGGTTGCGCCGCTGCGGGGCTGGTTGCACGGGCTGGCCGCCGACCAGGAGCAGCGCGCGGCCGTCGTCCGCCAGACCCTCGCCGGGGCGCTGGACAGCCTGCAGCAGCGCACCACCGCCGTCGCTGCGGCGGTCGAGGAGCAGCAGGCCGCCGCCGGGGCGCTGCTGGAGGCCGCCGCCGCGGCGTACGACACCGCCCGGGACGGGATCGACCAGGGGGTGCGCAGCGGCAGCCTGCTGCGCGGTGAGGTGCTGGCCCGCTGGCAGGAGTTCGTGGGCACGGGGGAGTGGATGCGGGCGCTGCAGAGCCGGGTCGGCCGAGCGCGGGACCGCGTGGCCGCGGCGCTGACCGGGCGCCCCGCTCCGGAGGAGAGCCTGCGCGGGGCGCTGGAGAGCAGCGTCGAGCAGCTGCTGCGCGCCGAGGCCGACCGCGCCGCCGAGCGGACCGTCACGGCCTGGCGCTCGCTGCCGGCCGGTCCGGCGCTCCTGGTGGGCCGGGAGCGCGAGCTCGCCGCCGCCTCCCCCGACTTCCCGGAGGCCGCCGCGGCGCAGGTGCGCGACTGGCAGGGCGCGGTGCTGGACCTGGTGCGCAGCGAGGGCGCCGACAAGCGCTCGCGGGCCCGGCTGCTGTCGTGGGGCGTGAGCGGGACCGGCGCGGTGGTCATGGTCGCGGTCTTCGCGCAGACCGGCGGGCTGCTCGGCGGGGAGGTCGCGGTCGCGGGCGGCACCACCGCCGTCGGCCAGCGGGTGCTGGAGGCCGTGTTCGGCGACGCCGCGGTGCGGTCGCTCGCCGAGCAGGCCCGGGCGGACCTCGACGAGCGGGCGGAGGCGCTGCTGCGCTACGAGCAGGACCGCTTCGACGGGCTGGTGGTCGCCGTGGCGCCCCCGCCCCAGGCCGCCGACGACCTGCGGGCCGCGGCCGGGGCGCTCCTCGAGGCGCGCCGCGCATGAGGGGTTCCGACCGCGGGCTGGCCGACCGGCTGGCCGCGCTGCGGGAGGCGGTCGAGGTGGCCGACGGGCGGTTGGCGGCGCCCGAGGTGGCCCGGGCCCGGGCGGTGCTGGCCAAGGCCGGGGCGCGCGAGGCGCTGGGCGACGCCACCGTCGTCGCGCTCGCCGGCGCCACGGGGAGCGGCAAGTCCACGCTGTTCAACGCGCTGTCGGGCAGCGAGGTCAGCACGCCGGGCGTGCGGCGCCCCACGACCGGCGTCGCGCACGCCACGGTGTGGGGCACCGCCGACGACGGGACCGACCGGCTGCTCGACTGGCTGCAGGTGCCGCGGCGGCACCGGCGCGAACCCGAGCCCGCGCTCGACGGCCTGGTGCTGCTCGACCTCCCCGACCACGACAGCGTCCGGATGGAGCACCGGCTGGAGGTCGACCGGTTGGTCGAGCTCGTCGACGTCCTGGTCTGGGTGCTCGACCCGCAGAAGTACGCCGACGCGGCCGTGCACGAGCGGTACCTCGCGCCGCTGGCCGGTCACGCTGGCGTGCTGCTGGTGGTGCTCAACCAGGTCGACCGGCTCGACGCCGCCGCCGCCCGCGCCTGCCTGACCGACCTGCGCGGCCTGCTGGACCGGGAGGGGCTGGCCGCGACCCCGCTGCTGGCGGTCTCCGGCCGCACGGGGGACGGGCTGGCGGAGCTGCGCGGCGAGCTGGCCCGGCGCGTGCGCGCCCGCCGGGCGGCCGCCGAGCGGCTGCTGGCCGACGTCCGCGGGAGCGCGGCGGAGCTCTCGGCGCACTGCCCCGAGGACGGTGCCGGGCGGTCGCGGCGGTGGGGGCGCTCGGCCGGGGACGAGCCGGCCCGCGAGCCGGCCGACGACCTCACCGATGCCCTGGCCGCGGCGGCCGGCGTCCCGACCGTGACCGCCGCCGTGGAGCGCTCGACCCGGCGGGAGGGGACCGGCCGCACCGGCTGGCCACCGGTCCGGTGGACGCGCCGGCTGCGCGCGGACCCGCTGGAGCGGCTGCACCTCGGGGACGAGCGCGCCCGCACGTCCCTGCCGGCGGCGGGGGCGGTCGAGCGGGCCCGCATGGCGACCGCCGTCCGCGAGGCGCGCGACGCCGTCGGCGAGGGGCTGGCCCCGGCGTGGCGGGACGAGCTGCGGCGGACGGCGGAGGTCCGCGAGGACCGCCTGGCCGATGCGCTGGACCGCGCGGTGGGGGGCGCGGACCTGGGCCCGGACCGGGTGCCGCTGTGGCAGCGGGCGGCCGCCGGGCTGCAGTGGCTGCTCCTGGCCACCGCGCTGGTCGGCGCGCTGTGGTTGCTGGCCCTCGTCGCGCTCGGGTTCCTCCAGCTCGACGACGTCGTGCCGCTGCCCCGGGTCGAGGGGATCCCCCTGCCCACCCTGCTGCTGGTCGGCGGGCTGCTCGCCGGGCTCGTGCTGGCGCTGCTGAGCAGACCGCTGGTGGCGCTGCGGGCGCGACGGCGGGCCCGTGCGGCGGATCGGCGGTTGCGGGCGGCGGTGCGGGAGGTCGCGGAGGACGAGCTGCTGGGCCCGATGGGCGAGGTCCGGGCCGACGCCGCCCGCTTCTGCGCCGCGGTCAGCCGGGCGAGGTGACGCGGCTCAGCGGGGCTGCGGGTCGGGTGGTGCTTGCTCGTCGAGCCAGGGTGGGTCGGGTTCGGGGTCGTGGCTCCAGCCGGGTGGGCGGGTGGTGCGGGAGACGCCGCTGGGTGTGCGGACGGTGAGGCGACCGTCTTTGTGCAGGTGGAAGCGCCAGCCGCGGGCGAAGGTCTTGATGCGGTGATGGCGGCGGCACAGGCAGCAGAGGTTCCAGCAGTCGGTGGGGCCGCCGTCGGCGTGGGGGGTGCCGTGGTCGATGTCGCAGCGTCCGGGGCGTCGTCGGCAGCCGGGCATGCGGCAGTGGCGGTCGCGGACGTGCAGGAAGCGGCGTTGCGCGGCGGTCGGTGCGTAGGCGGTGGTCGGTGCTGGTGGGCCCAGCCCTGAGCCGGGTTCTCGGTCACCGCGCGAGGGGGTCCTGGCGGTTCTTCCGCGGCGGGTGGGGCGGCGGTGACCGGCGGCGCGGCGGAGCTGGCTGCGGGTGGCGACGGCGACGAGCCGGCCGTCGGCCGGGTTCCCGATGGCCACCTGAACGCACCCGCCAGCCGGTGCAGCACCGACGCCGAGCATGTCCAGTTCGTGCAGGATCTCCCGGCATTGCGCGGCGGTGACGACCTCGCCGGCGACGTCGGCGGCCGGCTGGCTGCTGCCGTCGTCGTCGGGGTCGTGCAGCGAGGGCAGCGGTGCGTGGATGGTCAGGACGGCGGTGACCGGAGGCCGGGTGTCGTCCCAGGGGCGCAGGATCAGGTCGGCGGCGACGGCGGCGCGGAGCACGCCGATGGGGCGGGAGTCGCCGTCGGCGCGCAGCAGGCGGGCGTACTGGTCGATCGCGTCGGCGCAGGCGGCGGCGAGGTGGACCGGGAGGTCGGCGACGAGCTGGCTCATCCCGTCGCCGGTGCGCCGGGTGGTGACGTCGGCCCGCTTGGCCGCTTCCTTGCGGCGCTGGTCCAGGGCGTCGGCGTCCAGGCGGGCCAGCGCCCGGCGCACGCGGGCGCGCAGCTGGGCGACGGTGAGCCGGCCGGCGTCGGGCAGGACGCGGCGTTCTACCTCGGCGATGACGTCCGGCGTGGCCGTGGACAGGAGGTCGACCAGCGCGCGCATCTTGCGCACGTCGATGCGGCCGGCGTAGAGGGCGTCCCAGGTGCCCGTCAGCCGGGTGGTGAGCAGGATCGATTCGACGGCGAGGGCTTCGGCCTCGACCTCGGAGCAGTTGCGGATCTGCGCGAGCTCGGACACGAAGGTCTCGCTGACCTGGGCCAGCACCTCGGATCGGCGGAGCCGGCTGTCCAGCCCCGGACCGCCCAGCGGGCCGAAGTCGCGGTCGCGTTCGATGGAGCGGCGCCGGGCGAGCGCGGCGATCGCCTCCGCCCGCTCGGCGGCGTGCCGGGCCTCGCGGGCGTCGGCGGCCCAGATGTCGGCGACGAGTTCGAGGTCGCTCAGGCCGGGGGCGTGCGTGTCGGGCACCCAGGGGATCGGGACGCCGTCTTCCGGCCCGCGGGGTGGTTCGCCCATGAACACACCTGCACCGTAGGGCCGACCACCGACAGTTTCCGCAGCTCAGTCGTAGGGGCACGTGCCCGAGCCCTCGTGGGCTGATGTGCTGGCACGTGCGGCGGCCTCTGCGCCGTGGGCTGACGGGTCGTGCCTCCGCATCGACGCGGGGCGGGCGGTGGACGAGGTGGTGCTCGAGCTCATCGATCGGCTCCCGCACCGGTGACGGTGGCCCCGCCAGGCGCCTCGCCGACCGTGCTCAGTCGCGCGTGATCCCCGGGGAGCGCTGCTCGGGGAGCCGCTCGCGCAGCGGCTCGCCCGTCTCCTTGCCGGAGGGCAGGAGCGCCCACACGTGCTTGCGGCCGGGCCGCTGCTCCCACCCGTAGTCGACGGAGAGCTGGGCGACGAGGTGCAGCCCCATGCCGCCGAGGGCGGGGTCGCGGTCGACGGCCGGCACCGGCGGGCGGTCGGGGGCCTCGTCGCTGAGGTCGAGCAGCCAGCCCGCGGGCCCGGCGACCACGAGCGCCCGCACGTCGCCCCCGCCGTGCCGCAGCGCGTTGGACGCCAGCTCCTCGAAGACCAGGAGCAGCCCGTCCCGGGCGTCCTCGGTGGACGCGGCGGAGACCGACGGGTGGGCGATCCGCGCGCGCAGGTCGGTGCGCACCCGGGACACCACCTGCATGGCCTCGAGCTGCCAGTGCCAGACGTCGCCGGGGACGGAAGGGACGGGCGCGCTCGGCCACGCTTCGTGGGCCAGCTCGTCGGCCATCTCGTCCTCTCGCGTCCGCTCCGCAGGGCGCTCCGGGACCCGTCCCGGACCGCACCATCCTGACCGATGCGGGCCCGGCGCGCGAAGGGGGGCGAGCGTTCCGGCCGCCACCAGGCAGACTGTGCCGGTGGACGACGTGCTGCGCGAACTCAGCCGGGTCGCCCTGGGCGGCCGGGAACTGGGCGACGTCCTGGGCGACATCACCGCGATCGCCGCTCGCGCGATCCCCGGCGCCGAGGCGGTCTCGAGCACCCTGATCCGCGCCGACAAGCCGTTCACCGCCGCCTACTGCGGCGAGATGGCCCTGATGGCCGACGAGATCCAGTACGCGGAGGACGGCGGCCCGTGCATCGACGCCGGCCGCGGCGGGGTGGTGCTGCGCGTCGACGACATGCGCACCGAGGAGCGCTGGCCCCGCTACGTGGCCCGGGTGCGCGAGACGGAGGTGCGCAGCTCCCTGTCGATCCCGCTGCCCTACCAGGGGTCCTGGATCGGCGCGCTCAACGTCTACTCGACGCAGCCGGCCGCCTTCGCCACGCCCGAGGCGCTGGCCGCGGGTCTGGAGACGGCGGAGGTGATCGCCGTGGCGGTCGCCAACGCCGATGCGCACGCCCAGCTGGCCGACCAGACCCGCAACATGCGGGTGGCGATGGAGTCGCGGGCCGTCATCGAGCAGGCCAAGGGCGTGCTCATGGCCCAGCAGCACGTCGACGCCGAGCAGGCGTTCGAGATCCTGCGGCAGGCGTCCCAGCGCTACAACCGCAAGCTGCGCGACATCGCCGTCGGCATCGTCGCGGGCACGCAGACCCGCTAGTCAGCCGTCCAGCCGCGCCAGCCGGGAGACCAGGAACTCCACGGCGGCGTCGCTGTCGACCGTCTCGGCCACCTCCACCGCGGTCGGGGAGCACGAGACCGCCCGCCGGTCGACCAGGGTCTGGCCCCGCCCCGCGCCCAGCGTGGTGTCGACCACGACGTCGCGCCGCACCGAGCCCAGGGTGCCCGGCGCGATCGCCTCGGTGAGCGCGAGCGCGTCGTGCACCACCACGCCCGCGGTGCCGTACGCGTCCCGGGCGTGGTCGAGGTACTGCTGCAGGATCCCCGCGGCGCAGCGGCCGACGGGGCCGGCGGCGGCGAAGCGGGCGATGCCTCGCTCGCCGAGCACGGTGGGCAGGGTGACGTCCAGCCCCACCAGGACGGTGGGCACCGGGGAGGAGAGGACGGCCTGCGCCGCCTCGGGGTCGGACCAGATGTTGAACTCGGCGGCGGCGGTGACGTTCCCGCCGCGCGCCGCGGACCCGCCCATGACGACGAGCCGGCCGATGCGCTCCGCGGCCTCCGGGTACACGGCGAGCAGCAGCGCGATGTTGGTGAGCGGGCCGATCGCGGCGACCGTCACCGGGGTGGGGGACGCCAGCAGCAGCTCGGCGAGGGCGACGACGGCGGGGCGGGGGTCCACCGCCGCCGGCGAGGACGCCAGCTCCACCCCGCCCAGGCCGCCGTGGCCGTGCACGTGCCCGGCCCGCTCCGGCTGCGGGTGCACCAGCGAGGCCCGCGCGCCCGCGGCGACCGGCACGTCGGAGCGTCCGGCCAGGTGCAGCACCCGCAGGGCGTTCTCGGTGACCTGCGCGAGCTCCACGTTGCCGTGCACCGTGGTGACCAGCTGCAGGTCCACCTCCGGGCTGGCCAGCGCCAGCAGGATGGCGAGGGCGTCGTCGATGCCCGGGTCGGTGTCGATCACCAGCGGCGTGCGGTCGGTCACCGGCGCATCCTCGCAGCCCGGTCAGCCGGCCCCGACACGCCGGGCGCGCCGGAGCCCCGCGGGGTCACCGGCGCCCCGCACCGGCCCCCCCACGCTCGGGGAGCACCGTCGAATCGACAAGGACACGCGCCGGAGGAGGGGTCACCGACCGGTGCGGACGGGTTGGGCAACGGTTCGGTCACGCGGCCCGCGAGGGGTGTCGGAGAACCCGGCCCGCGGGCCCGCCGCTCCCTAGTTTTCTCCTTGTCCGCGGCACCTTCCCCTGCTGCGGACACGACTTCGGGAGGCGACATGAGCAGCAGCCGGCAGGCCTTCGGGCCGGCCTCCGTGGCCGTGCGCGCCGACCGCTCCCCGCACGAGCCGGCCAGCACGCTGCTGGGCCTGATCGGCGTCCTGGACCGGGCGGACGCGGCGCGTCCCCGCCCCCGATCCCGGCCGGTCGCGCACCGGTCGGCGCGGCCGGCCCCCCTGCGGTCGGTCCAGCCGGCGCCGCCCGCCCGGGCGGCCGCACCGCCGGTGCTCACCCCGAGGGTCACCGTGGTGCCCGAGCCTCTCCGCGAGCCGCTCGGCGGGCTGCGCGGGCTCAACCGCCGGATGGCGCTGTGGGGCGCCGGTGACCGGGGTCAGCACCTGGCCTGGCGCACCGCCGCACCCCCCGTGCCGGTCCCCGGCCGGCGCCGCGCCGCCCTGCGCGCCTTCACCCGGCGGATGGCGCTGTGGGGCGCCGGCGAGCGGGGTCAGCACCTCGCGTGGGGCCGGCCCGCCGCCCGGGCGCTCCGCCGTCTCGACCCGCCCGTGGTGCTGCGCGAGCTGCCCAGCACCCCCCCGATCCAGCCCGTGGCGTCTTCCCCCGCCGCGGCGCTCCTTCCCGCGGGACCGGCGACGCCGCCGGGGTCGCGAACCGGTACGGCCGCACCTGACGCGACCGCCCGTCCCACTCCCCACCCGGGCTCCACGGACCCCGCGGCACCGAGCCGGTCACGCGCCGGCCGGCGTCCACCGCGGGACTGGCCGTCCCCGGGTCGGTACGGGGCGCGGTCCACGCCGCCGTCCATCCCGGTCCGCGTCCTCGCACCGCTGCCACCGGCCCGCCGGGTGCCGGCACCGCGATCTCCGCAGGGATCCGGTGGAGCCGGGGCGCGGGGTGATCCGGCCCCCGTCCGGGGCTCCCCACGACGAACCGAGCCCGCGAGCGGCTCCTGCCCGGAGCCGTCGACCCCGCGGGCGCCCTCGTCGCACTCCCGCCCGGCGCCCTCCGCGTCAGGCTGACCCTGCAGCGCGACCTCGGCGACAGCCGCGGCACGCCGTCCTCCGCTCTCCCGTCGAGCCCGCCGGCACCGGCCACCCTCTTCCCCGGGTGGTCGCGGACCGTCGACCCGGCCCTCGAGCACGTCCCCCTCGGCCGACCTCGGCCGCACCTGGCCCATCCCCCGACGGTGCCTCCTCCGGGCACCCGCAGACCTCTCCGCTCCACCGATCCGGCCTCGACCTCCCGCCCGGCTGCTGCTCCCGCACGCAGCGCGCGGGCCCTCCAGGGAGGCACGGATCGCGGACGGCGGGGGACCGCGGGTCCTGCGAACCGTCCGGCGCGGTGGACGACAGGCCCCTGCCGGTACCCGGCGGCGCGGTCCCTCCGCGACCGCCCGGGTCTCTGACCGGCCGGGACCTGGCCGGCTGCGGCGTGGCGGGCCACCGGCCCTCCCGGCCGGCAAGGGTGCCGACGTCGCCCGGGGCCGCGGTCCCCGGTCCCCGGCCCGGTGCTCCGGACGACGCCCAGGACGACGCCGCGGGAACCGTGGGCACGCGCCGGTGGACGGGTGACGCCGTCCGCTCTCTCCCGCCGGACGGCGGGCGCCCGCACGAGCGGGCCGGACCCCTGACCGGTCCGGTCCCCGCGCGGGCGCCCGCCCCGGCCGCCGGTTCCCGCGAACGGGGTACACGTGTCGGGCGCACCGGTGTGACAGGCTCTCCTCCTCTGCCGTGCCCGGAACCACCGTGTCGTCGGCCACCCGCGGACCGTCTGTGGAGGAGAACCCACGTGACCGCCGCCGAGCTCCCCGACGGGCCGGCCCGCCCCGGTGCGGTGCCCGGCACGGGGAGCCGCGTCGAGCTGGTCCGCCGGCTGGTCCCCGAGGCCCTCGGCTCCCGCAGCCTCCAGCGGCTCACCGACCTCGCGACCCGGCTGCTGGACTGCGCCTCCGTCCAGGTCTCGCTCGTCGGCGAGGTGCAGACGGCGGTCGCCGGCACCGGGCTGCCACCGGGTGGGATCGGCGCCCGGCTGCCGGTCTCCCACTCGCTGTGCGCCGTCGCCGTGGCCGAGGGCGACTGCCTCGTCGTGCCGGACGCCGCCCGCGACGAACGGCTGGCCGATCGCAGCCCCGTCCGGTCCGGGAAGGTCGGCGCCTACCTCGGCATCCCGCTGCGGGCCGCGGGTGGGGAGCCGATCGGCGCGCTCTGCGCGTACGAGCCCGGGACGCGGGAGTGGAGCGAGCGCGACATCGCCCTGCTGCGCCAGCTCGCCGACTCGGTCAGCACGGAGCTCCAGCTCATGGCGCTCACGGCGGAGTACGAGGCCCACCGGGTCCGCTTCGAGCTGGCCATCGACGCCGCCGGTATCGGCAGCTTCGACTGGAACCTCTCGACGGGGCGGCTCCTCTGGGACGACCGGATGCTGGACCTGTTCGGCTACGCGCGGCCGGAGTTCGACGAGACGATCGAGGCCTTCGTCTCCCGTGTCCACCCCGACGACCGGGAGCGGACGACCGAGGCCCTCCAGGCGGCCATCGACGGGCGCGGTGACTACGAGGCCGAGTTCCGCGTCGTCCTACCGACCGGGGGCACCCGCTGGGTACGGGGCCGGGGCCGGGCGGTCTCCGACGACGGCGGGACCGCGGTACGGCTGCTGGGCGCCGGTTTCGACACGACGCCGCAACGCCAGGAGGACGTCCGGATCGCCCGCCTGCTGGAGGCGATGAAGGCCTCCTTCTTCTCGGTGGACCGGCACTGGCGCTTCACCTACGTCAACGCCGAGGCCGAGCGGGTGCTCGGCGCCTCCCGCGACGAGCTGATCGGCGGGGTGATCTGGGAGCTCTTCCCGGCCGCCGTGGGCAGCGACTTCGAGCGGTACTACCGGGCCGCGGTGGCGACCGGGGAGGAGCAGGTCTTCGAGGCCTACTACCCGCAGCCGCTGGAGGCGTGGTTCGAGGTGCGTGCCTGGCCCACGCCCGACGGGCTGTCGGTCTCCTTCCTCGACGTCACCGAGCGGCGGGCGGCCGAGGAGCACGCCCGCCGCAGCGCCACCCGCCTCGCGCTGGTCGCGCACACGACCACGGCCATGTCGGCGTCGCTGGACACCCGGCCACGTGAGGAGGAGGCGCTGCAGCGGGTCGCCGAGCTGCTGGTGCCGGAGCTGGGCGACTGGGCGATCCTCAGCCTCGCCGACGAGGACGGCCGGATGCGCGACGTCGCCAGCTGGCACCGGGACCCGGAGCTGCGGGAGGTCGTCCGCCGCTACGCCGGCCTGCGGCTGGCCTCGATCCCGCCCGACGCCCCGATCCTGCGGGCGCTGGCCTCGGGGCAGGTGCTCGTGGTGCCCGACGTCGGCGCGGCCGTGGGGCAGACCCTGCCCGCCGGTGAGGTCAGCGACGTGTTCTGGCAGCTGGCGCCCCGGTCGGCGATCACGCTGGCGCTCTCGGCACGGGGCCGGACCCTCGGGGCGCTCAGCGTCTACCGCTCCGCCGACCGGCCGCTGCCGGACCAGGAGGACGTCGCGACGGCGCGGGACGTCGCCGGACGGGTGGCGCTGGCGCTGGACAACGCGCGGCTCTACGAGCAGCAGCGCGGGCTCGCGGAGGGGCTGCAGCGCAGCCTGCTCACCGCGCCGCCGCAACCCGACCACTCCGAGATCGTGGCGCGTTACCACCCGGCGATGGCGGTCGCCGAGGTCGGCGGCGACTGGTACGACGCGTTCCTGCAGCCCTCCGGCGCGACGGTGCTGGTCATCGGCGACGTCGTCGGGCACGACACCGCGGCGGCCGCGGCCATGGGGCAGCTCCGGGGCATGCTGCGCGGCATCGCCTACCGCGACATCGGCCCGGCCGGGGTGCTCACCGACCTCGACCTCGCCATCCGGGGGCTGGGCATGGGGACCCTGGCCACCGCCGCGGTCGTCCGCGTCGAGCAGAGCGACGAGGAGCGGGCCGCGGGTCTGACCCGGCTCCGCTGGTCCAACGCCGGCCACCCGCCGCCGCTGGTGCTGCGGCCGGACGGCCGGATCGAGGAGCTGGCCGGCGAGCGGGCCGAGCTGATGCTCGGGGTGGAGCCGGCCACGCGCCGCACCGAGACGGTCGTGACGGTGCCGCGCGGCACGACGCTGCTCCTGTTCACCGACGGCCTGGTCGAAGGCCGCGACCTCTCGCTCGACGAGGGCACCGCCCGGCTGCGCTCGGCGCTGGCCGAGCTGGCCGGCCGGCCGCTCCCGGAGCTGTGCGACGCCCTGCTGGAGCGGTTGCGCCCGGAGGGGCTGCAGGACGACGTCGCCCTCGTCGCCGTCCGGCTCCACACCCAGGGCTGACCGCGCGGGCCCTCAGCGCGGCAGCAGCGCCCAGACGTGCTTCGCGTCCGCCTCGACGTACCAGCCGTGCTCGGCGGCGAGCTCGGCGATCAGGTAGAGCCCGAGCCCGCCACGGCTGGGATCCCGGCCGACGGCCGGCGTCGGCGGGGTCTGCGGTGCCTGGTCGGTGACCTCGAGCAGGTAGCCGTCACCGGCCGTGCGGAGGGCCGCCCGCACCTCGCCGCCGCCATGGCGCAGCGCGTTGGACGCCATCTCGTCGAGGGCGAGGACCAGCCGGTCGACGAGGTCGTCGACGCCGGAGCCGGTGATGCGGGCGCGGACCTGCGCCCGCACCCGGGGCAGCTCGGCGACGTCGCGCAGGCGCCAGGTGAGGACCGGCTCGGCCGCAGGCGGGTACGCCGACGGCCAGATCGTGCCGGCCGCCTGCCCTGTCACGCCTGTGCTCTCCTCGATCGCCGGCCCACCGATCGCGGCAAGGCCTGACCGTCAGGTATGAGCGCGCGCCGGGTCCGTCAAACCTCGTGTAGGCGAGATCACAGGGCTAGCCGACGAAGATCGGCGACCAGTGACCGGTCCGCACGCTGACCGTGACCGCGAGGGCGCACACCAGCACCGCCGCGAGGACGAACCAGGCGTCGCGCCGGTGCAGGGTCGAACCGCGGGCGTTGCTGCGGGGGATGCCGGAGTCGAAGCCGCGCGCGTCCATCGCCGTCGCCAGGCGGGAGCCCCGCCGGACCGCGCCGACGAGCAGTGCGAAGCCGATGCCGGCCAGCAGCCGCACCCGCGCCACCGGGTTGCGCCCGGCCTCCACCCCGCGGGTCCGCCGCGCCAGGCGCAGCGCCTCGAACTCGGCGACCAGCAGCGGCGCCAGCCGCAGCGCCGCGAGCGCGCCGAACGCGAAGCGCGGGGACACCCGCCAGTGCACGGTGAGCGCGTCGGCCAGCCGCACCGGGTCGGTGCTGGCGACCAGCAGCACGCCGGGGAGGGCCAGGCCGACCACCCGCAGCGCGAGCCCGACGCCGGTGACCAGCGAGGCGTCCTCGGCCAGCCAGACGTTGACCAGCCCGACGCCGGCCGCGCCGAAGAGCATCGGCCAGGTGCGCACCCAGACGGCGTGGGCGGAGGTGAGCCCGGCCGCGGGGAAGAGGGCCAGCTCGAACAGCACGACGATCGCGGGGGTGACCACGTCGAGGCTGGTGAGCAGCACCAGGGTGACGACGGCCATCGCGGTCAGCTGGGCCACCGGGTTGATGCGGGAGAGCGCGGTGTCCGGCGCCGGCCCGAGCGCGAGCGAGGCGGTCATCCCAGCGCCACCCGGTCGTCGGCGAGCGCGGTCACGAGATCGGCGTCGTGGGTGACGGTCGCGACGGCGCAGCCCCGCGCCCGCTGCTCGGCCAGCAGCGTCACCACCTCGCGCCAGGTGCCGGCGTCCTGGCCGAAGGTGGGCTCGTCGAGCACGAGGACCCGCGGCGCGGTCGCCAGGGCGGTCGCCACGGAGAGCCGGCGCTGCTGCCCGCCGGAGAGCGTGTAGGGGTTCGCGTCGGCGAACGCGGTCAGCCCCAGCCGTTCGAGCAGCTCCTCGGCCGTGCGGCGGGCCGCCTCGGCGTGGCCGCCCGAGCGCAGCGGCCCCAGCGCCAGCTCGTCGCGCAGCCGGCCGGTCAGGAACTGCTGCTCGGGGTGCTGGAACACCGTGCCGATCCGGCTGACCAGTTCCCCGGCGCGCCAGCGGTGCGGGGCCGGTTCGTCCCGGCGGGTGCCGGCGGCCAGCTCCGCGGCGGCGGACACCCGCCCGGTGGTGGGCGCCCGCAGCCCGGCCACCAGGAGCGCGAGGGTGGACTTCCCGCTCCCGTTCGGACCGGTGACGGCGGTGACCCGGCCGACACGCAACGTCAGGTCGGTCGGCAGCAGGGCGGGCCGACCCGCGCCCCGGTAGGTGTAGCCGGCGGCGTCGGCGGTGAGGAGGACCGGTCCGTCCAGCGCGGGCGGCAGCCGCAGCCCGGCCGTCCGCGGGGTGGGCCGCCAGCCCGGACCGTGGGCGACCAGCCCCCCGGGCACCAGCTCCACCACCCGGTCGACCAGCGGCAGCCACGGGGCGGCGTCGTGGTCGACGACCAGCACGGTGGCCGAGCGGTCGGCGGTGGCCCGCGCGACGGCATCGCGGACCAGCGCCGCCCCCTCCGGGTCCAGCTGCGCGGTGGGCTCGTCGAGCAGCAGCAGCCCGGGACGACGGGCCAGCGCCCCGGCCAGGACCAGCCGCTGCTTCTCCCCGCCGGAGAGCGCCTGCGTCGCCCGGTCGCGGCCGTACCGGAAGCCGACGGCGGCCAGCGTCTCGTCGACCCGCCGCCAGATCTCCCCCGGCGGCAGGCCGGCGTTCTCCAGGCCGAAGGCGACGTCGTCGCCGGCGCGGGTCATGACCAGCTGGCTGTCGGGGTCCTGCGCGAGCAGGCCCAGCCGGTCCCGCGCCGCCCGGGGGGAGGTGCCGCCGACCGTGAGCTCACCGGTGACCTCGGTGCCCTCGTCGTCGAGGATCCCGGCGAGCGCGGCGAGCAGCGTGGACTTGCCCGCCCCGGAGGCGCCGGTGAGCAGCACCCGCTCCCCGGGCTCGACGACCAGGTCGACGTCGGTGATCGCCCAGGCCCGGCGGGAGGCGTGCCGGACGCCGAGCCCCCAGGCGACGACCCGCGACGGGCCGTGCGCGCCCGGCGCCCCGCCGCTGCTCGCCGGGGGGAGCAGTGGCAGGGCGTCCCGGGAGGTCCTCCTGGGCACCCGCCGCGTCAGACCCGCTCGCGGCCCGACGCGAAGGCGCCGAGCGCCCCCGTGCGGGCCAGCGCACGCACCAGCAGCAGGCCGACGACGCCGGCCAGCAGCACGCTGGAGAGCACCGTGAAGACGGTGTACGGCACCTGGAAGGTCAGGAAGCCCAGTTCGCTGTAGTAGAGGACGTTGTCGAGGACCGCCGTCGACAGCCCCGCGGTGACGCCGGCCAGCAGCGCGGTGCCCCAGCCGAAGCTGCGGTAGCGGGTGAGCAGGAAGCCGAGCTCGGCCCCCAGACCCTGCACCAGGCCGTAGACGACGATGATGCCGCCGTAGGGGGAGCCCATCAGCAGGCTCACCGCGGCAGCGAGCGTGGAGGCGAACGTCGCCGCCCCGGGCTTGCGCACCAGCAGCCCGGCGACCACGCCGGGCATGAGGTAGACGCCGTTGAGGACCGCCGAGAGCGGCGGGAAGAAGTCCAGCGGCTCGGCGAGCACGCCGAACACCAGGTTCCAGGCCCAGAAGACGACGCCGAAGGCGACGCCCAGGACGGCGGTGACGACGATGTCGACGGTGCGCCACCGGACGGCGGGGCGCTCCCGCCCGGTGTTCGCGGACGACGGGCGGACGGCCGGTTCGGCCATGTCTTTCCTCCAGACTCCCTGCGCCGGCATGACCCGGATCAGGTTCGAGGGTCTGCGGTGTCCCGCACTCTCAGCGCCGAAGCGCTCCCCTGCTGTTGATGGGTGTTCAGTTGTGCCACCGAGCGTAGACCACCGCGATCATGGCGCGCAGACCACGGGCGGGCTGGATCCCGTGGTCCCCGCGCCATGATCGCGGAGGGCCTAGCCGAAGAGCAGGCCGCCGATCAGGTGGGCGTTGAGCCCGATGATCAGGACGGCGACGACGCTGCCGGCCACCGTGGTGGTGCGGCGGTTGACCCAGCCGCCCATGAGGTCGCGCCGGCTGGTCAGCCACAGCAGCGGCACCAGGGCGAACGGGATGCCGAACGAGAGCACGACCTGCGACCAGACCAGCGCCGTCGTCGGGTCCCCGCCCAGCACCAGCACGGCGAGCGCCGGGGCCAGGGTGATCAGCCGGCGGGTGAGCACGGGGATGTGCCGCTTGAGGAACCCCGCCATGACGACCTGCCCGGCGTGCGTGCCCACCGAGGAGGAGGCGAAGCCGGAGGCCAGCAGCGCGAGGGCGAAGGCGAGCGCGGCGCCGGTGCCGAGCTGGTCGCCGAGCCCGGCGTGCACGCCCTCGAGGCTGTCGACGCCGCTGTCGCTGGTGAACAGCTGGGCGGCGATGACCAGCATCGCGGCGTTGACCAGCCCGGCCACCCCCATGGCGAGGAGCACGTCGAGCCGCTGGGCGCGCAGCAGCCGGCCCCGGCCCTCCCGCGTGCGGCCGGCGGTCACGGCGTCGCCGTAGCGGCCGGGGGTGAGGGCCGAGTGCACGTAGATCACGTGCGGCATCACGGTGGCGCCCAGGATGCCGGTGGCGAGCACCACGCTCTCGGCGCCCTCGAAGGAGGGGACCATGCCGTCGGCCAGCCCGCCGGGGTCCACCCCGGACCCGAGCAGCGTGTAGCCGAAGCCCAGCCCCACCACGAGCAGCAGCCCGGTGATGACCCGCTCGAACGGCCGGTACCCGCGGGACTGCGCGGCCAGCAGCAGGAAGGCGACCGCCGCGGTGATCACGCCGCCGATCGGCAGCGGCACCCCGAAGAGCAGGTACAGCGCCACCGCACCGCCGACGATCTCGGCCAGGTCGGTCGCGATGGCCACCGCCTCCGCCTGCAGCCACAGCCCCCAGGTGACCGGCCGGGGGAAGCGCTCCCGGCAGAGGGTGGCCAGGTCGCGGCCGGTGGCCAGCCCGAGCTTCGCCGTCAGCGACTGGATGAGCATCGCCATGAGGTTGGCCGCGACGATGACCCACAGCAGCGTGTACCCGAACGCCGCGCCGCTGGAGAAGTTGGTCGCGAAGTTGCCGGGGTCGACGTAGGCGACGGCGGCGACGAAGGCCGGGCCGAGCATCGTCCACAGCCGGCGGCGGGCCGGATCGGTGCGGGGGGTGCGGTGCGCGGGGGCGCGGAGCGTCGTCGGCAGGACGGCGGCCTCGGTCTTCGACAGGTACACGGCGGCCTCGCAGGCTGATCCGGGGCTGGGTGGTCGCCTGCTTCCTGCCCGCCCCTCGTGTCACGCCGGGGCCGACCCGTGGCCCCCTGGGGCCAAGGTCAGCCTTGCCTGTCCCGGCACGTCCGCCGGGCGCGCTGGACGAGGGCGTCGATGCGGGCGGCGTGGGCGCCACGCCAGTACACCCGCCCGCAGGCGGCGCACCGGGAGAAGTCCTCGTGGCTGCGGCGGGTCCCCGGCTGCAGCTGCTCGGCCACCTCCTCCTTGGGCACGTGCTGGAGCACGCCGTTGCAGGCCGTGCACCGGGTGAGCGGGGCCGGTGCCGGGGCGAACCGGTCGAGGACGTCGGCGAGCTGGGCGTCGGGCCCGGCGCCGCGCACGAGCGCGCCGTGGGTCAGCGCCCGCCGCATGAGCAGGCCCCGGTCCTGGGTGAGCAGCACCCGGTCCTCGGCCACCGCCCGCGCGACCAGCCCGGGGTCGTCGGCGTCGTTCGACCACGCGGCGTCGAGCCCGAGCAGCCGCAGCCGCCGGGCGAGGGCGCCCAGCCCGACGTCGAGCAGGAAGCCGCCCGGCGGGACGGCGACCGGCCGCGGCACCGGGTCGACCCCGACGACCGCGCCGGGGCAGACGCGTCCGGAGGCCGTCGCCGCGGCGCCGTCCACCCGGATCGCCCCCACCTCGGTCAGCGGGATCCCGGCCGCCTGCACCAGGTGGCCCACCGTCGCGTCGGGGTCGAACGGGAGCGGGCGCTCGCCGGCGGAGCGGTACCGCGGGGCCAGCAGCCACCGCAGGTCCGGGGCCGGCCGCACGTGCACCTGCACGGGCGGGGGCTACCCCCACGGGACCGCTGCCGACACGCGGCCAGGAGTGCGCCCGTGCGGATCTGGGCACGGGGGTGCCGTCCGCCGTTCGTACCCCGTGGAGGTCCCGTGTCCGACGCAACGCCCCGACCCCTCGCCCTCGTCACCGGTGCGTCCAGCGGCATCGGGCTGGAGCTGGCCAAGCAGTTCGCCGAGCACGGGTTCGACCTCGTGGTCGTCGCCGAGGACTCCGAGCTGGACGCGGCGGCCCTGCAGCTGCGCCAGCGCGGGGCCGCGGTCTCGCCCATCCGGGCCGACCTGACCGTCCGCGGGGAGGTCGAGAAGGTCGTCGCGGCCGTGCGCGGCTCCGGCCGGCCCCTGGACGCGGCCGCCCTCAACGCGGGCGTCGGCGTCGGCGGGCGGTTCGTCGAGACCGACCTCGACGCCGAGATCGGGATGGTGGAGCTGAACTGCATCTCGACGATGCACCTGGCCAAGCGGGTCGCGCAGGACATGGTGGCCCGCGGGGAGGGGCGGATCCTGTTCACATCCTCGGTGGCCTCGCAGGCGCCGGAGCCCTTCCAGGCCGTGTACTCCGCGACGAAGGCGTTCGTGCAGTTCCTCGCGCTCGGCCTCCGCGAGGAGCTCACCGACACGGGCGTCACCGTCACCGCTCTGCTCCCCGGCCCCACGGACACCGAGTTCTTCGACCGCGCCGACCTCACCGACACCAAGCTCGGCGCCAGCGACAGCAAGGACGACCCCGCGCTGGTGGCCCGCCAGGGGTTCGAGGGGCTGATGAAGGGCGAGACCTCGGTCTTCGCCGGCTCGGTGAGCAGCAAGCTGATGGGCCGCCTCTCGGCGCTCATGCCCGACTCGATCGCCGGCAAGAGCCACAAGCCGATGACGGCCCCGGGTTCGGCGGAGGGGTGAGCCCCCGATCGGGATCATGATCACGGCGGGACCGCTGCAGCCGTCCGAGCTGCCGGTGGGCGGCTCGCTGCTGCGGCCCTGGCGCGAGGACGACGTCGACGTCCTCTGGCAGTCCCGGGACCGGGAGATCCGTGGGTGGAACGGCGGCGTCATCGCCCCGCGCACCGATGCCCTGGTGCTCCTCGGCCGGCGGATGGACCATCGACCGGCTGCAGGCGACGCGCAGATCGGCTCCTGGACGGTGCCGGCGGCGCGCGGCCGCGGGCTGGCCGCCGCCGCGGTCGACGCCGTCTGCCGGTGGGCGTTCGCCGCGCTGCCGGTCGACCGGATCGAGCTCTGCCACGCGGTGGATGACACCGCCTCGCGCCGGGGCGCCGAGAAGGCGGGCTTCATCCACGAGGGCCGGCTGCGCCGCTGCTTCCGCTACGGGGACGGCCGCACGCACGACCAGCTGCTGTGGGCTCGGCTGGACGACGACCCGGCGCAGGCCCTCAGCACCCGCAGCTGACGCCGGGGGACGGGGCGGTGAGCGGGTCGACGGCGGGCCGGTGCACACCGTCCGGCCCCGCCACGGGCAGGCCCTCCCGGGCCCAGTACTCGAACCCGCCGATCATCTCCCGCACCCGGTAACCCAGCAGCGCCAGCCGGAGCGCTGCACGGGTGGCGCCGTTGCAGGCCGGCCCCCAGCAGTAGGTCACCACCGGGACCGCGGGATCGAGCTCGGCGGGCGCCCGGTCGGGGATCTCGGCGCCCGGCAGGTGCACCGCGCCCGGCACGTGCCCCTGCTCCCACGCCGCGGTGCTGCGGCTGTCGACCAGGACGAAGCCCGGCCACCCCGACTCGAGGGCGGCGTGCACGTCGCTGACGTCGGTCTCCACGGCCAGCCGGCGGGCGAAGTGGGCGGCGGCCTCGGCGGGGTCGGTGCTCCGTCCATCACCGGGCCGACGCTAAGGGCCTCCGCCCGAGCGGACGAGGTCCGGTCCTGCCGACGACCGCAACGGACCTGCCCACCTCAGAGCGGGACGCCCAGCCCCTCGGGTGCCGGGCGGTCCAGCGCTCCGGCGAGACCGGGCGGCAGCGGCGCCAGCCCCGTGCCGGCGAGGACGACGTCGCGGGCGAACCCGTGCCACCGGTGCGCCGACCGCAGCATGCTGTGCCCCCCGGCGATGGTGAACCGCGCGACCCGGGCGCCCGCGTGGTGGGCCCGCACCGCGAACTGCGCCGAGAGCTGGGCGGGGACCCAGCGGTCGCCCCGGCCGTGCAGGATCGCGACGGTGCGGTCGCGCAGGTGGCCGACCGGCTCACCGGGCGGCGTCCAGGGCGCGAGGGCGCAGACCGCCGCGACGCCGTCGTGCCCGCCCGCGCGCAGCGCCGCCCGGCCGCCCATCGAGTGCCCGACCAGGACGACGGGCAGGTCGCCGTGCTCGGCGCGGATGCGGTCCAGCGCCCACCGGACGTCGGCGTAGGCGTCGGCGGCGGCCCCGTTCCAGCCGGCCACCCGGTAGCGCAGCAGGCAGGTGGTGAGCCCCCGCTCGGTGCCGGCGGCGGAGACGAACTGCTCCATCGCGCGCATGCGCACCAGCGACAGCGCCCGCTCGCGGGGCGGCTCCACGCTGGCCACCGTCCCGCCGTGGCAGAACAGCGCCACCGCGGCGGGCCGGCCGGTCGCCGGCCGGGTCTCCAGGGCCGGCTCGGTCACGCCCGGCGTGATCGGCGGCCGCCGCCCAGGGTCGCCCGGGCCCGGTCGCCCAGGTCACCGGCCTTCAGCAGGGCGTTGCTCACGGTCGACGGCCCGCGGCGCCGCTCGAGGGCACGGCCCAGCCGGCGCAGCAGGCCGGTGGCCAGCGGGACGAGCACGGTCAGGATCAGCCACATGCGCAGCCGGCGGGTGAGGAAGAGCCACATGCTCCCTGCTCTGCCCCGTCCCGCCCGGCGGGAACCGGCGTCAGTCGGCGAGCTTCACCACCATCTTGCCGGTGTTCCCGCCGCGCAGGAGGTCGAGGAAGGTGTCGACGGCGTTCTCCAGGCCCTCGCGCACCGTCTCGCGGACGACGAGGTCCCCGGAGGTGACCATCCCGGTGACCTTCGTCGTGAACTCGTCCCGCAGGTCGGCGTGGTCGCCGACGATGAACCCGCGCAGGCTGAGCTTCTTGGTGACCATCATGAACATGTTGCGCGGCCCAGGCGCCGGCTCGGTGGCGTTGTAGCCGGAGATCGCGCCGCACAGCGCGCCCCGGCCGAACTGGTTGAACGCGCCGATGGCGGCCTCGAGGTGCTCGCCCCCGACGTTGTCGAAGAACACGTCGATGCCGTCGGGCGCGGCACCGGCGAGCAGCTCGGCCACCGGGCCGTCGTGGTAGTCGAAGGCGCGGGTGAACCCCACCTCCTCGGTCAGCCAGCGCACTTTCTCCGGCGTCCCGGCGCTGCCGATGACCGCCGCGGCGCCGAACAGCTTCGCGAACTGGCCCACCAGGCTCCCGACCGCGCCCGCGGCGCCCGAGACGAAGACGGTGTCGCCCTCCCGGAACTCCGCGAGCCGGAACAGCCCGGCCCAGGCGGTCAACCCGGGCATCCCCAGCACGCCGAGGTGGTAGCTCGGCGGGATGCCGGGCAGCTCGGGCAGCACCCGGACGTGCGCGGCGTCGAGGACGGCGACGTCGCGCCAGGCGGCGTCGGCGAGCACGAGCGCGCCCTCGGGGACGGCGGGCGAGCGGGAGGCCACGACCCGGCCGACCGCGCCGCCCCTCATCGTCTCGCCGATCTCCCAGCGGGCCGCGTAGGACTTCCCGGAGTTCATCCGGCCGCGCATGTAGGGGTCGACGGACATCACCAGCATGCGGACGACGACCTGCCCCTCGGCCGGGTCGGGGTGCTCGAGCTCCACGAGCCGGAAGTCGTCGGGGGTGGGCTCACCGTGCGGGCGGGCCGCCAGCTGCCATTCGCGGGTCGTGATCGGCATGCGGCCCATCCTGCCGGGCGGTGGGTGCGTGCGCCGACCGCGACGAGCTCGTGGTGATCAGCCCGCCCGATGGCCACCGGGGTCGTCGCTCTCCGCGGCCCCCGGTATCCCCGGGACCGTCCGCCGGGCCCGCTGCCCCCGGGCCACCTCGGTCGCCAGCGCGTCGAGGGGCTGCGCGAAGGCGGCCAGGGGATCGGCCAGCGCCACCAGCCAGGCCTGGGCCGCCACGACCCCGGCCGGGTCGAGGGCGTACAGCCGGCGGGTGCCCTCGGCGCGCACCGTGACCAGCCCGGCCTCCCGCAGCACCCGCAGGTGCTGGGAGACGGCGGGCTGGGAGATCGGCGCGGTCCGCTGCAGGCCCGAGACGATCGCCCCCGCCGGCTTCTCCCCGGTGGAGAGCAGCTCCAGGATCTGCCGGCGGGTGCGGTCCCCCAGCGCCTCGAAGGTCCCGTTCACTCAGCTCCCGGCGGCATCCTCGGACGGCGGGGTCGTGTAGAACGCCACCGTACGGTCGGCCGCCTCCCGCGCGGCGGCGGGGTCGTCGCCGTCGGCGGCCGCGGCCTCGGCCCACCCGGCGGCCGCCCGGTGGGTGAACTCCGCCCCCTCGGGCGTCAGGGTGAACGTCGCCGCGAGCTCGGGGTCGACCGGGCCGCCGCTCTCCAGGTGCAGGCCCAGACCCATGAGCGCCAGGTCCCAGCCCACGCCCACCGCCCCCGGCCCGAACTGCGCCCAGAACTCCGGGTCCACCGGCGCCTCGTGCACCAGCTCGAGGGTGGTGCCGCCGTCGGACGGCGCGAGGTGCACCCGCAGCCAGGAGACCCTCCCGCCGAACTCCCAGGTGACGGCGAACGACTCGGGCTCCTGGCAGCTCTCGACCACCCCGCCGGCGTTGCCCTCGAGCTGGTAGCGGCCCCCCGGGCGCAGCTCCCCGCTCACCGGCAGGAACCAGCGGGGGAGCCGCTCGGCGTCGGTCAGCGCGCCCCAGACGTCGGCGCGGGCGGCCCGGTAGGTGCGCCGGGCGACGGCGATCCGCGTCGGGGCGCCGCCCCGGGAGCCGGTGCGCACCTCACGGGTGACCAGGCCGGCCGTCGAGACGGGGTCGATGGTGGTCATGGCGTCCCTCTCTCCATAAGCATCAACTTATACAAGGACCGTAGCGCCGCACCCGGGCCCCCGGCAAGGCCTGCGCGCGCTGGCGGACGCCCTGCTGGGGGCGGGATCGGTGTTGCACGACCGACCTAGAGTGGGGTCATGCTCTTCTCCCGGTCCAAGACCCAGCCGGTGTCGGCCGAGGACGCGCTGCCGGGCCGCGCGCAGCCGCTGCCCCACGTCCCCGAGACGCACGCCGTCAACGGCAACCGCATCCAGCCGCCCTTCCCCGAGGGCATGCAGACCGCCGTCTTCGGCGCGGGGTGCTTCTGGGGCGTGGAGAAGGTGTTCTGGCAGCTGCCCGGCGTCTACTCGACCGCGGCGGGCTACGCCGGCGGGCACACCCCCAACCCGACCTACGACGAGGTCTGCTCGGCGCGGACCGGGCACACCGAGGTCGTCCTGGTGGTCTTCGACCCGGCGGTGACCTCCTACGAGCAGCTGCTCAAGGCGTTCTGGGAGGACCACGACCCGACCCAGGGCATGCGGCAGGGCAACGACGTCGGCACCCAGTACCGCTCGGCGATCTACTACGCCTCGCCGGAGCAGGAGAAGGCGGCCCTGGCCACCCGCGACGCCTACCAGGAGCGGCTGAAGGCGGCCGGGTACGGGGAGATCACCACCGAGATCGCGCCCCTGGGCGAGTTCTTCTACGCCGAGGACTACCACCAGCAGTACCTCTACAAGGTGCCGAACGGCTACTGCCCGGTGCACTCGACCGGCGTCTCCTGCCCGGTGGGACTGCCCGGCGTCTGAGAGAGGACCCCTGCCCCCACCACTCGCAGGCTCGTGGCGGGCCTTGCAGGGGGCCGTTCCAGCACGTCCCCCACCGCCGGTAAGACTGGGGGTATGGAGACCCTCCGCACGCCCGACGAGCGCTTCGCCGACCTGCCCGACTTCCCGTACGAGCCCCGCTACGTCGAGGTCGACGACGGCGAGGGCGGGCGGCTGCGGGTGGCCTACGTCGACGAGGGCCCGGCCGACGGCGAGACGGTGCTCCTGCTGCACGGCGAGCCGTCCTGGTCGTTCCTCTACCGCCGGATGATCCCGGTGCTCGTCGACGCCGGCCTGCGCGTCGTGGCGCCCGACCTGGTCGGGTTCGGCCGCTCCGACAAGCCGGTCTCCCGCGACGACTACAGCTACGCCCGGCACGTCGGGTGGATGCGGCAGGCGCTGCTCGACGAGCTCGACCTGCGCGACCTCACCCTCGTCTGCCAGGACTGGGGCGGGCTGATCGGGCTGCGGCTGGTCGCCGAGAACCCCGACCGGTTCGCCCGGGTCGTCGTCGCCAACACCGGCCTGCCCACCGGCGACCAGAAGATGAGCGAGGCGTTCCTCGCCTGGCAGCGGTTCTCGCAGGAGAGCCCCGAGTTCCACATCGGCCGCATCGTCGGCAACGGCACCGTCGGCGGGCTCGCCCCCGAGGTGGTCGCGGCCTACGACGCCCCCTTCCCCGACGACCGGTACACCGCCGGCGCCCGGCAGTTCCCCGCGCTGGTGCCGACGTCGCCCGACGACCCGGCGGCCGCGGCCAACCGCGCGGCCTGGGAGGTGCTGATGAGCTGGGAGAAGCCGTTCCTCACGGCGTTCTCCGACGGCGACCCGATCACCGGCGGGGGCGAGCGGGTGTTCCAGAAGCTGGTGCCCGGCGCCCGCGGGATGGCGCACACCACGCTTGCCGGCGGCGGTCACTTCCTGCAGGAGGACGTCGGCCCCGAGCTCGCGCGGGTCGTGGCCGACCTGGTCGCCGCCACGCCCCGCCGCTGAGGGCCGGCGTGGCGCTCGACACCGACGAGGTCCTCGGCGCGCTCCGGCGCACCCCGGACGTCGAGGCCCCCGACCTGGTCGCCGTCGACGCGACCGACCGGCTGCTGCTCGACCTCGCGGCCGACCTCGTCCCCGGCTGCGGTCCCGACGAGGTCGCCGTCGTCGACGACTCCTACGGAGCGCTCGCCCTGGGGCTCGCCGCCCGGCACGGGCTGACCGGCGTGCGGGTGGGCCAGGACCTGCTGGTGGGGGAGCGGGCGCTGGCCGCCAACGCCGAGCGCGTCGGCCTCCCGGGCCGCCACCGCTCGCTGCCGCTGGGTCCCGGGCTGGCGGCGGGCGCCCGGGTGGTGCTGGTCAAGGCCCCCAAGGGGCTCGACGCGCTCCGGGAGATCGCCGAGGTGGTCGCCGGGTCCGCGGCCCCGGACGTCACCGTCCTGGTGGGCGGCCGGGTCAAGCACATGACGCACGCGATGAACGACGTCCTCCGGGACTCGTTCGACGAGGTGCAGGCGAGCCTGGCCCGGCAGAAGTCCCGGGTGCTGGTGGCCCGCGGGCCACGGCCGCGGCCGACGTCCTTCCCCCGGCGCCAGGAGCACCCCGACCTCGGCCTGACCGTCTGCGCCCACGGCGCCGCGTTCGCCGGGACGAAGGTCGACGTCGGGACCCGCGCGCTGCTGCGGGCGCTCCCGGAGATGGCCCTTGACGCGCGGACCGCCGTCGACCTCGGCTGCGGCACCGGCGTGCTGGCCGCGCTGCTCGCGAGGAGCCGGCCGGAGCTCCGGGTCCTGGCCGTGGACCAGTCCGCCGCCGCCGTCGCCTCGGCCGTGGCGACGGCGGCCGCCAACGGTGTCGCCGACCGCATCGAGGTGCGCCGCGACGACGCCGGCGCGACTGTGCCCGACCGCTCGGTGGACCTCGTGGTCTGCAACCCGCCGTTCCACGTGGGCGCGGCGGTGGTCACGACCGCCGCCGACCGGCTGTTCGTGGCGGCGACCCGGATGCTGCGGCCCGGCGGCGAGCTCTGGACGGTCTACAACTCGGCGCTGCGCTACCGCCCGGCGCTCAACCGGGTGGTCGGGCCGACGCGGGTCACCGGGCGGGACCCGAAGTTCACGGTGACGGTCTCCGTGCGCCGCTGAGGCGGGCGGGGCGCGAGTGGTGGCTGGCGTCACGGCCCGGCATCGGTACGCCCCTTCGGGTTGATCCCCACCTCCGCGGCCCGACCACGGGAGGGAGGGATCCGACCGAAGGAGTTTCGATGACCGGGCGACTGCGCCGCGTGAAGGTGAGCACCCGTCTGATGACGCTGGTGCTCGTTGCGGTGATCGGGATGGCGACGATCGCCGTGATCGGCGCGCTGCACGTGCGCGCGACCATCGAGGAGGAGCAGCGCAACCAGGCCCGGGTGGCGGTGGAGGCCGCGCTGGGCGTCGTCGCCCACTACGGCGAGCAGGAGGCGGCCGGCGAGCTGACCCGTGCGGAGGCCCAGGCGGCGGCCGCCGCCGGGATCCGCGGGCTGCGGTACTCCGGGGAGGAGTACTTCTGGATCAACGACATGACCCCCCGCATGGTCATGCACCCGATGAAGCCCGAGCTCGACGGTCAGGACCTGTCGGCCAACGAGGATCCCGACGGCAAGAAGCTGTTCGTGGAGTTCGTGGAGGTCGTCGAGGCCGAGGGCAGCGGCTTCGTCGACTACCTGTGGCCCAAGCCCGGCGAGGAGGAGCCGCAGCCCAAGATCTCCTTCGTCACCGGCTACGAGCCCTGGGGCTGGGTCATCGGCTCCGGGATCTACGTCGCCGACCTCGACGGCGCGTTCCGCGCGGAGTTGGTCGCCATGGCGCTCTGGGCGGTGCCGGTCAGCGTGCTCATCGTTGCCCTGTCGCTGGTGGTGTCCCGGAGCATCAACCGGCCGCTGCGGGAGATGACCGAGGTGCTGAGCACCGGGGACCTGCAGCGCCGCCTCGACGAGGGCGCCGGCCGGACCGAGCTGGACCAGCTGGCCGCGGCGGTCAACACCACGCTGGGGCGGGTCTCCGGCGTCGTCAGCGAGGTCGGCCAGGCCTCGCAGATGCTCGAGGAGGCCGCCCGCACGCTGTCGTCGACCAGCGAGTCGATCGCCGGCACGGCCGACCGCTCGCAGGTGCAGGCCGAGGACGTCACCCGCGCCACCCGGGAGGTCAGCAGCGGGATCGAGGCGGTCGCCGCGGGCGCGGAGGAGATGGGTGCGTCCATCCGGGAGATCGCGCACAACGCCGCCGAGGCCGCCCGCATCGCCGGCAGCGCCGTCTCGGCCGCGGAGACGACGACGGCGACCGTGGCCAAGCTGGGGGAGTCCTCGGTGGAGATCGGCAACGTCGTGAAGGTGATCACCAGCATCGCCGAGCAGACGAACCTGCTGGCGCTGAACGCCACGATCGAGGCCGCTCGTGCCGGGGAGGCCGGCAAGGGTTTCGCGGTGGTGGCCAACGAGGTCAAGGAGCTGGCGCAGGAGACGGCGAAGGCCACCGAGGACATCGCCAAGCGGGTCGAGGCGATCCAGACCGACACGGGCAGCGCCGTCCGGGCGATCGGCGGTGTCACCGCGATCATCGCGGAGATCAACGACTACCAGACGACGATCGCCTCGGCCGTCGAGGAGCAGACCGCCACCACCAACGAGATGAGCCGGTCCATCGGGGACGCCGCCGAGAGCGGCCGGTCCATCGCCGGCACCGTCGCCGAGGTCGCCCGTGGCGCCCAGGAGACCTCCACGGGGGTCGCCGCCATGCAGGCGGCGGCGGACGACCTGGTCCGCATGTCGGGCGAGCTGCGGAGCGTGGCGGGGGCGTTCCAGAACTGACACCGCCGGGCGGGCGGTGGGGTGCGACCCCACCGCCACCCGGTGTGCCCGGGGTGCGGCGAGCGACCCCGAGGGGTGAACACGCGGCGTTCGCCGCGCCCTCCTGCAGGACGTGGCCGACGATGTCGCAGAATGCTCAACCAGTCGGCCGGGATCGCTCCGGTCCGAGGCTGCGGGAGACCGGATGGCGCGGGTGATCGGCGAGGGCGTGGCTGCGGCCGCCGTTCCGGCCCATCCGGCTGCCCGGCCGGAGCCGACGGTCCCTCCCGGCGGCGTCTCGCACGTCGCCGCGCTGGTCGGTTCCGACGACGAGCTGCTGGCCGCGACCCTGCCCTACCTCGAGGAGGGGCTGCGCGCCGACGACCTGGTCGTGCTCTCCTGCCCCCCGGCGACGACGGCGCTGATCAGCGGGGCGCTCGGCGAGCGGGCCGGGGCCGTCGAGCAGGACGCCCGGCTGTGCCTGCTCGAGGCGACCGTGCCCGACGCCGTCGCCGCCAGCCACGACCTCGTGCGGCGGGCGCAGGGCACCGGCTCGGGGCGGCTGCGCTTCGCCGGGCAGGTCCGGTTCGGGCCCGCGCCGCGCAACTGGCGGGAGGGCCTGCGCTACGAGGCCGCCGTGAACCTGCTGCTCGCCGCCCGGCCGGTGTCGGGGCTGTGCCTGTTCGACCGCCGCGAGCTGGCCCCGGAGGTGCTGGCCGGCGCGGCCGCCACGCACCCCTGGCTGCTCACCGGCAGCGGGCTCACCCCGAGCGAGGCCTTCGAGGAGCCTGCCGACTACGCCCGGCGGCTGCCGGTCCCGCGCGAGCCGGTGGAGGACGTCGCCCCCGCGCTGGCCGTGGACGACGCCCCGTCCCTCGTCGAGCTCCGCCGGTTGCTGCGGTCGGTGATCCACGCGCACGTGCCCGATCCGGACCAGGCCGCCGACCTGCACTTCGCCGCCAGCGAGATCGCCAGCAACGCCTTCCGGCACGGCGCCCGCCCGGTCTCGGCACGCGTGTGGGCCGACGGCGAGCGGCTGGTGTGCGCCATCACCGACCAGGGAGGCGGCACCGACGTCCCCTTCCCGGGTTTCCGCCCGGCGCACGGCGTCGACCTCGCCCAGGGCGGCATGGGGCTGTGGCTCACCCGCAAGCTGTGGGACCACGTCGACCTCCTGCCGGGTCCGGAGGGTTTCACCGTCCGGCTGAGCTCCCGGCTGCGGTGATGCGCGCCGGTCCGGCGGAGCGGTCCGGGCCGTTACGGTGAGCGACGTGGAGGATGCCGTCGACCTGATCCTCGAGCAGTGGGCCCGGGAGCGTCCGGACCTCGACTGCTCGCCGATGGGGATCGTCGGGCGCATCACCCAGCTCCAGCGCGAGGTCCACCTCGCCCAGCGGGCCACATTCGCCCGCCACGGCCTCGACGCGCCCTCCTTCGACGTCCTGGCGGCCCTGCGGCGGGCCGGGGCGCCCTACCAGCTCACGCCGACCGCGCTCATGCGCACGGCGCTGGTCACCTCCGGCGCGATCACCCAGCGGCTGGACCGGCTGGAGGAGCGGGGACTGATCACCCGCGAGCGCAGCGAGGCCGACGGGCGGGCCGTCGTCGTCACGCTGACCGACGCGGGGCGGGCCGCCCTCGACGCGGCGCTGCCCGACCACCTGGAGACCGAGCGGCGGCTGCTGGAGGCGCTGCCGTCGGGCGACCGGGAGCAGCTGGCGGACCTGCTGCGCCGCCTGCTGGTCAACCTGGGCCGGGTGCCGCAGCAGCCCTGACCCCCGTGCGGGTCAGGGCAGCGCCTCCTCGACCGCGCCCAGCAGGGCGCGGGAGTCCTTGCCGGTGCGCTTGGCGGCGTACATCGCGGTGTCGGCGCGGTGCAGCAGCTCCTCGGCCGTGCAGCCGGCGCCCCCGAGCGCGCCGCCGATGCTCGCGGTCACGGTGATCGTGCGGGACCCCACCCGCACCGGCTCGCGCAACGCGGTCAGCAGGCGGTCGGCGACGTCGCGCAGGCGGCTCCCGTCGGCGTCGGCCAGCAGGAGGGCGAACTCGTCGCCGCCCAGTCGCGCGACCACGTCCTCGCCTCGCACGTCGGCGGAGAGCCGGGCGGCGACGGCCAGCAGCAGCTCGTCCCCCGCGGCGTGGCCCAGGGTATCGTTCACGGCCTTGAAGTCGTCGACGTCGACGAACAGCACCCCGGGGCAGGCGCCGGGGTCGGCGTCGGCGGTGGCGGCGGCCAGCCGCTCGTTGAAGGCGGTCCGGTTGAGCAGCCCGGTGAGCGGGTCGGTGGTGGCCTGCCGGCGCAGCTCCTCCTCGAAGAGCTTGCGGTCGGTGACCTCGCGGAAGTTCACCACCCAGCCCTCGATGCCGACGGCGTACACCCGGCCGCTGATGCGCATCTCCACCCAGCGGGTGCCACCCGAGCTGTGCTGCACGCGGATGTCGGTGTCCACGACGCCGGAGCCGCCGCCTGCCGTGCGGCTGGCCGCGGAGACGGCGGCCTGGAGGCGCGGCTGGTCGCGGGGATCGGCCAGTGAGATGGCGTCGCGCCCGACGTAGTCCGCCGGGGGGCGACCGAGCAGCGACTGGACCGCCGGGCTCATGTACGCGACCGCGCCCGCGGCGTCCACGATGGCGATGACGTCGGCGGCGTTCTCGAGCAGGAGCTGGAGGCGCTCCTCGCTCTCGGCCAGCGCCGCCCGGGTGCGCTCCCGCTCCCGGCTCAGGGCGAACAGCCGCCACAGGGCCAGCCCGGTGAGCAGCGTGCTGCCCGCACCCAGGAGGTGACCGACGGCACCGTGGTCCACCGTCCACAGGACCAGCACGGCGGGGTTGACGAGGAGGACGGCGCCCACGGCGACCACCCGGCCGAAGGTGGTGTCCCGGCCGGGGGCGGCGCCGGGGCCGAGGGCGGCGACCGAGGGGTGCCGCCCGGCCAGGCAGAGCGCGGCGAGGGGGAGGAGGGAGACCGGGTCGAGCACGGCGGAGGCCCGCGGCGTGGAGCCGGTGAGGATGGCGCCGCCGTACGCGGCCACGGCGAACGCGGCTGCGGTGAACAGCGCCGTCGTGGTGACCGTCCGGCCGCGGGTGAGCGCCAGCGGCACGCAGACGACGAGCAGGACGGCGGTGAGCAGCGGCGTCCCGACGTTGACCTCGACCAGGTCGGCCCGGTGCGCGTGCCGGTCCCCCTGCACGGCGAGCAGGATGAGGCCGGCCGCCAGCAGGAGGGTGAGGGTGTCGGTCCAGGACGCCCAGTCGCGGCGCCGTCGGCCGCCGCGGACCACGCCCACGGCTCCCAGGCCGACCGCCACGTAGGCGGCCACGTCGAGGACCGACTCCAGCGGCGCGCTGATGCGGGGGGCCACGCCGGCCAGCGCGGCGACGTCGGCGATGCAGCTCAGCGCGAAGAGGGCGAGCCCGGCCGCCAGTCCCGACCAGGCGACGACGAGCGGGGTGCGGTGCCGCCTCAGCGCGGTCAGCACCCCGGCCAGTCCCAGGGCGTACAGGACGATCTCGGCGGCCGGGCGCCACGGCCCGTCCGGGACGACGGTGACGACCAGCGCGATCACCAGCACGACCAGCGCCGCGTGGAGCCAGGCGGCGCGGGCGGTCGGGGTGTCGGGGCCGGTCACGCGAACCCATCGGCACGGGGACCGCGCTCCTTGACGACCCCACCCACACGAGGGGGGCCCGGTGCAGGTCAGACGCCGGGGAGGTCCTCGGGGCGGAGGTCGGGGCGCACCCGGACGAAGCGCAGCGGGTGGCGGAACACCCCGGCCTGCAGGGCCGCGTCGGCGCTCACCTCGACCACGGCGGTCGGCTCGACGCGGGTGAGGGGCACGGCGAGGCGGCCGCCGCCGAAGCGGCCGGTGCCGATGCGCTCGGGCCAGGGGTGGTCCGGGCCGGCGGGGCGCAGGACGGCGGCCAGCTCGGCCGACTGCGCGGGGGAGAGCGGGCTGCTGCGGCCCACGACGACGAGCTCGCCGTCGCGGTACCGGCCGGCCACCAGCTGGCTCGGCCGCTCGACCGGGCCGATGACGCCGCCGGCCAGCACCTCGGTCGTCTCCCAGCTCTTGACCTTGAGCCACTCGCGGCGGCCGGGGGCGTACCGGCTCGCGGCCCCCTTCACGACCAGGCCCTCCACGCCGGCCGGGCGGTAGTCGTCGAACCACCGCCGCGCCTCGGCGGGGTCGGCGGTCACCGGCGAGAGCTGCATCGGAGGGGCCCAGCGGCCGGCCAGCTCCTCCAGGGCGGCCCGGCGGCGGGTGAAGGTCCGGCCGCGGAGGTCCTCCCCGCCGGCGGCGAGCAGGTCGAAGGCGACGTAGGAGGCGGGCGCGGCGGCGGCCTGCGCCGCGATGCGCCCGGGGGAGGCCACCATGCGCCGCTGCAGGAGCCCGAAGTCCAGCCGGTCGTCGTGCCACACGACGACCTCCCCGTCGACGACGGTCCCGGCGGGCACCTGGGCGAGCGCGGCGGCGGCGACGTCGGGGAACCGGTCGGTGAGGTCACGCCCCTGCTTGGACCACAGCCGCGTGGAGCCGCGGTCGCGCACGACGACCAGCCGGTAGCCGTCCCACTTGGGCTCGTACCGGCACCCACCGCTCAGCGCGGGCGGCGCGGGGATGTCCCGGACGGGCTTGGCCAGCTCCACGGCGACCGGCCCGGCGAGCTCGGGCGGCAGCGCGGGCAGGCCGGGCACGGACAGGGGCACCCGGACAGCCTGCTGGTGGGCGGGGCGCCGCGCACGCCGGCGGGAGCGGGTCACACCCGTTCGAGGGCCGGTCACCACGCTGCGTCGCGGCGCGGGCGCGGCGGGCCCTCAGCGGAGCAGCAGGAGGGCGTAGGCGGCCAGGGAGGGCCCGTCGGTGAAGCGGCCGTCGCGGATCATGGCCCGCAGCTCCTGCTCGGGCACGAACGCCGACACCATGTCGGCCTCGGTCACCTCGCGGGCGGTGGGGCCGGCCGTGAGCTCCGTCGCCAGCCAGACGTCGAACTCCTGGGTGCAGAGCCCCGGCGCCAGGTCCAGGTGCCCCAGGTGGGTCAGGGCGCCGGCGCGGAGCCCCGTCTCCTCGGCGAGCTCCGCCCGGGCCAGCTCCTCGGCCGAGCCCTCCGCGCCGTGCGTCCAGGTGCCCTGCGGGAACTCCCAGGCGCGGCGGCCCAGCGGATGGCGGTGCTGCTGCACCAGCCAGAAGCCGTCCCGCTCGGCGGGCAGCACGAGGGCGAAGTGGGGCCTCTCCACCACGCCGTAGATGCCGCGGGATCCGTCGGCGCGTTCCACGGTGTCCTCCCGCACCCGGATCCACGGGTTGCGGTACACCTCCCGGCTGCTCGTCGTCCGCATGGTGGCGAGCCTGGCAGATACGTGGACCATGGACGGCGATGACCGAGCGCAAGCCGCCCGGGGTCTCCTTCGAGACCTGGGTGGACACCCAGATCGCCCGCGCCCGGGAGCGCGGTGACTTCGACGGCCTGGACGGCGCGGGCAAGCCGATCGCCGGCCTGGAGCGCGAGACGACCGCGTACGACTGGGCCGTCGCCAAGGCCCGTCGCGAGGGCATCGAGACCGCGGAGATGCTGCCCCCGGGCCTGGCGCTGCGCCGGGAGCGGGACGTGCTCCCCGAGCGCGCCGCCCGGCTGGCCACCGAGGAGGCCGTGCGGGCGCTGGCCGAGGACTACAACGCCCGCGTCGAGGCCTTCTGGCGCACCCCGCAGCCCAGCCGGTGGTCGCCGGTGCCCGGCCTGGCCGACGTCGAGGCGCTGGTGGAGGGCTGGCGGCTCTCCCGACCCGCCCCGGAGCCGGAGCCGGCGGCCGCCGAGCAGGCCGCGCCGGCGGTCCGGCGCCGCTGGTGGCGTCGGAGCGGCTGACCGGCGCGGCACGCGGTCAGCCGGTTCCGACGACCTGGCCGACGGCCTCGGCGAGCAGGTACGGCTCGCCCTCGAACTCGGCGAGGGCGTCGTCGTCCAGGTCGACACCGAGGTCCTCCTCGGCCGTCGAGGGGGAGAAGGTGCCCTGGACGGTCCCCGAGACCTCCAGCTCCATGCCCTCTTCCACGCCCTCGGCGCCCTGCGGGGCGAGCACCAGGAGCGGCGGCAGTCCCACGTCGTCGAAGCCGGCGATGGTGAAGGCCACGGGGCTGCTGACGGCCTCCACCGACGCGGAGACGACGACGTCCTCGCCGAGGAACTCGTCGATGACGTCGCGGAACCGGGTGTCGTAGGCACCCTCGTAGGCAGGCTCGCGGTCGCCCTCGGTGTAGTCGAAGCCCTGGTCCTCCGCGGACCCCTCCCCGATGGAGGTGCTGGTCTGCTCCTGCTCGGTGGCGTCGTCCCCGCAGGCGGCGAGCGCGAGGGGGGAGAGGGCCAGCGAGGCGGCGGCGGCGACGGTGGTGAGCGGGCGGAGTGGCAGTGACACGGTCGGTCCTCCTGGCCGGTGTTCCGGGGGTGGCTTCCCCTGCGTGCGTCCCCCCAGGCCTTTCCGGAGCGGCTCGGGCTCACGCGCGTCACGGCGGACCGTCGTCCATTCGTCATGCGGCGTCCGCTCCTGGCGGAACCCGCGTCGGCGGTGCCGGGCGGGGGTAGGGGCCGGACCACCCGACGAGGAGGTCCGCATGACCGAGGTACCAGGCACCGACCGCGACGAGGCCCGCGAGAACGTGGTCGAGGAGACGCCGATCACCCCGGACGGCGTCGAGCAGGACACGTCCACCGGGGGCGACGAGGGCCAGTCCGGCGACCAGGCCAAGCCGGAGGCCGGGACCACCGACCCGGTGACGTGAGCCGGGCGCGTCGCTCTCCGCCCCGCCCGACGGGGCGGAGAGCGATGGTCCCGGCTACCCCTGCAGGACGTCGAACTCGTTGAACGCCGCGCCGCCGGAGAGGGTGGCGTAGCCGGGCCCGCGGTCGAAGAACGGCTCCTCGCCGGTACGGGCCGCCCGCAGCGAGGCCCGCAGCTCCTCGGTGGCGGTCAGGTCGGCCTCGCCCGAGTCGAGGACGACGACGCCGTAGTCCTCCCGCGCGCCGGCGACCGACACCTTCCGCCAGGAGATGTCGCGCAGCACCTCCTCGACCGGCCGGTCCAGCGGGTCGCCCCAGCCACCGCCGCCGGTGGTCCGGATGCGGACGACGGTGCCGGCCTTCAGCGGCTCCGCGTCGGCCAGCGCGTCGACCTCGTGCTCGTCGGGGCCGCCCGGGTCGACGGTGATCTGGAACGGCCGGCCGGCCTTGCCGCCCTTGACACCCCAGCAGGCGAGGATCGAGCGGTCGGCGATCGACATGAAGTGGGCGTCGCGAAGCACCCGGATGTGCTTCTCGTAGCCGCAGCCGCCGCGGTAGCGCCCGGGGCCGCCGGAGTCGACCGCCAGGCCCAGCCGCTCGACCCGCAGCGGGAAGCGGCCCTCGGTGAACTCCGTCGGCAGGTTCCGCGAGTCCGGGACGACGTGGATGGTGTCCTCGCCGTCGGCGTAGTACCGCCCGCCCGAGCCGCCGCCGAGCACCTCGCGCATGAGGTACGGCTCGCCGTCGAAGTCCGTGCCGTAGACGCCGGTGTACCGGATCGTCTCCTGGTCGGCGGGCATGCGGCCGCCGGTGGCCTTCGCCAGCACGCCGGCGAGGACGCCGAGCAGCCGCAGGATGACGAAGGTCCGGGCGTTGGTGGGCGCCGGGAAGATGGGCGTCAGCAGCGTCCCCTTCTCGGGGAAGCGCATCTCGATCAGCGGGACGACGCCCTCGTTGACGTCGAGCTGCGCCATCCGCTCCGGCGTCTCGGCCAGGTTCCGCAGGATCGGCGCCAGCCACTTCTTGAGGAAGTTGCCGTCGGCGTAGTCCCCGCAGTGGTTGATCGGCCCCTTCGCCTGCGGCCCGGTGCCGGTGAAGTCGATGACCAGCGGGACGTCCTTCGTGGAGTCCATGGTCAGCGTGATCCGCTGCCGGTGCAGCTGCGGCTCCTCGACGCCGTCGTGCTCGGCGTAGTCCTCCCACACGTAGGTGCCGTCGGGGATCTGCGACAGGATCTCCCGCCGGTAGACGTCGGTGGAGCTGTCGAGGATCGCGTCGAACGCCGCCTCCACGGCCTGCACCCCGTACCGCTCGAAGAGCTCGCTCAGCCGGCGGGCGCCGGCGAGGCAGGCCGAGCACTCGGCGTCGAGGTCGGCGGCGAGCGAGTCGGGCATCCGCGAGTTGCGGGTCATAATCTTCAGCGCGCTCTCGTTGGGCACGCCGCGGTCCCACAGCTTGATCGGGGGGACCATCAGCCCCTCCTCGTACACGCTGGTCGCCGCGCTCGGCATCGAGCCGGGCACCGCGCCGCCGATGTCGTCGTGGTGGCCGAAGGCCTGCACGAAGGCGACGACCCTCTCCTCGCCGTCCACGTGCGCGAACACCGGGACGGTGACGCAGAGGTCCGGCAGGTGGCCGATCCCGCCCTCGGAGAGGTAGACGTCGTTGTGGAAGTAGACGTCGCCCGGGTTCATCGAGCCGATCGGGTAGTCCCGCACCACCGGCTGGACCAGCGCCGAGTAGGAGCGGCCGGTGAGCTTGCGCAGCTGCCGGTCGTGGATGCCGGCGCGGAAGTCGTGCGCGTCGCGGATCATCGGCGAGCGCGAGGTGCGGCCGATCGAGGTCTCGACCTCCTTCTCGATCGCGGCCAGCGTGCCGGCGACGATCTCGACGAGGACCGGGTCGGCGGTCACGGCGTCGTCGGTGAGGCTCATCGGCCGGTCTCCTTCGTGAGCAGCAGGTTCCCGTGGGTGTCGACGGTCGCGGCGAAGCCGGGGTGCACGGGGACGGTGGAGCCGAACTCCTCGACGATCGCCGGCCCGGGCACCACGTCGCCGGGGGCCAGGCGGGCTCGGTCGTAGGTGGGCGTCTCGACCCACTCGTCGAAGAAGACGGGGCGGGAGCCCGTGACGGCCCGGTCCGCCCCACCCTCGCCGGGCTCCAGCTCGACCAGGTCGGGCCGCCGGATCGGGCCGATCCCGCTGACCCGCAGGTTGACCCACTCCACGGCCTGGCGCGGGTCGTCGGCGAAGTCGTAGCCGTACAGCTGGCGGTGGGCGGCGTGGAAGGTCTGGGCGACCTCCTCGGCGGCCGCGCGGTCGAGCTCGCCGTCGCCCACCGGGACGCGGACCTCGAACGCCTGGCCGACGTAGCGCAGGTCCGCCGTCCGCTGCATGCGCTGCTGCTCGCGGCCGAAGCCCTCGCCGTCCAGGGCGACCCGGGCCTGCGCCTCCAGGTCGGCGTACACCGTGCGCACGCGGTGCAGGTCGAGGTCGGCGTGCCGGCTGATGACCGTCTGCACGTAGTCGTTGCGGACGTCGACGGTCAGCAGGCCGAAGGCGCTGACGTTGCCCGGGTTCGGCGGCACCAGCGTGCGCGGCAGGTTGAGGATGTCCATCAGCCGGCAGGCCAGCAGCGAGCCCGAGCCACCGAACGTGGTCAGGGTGAAGTCGCGGACGTCGAGGCCCTTCGCGACCGTCACCTGGCGCAGCGCGTTGGCCTGGTTCCACGCGGAGATCTCCAGGATCCCGGTCGCGGTGCGCTCGAGGTCCATGTCCAGCTTCGCGCCCAGCTGCTGCAGCCCGTCGCGCGCGGCCTCGACCGACAGCGGGATCTCGCCGCCCAGCAGGTGCGGGGGGATCCGGCCGAGGACGACGTGCGCGTCGGTGACGGTCGGCTGGTCGCCGCCGTTCGGGTAGCAGATGGGACCCGGGTCGGCGCCGGCCGACTTGGGGCCGACCTTGAGGGTCCCCTCCGGGGAGAGCCAGGCGATCGAGCCGCCGCCCGCGCCGACGGTGACGACGTCGATCATCGGGATCTTGGACGGGTAGTCACCGACCGAGCCCTCGGTGGTGAGCGCCGGCTCGCCGTCGATGACGACGGTGACGTCGGTGGAGGTGCCGCCGCCGTCGCAGGTGAGCACCCGGTCGAACCCGGCGGTGCCGGCGATCAGCGCCGCGCCCAGGGCGCCGGCGGCCGGGCCGGAGAGCATCGTGGTGATCGGCTGGTGCACCACCTCGCCGGCGCTCAGGACCCCGCCGTTGCTCTTCATCACGTAGAACGGCACGCCCGGCGCGATCTCGTCGAGGCGGGTGCGGATGTTGGTGACGTACGCGGCGACCTTGGGCTTCACCGCGGCGTCGACCAGGGTGGTCACCGAGCGCTCGTACTCGCGGTATTCGCGCAGCACCTGCGAGCTGATGCTCACCACGGCGCCCGGGTGCTCCTCGCGGATGACCTGGAGCATCTGCTGCTCGTGGGTGTCGTCGGCGTAGGCGTGCAGGAAGCAGACGCCGATCGTGGTGATGCCGGCGTCGCGGAAGAACCGGGCCGCCGCGCGGGCGTCGTCCTCGTCGAACGGGCGCACCTCGGCGCCGGTGTGGTCCAGCCGGCCGCGGACGGTGCGGACCAGGTCGGCCGGGACGATCCGCGGCGGCTTGACCCAGAAGTAGCTGTTGCCGTAGCCGTCGGGCACCGACTGCCGGGCGATCTCCAGCACCGACTCGTAGCCCTCGGTGGTGATGAAGCCGAGCCGGTCGAGCTTGCCCTCGAGCAGCTGGTTCGTGGCGACCGTCGTCCCGTGGCTGACGGCGGTCACCGCCTCGCCGGTCAGCCCCATGAGGTCCAGGACCTTGCGGACGCCGGTGAGGAAGCCCTCGGCCGGGTCGGCGGGGGTGGACGGCGTCTTGGTGGTGGTCGTCCGCCCGGTCTCCTCGTCCACCGCGACGACGTCGGTGAACGTCCCGCCGGTGTCGATGCCGATGCGGACCCGGCGCTCGCTCATGGGACGAAACCTTAGCGTTGAGACATCTCTACGGGAAGCGTCCCGCCGGCATTCGCTCCGCGCCCATGCGACCGGACCGGCGAGATCAGGCGCCCCGGTTCAGCTCCGCGATGATCCGGTCCATGGTCCAGCGGCGGGGACGGGCACGGCGCGCCCGGCCGGCGCTGCGGAAGGTGGCCCGGTCGGCGACGCGGCGGGCGAGGCCGGATCGCGTGGTGGTGCCGGTGGTGGTCTGCTGCGCAGCGGAGGTGGTCACGTCGGGTGCCTGCTTCTCGTCGTCGTCCGGGTGGTTCCCGTACCGATTCAACGACTGCGCGGCCCGCATCCTGTGCCGATCTGCTGTGACTCCTGGCACGACCGGGCCCCACGCTGGTGAGATCGGCCACCCGTGCTGCCAGGAGCGGGCCCGGCCCCCGGCTCAGTCGGCGAGCGCGCGCAGGATCCGGGCCAGCGCGGCGCGGTCCTCGGGCCCCAGGCGGGCGAACAGCTCCGCGGAGTCGGCGGCGCGCGCCCGCCCCACCTCCGCGCGCACCCGCCGGCCCTCGTCGGTGGCGCGCAGCAGCACCGCCCGCCGGTCGCCCGGGTCGGCCGTCCGCTCGACCAGCCCGCGCTCCTGGAGCCCGTCGGCCACCTCGGTCGCGGAGCGGGGCGCGATGTGCAGCGCCTCCGCGAGGTCGGAGAGCCGCACGCCGTCGCGTTCGCAGACCACCCGCAGCGCCCGCGCCTGGTGGGGAGAGAGCTCCCAGGGGGCGAGCGCGTCCCGCCAGCGGCGGCGCTGGGTGCGGGCGACGCGCATCAGCAGGTCGCCGAGCTCACCGGTCCCGTCGTCCGCCACGGGGGAATGGTAACGGCGGTGCGGCGGTTCCCGGACAGTGAGGTAACCTCAGCAACGGAGGTGGCGACATCAGCGAGATGATGACCGGCGGCGGCGGCGGTGGCCGTGGCGGTGGCGGTGGCGGTGGCTCCGGCCGCAGGCCCGATCCGGCCGACCTCGCCCAGCTCGAGCGGTCGCCGGTGCGCTGGAGCCGGGTGGCCGCGCTGTTCCGCCCGTACCGCTGGCAGCTCGCCGTCGTCGTCGCGCTGATCGTCGCGTCGTCGGCCGTGGCGCTGGCCACACCGTTCCTCATCCGCCTGGTCATCGACGAGGCGATCCCCGGCCAGGACGTGCCCCTGCTGCTGTGGGCCGTCGGCGGGATGCTCGCCGTCACCGTGGTGACCGCGGTCTTCGGGGTCGTCCAGACGTGGATGAGCACGACCGTCGGCCAGCGGGTCATGCACGGTCTGCGGACGGCGGTCTTCACCCATCTGCAGCGCCAGTCGCTGGGCTTCTTCACCCGCACCAAGGGCGGCGAGGTGCAGTCGCGGCTGATGAACGACGTCGGCAGCATGCAGTCGGTGGTCACCTCGACCGCCACCTCCTTCGCCTCGAGCGCGACCACCGTCATCGGCACCGTCGTGGCCATGGTGGTGCTCAGCTGGCGGCTGTCCCTGCTCTCGCTGATCGTGCTGCCGCCGGCCGTCTGGCTGACCCGCCGGGTCGCCCGCATGCGCCGCACCCTCACCGCCCAGCGGCAGCGGCACCTGGCCGACCTGCACTCCCAGGTGGAGGAGGGGCTGAGCGTCAGCGGTGTCCTGCTGGGCAAGACCCTCGGCGCCGGGCCGGCGCAGTCCCAGCGCTTCGCCGGCACCTCGGAGTACCTCGTCGACCTCGAGGTGCGCTCGCAGCTCGCCGGCCGCTGGCGGATGGCCACGATGAGCGTCGTCTTCGCCGGCATCCCGGCGCTGATCTACCTGGCCGCAGGCCTGCCGGCGACGTCGGGCGGCATGACCATCGGCACCCTGGTCGCCTTCACCACCCTGCAGGGCGCGCTGTTCCGCCCCCTCATGCAGCTGCTCGACATCGGCGTCTCGCTGACCGCCTCGATGGCCCTGTTCAGCCGGGTGTTCGAGTACCTCGACCTGCCCGTCGACATCGACGACCCCGCCTACCCCGTGCCGGTCGAGCCGGCGGCGGTTCGCGGCGAGGTGCGTCTCGACCACGTCGGCTTCCGCTACCCCGACGGCGTCCGCCCCGCGCTCGACGACGTCGACGTCACCGTGCCCGCGGGCTCCACCCTGGCGCTGGTGGGCGAGACCGGTTCGGGCAAGAGCACGCTCGCCTCGCTGGTGGCCCGCCTCAACGACCCCACCACCGGGCGGGTGCTGATCGACGGCGTCGACATCCGCGACCTGCGGCTGGCCGACCTCGCCCAGGTCGTCGGCGTCGTCTCCCAGGAGACCTATCTCCTGCACGGCACCGTGCGCGAGAACCTGCTGCACGCCCGTCCCGACGCCACCGATGCCGAGATCGTCGACGCCGCCCTCCGCGCGCAGGTGCACCACGTCATCGCCGCGTTGCCCGACGGCTACGACACCGTGGTCGGGGCGCGCGGGCACTGCTTCTCCGGCGGGGAGAAGCAGCGCCTGGCGATCGCCCGCACGCTGCTCCGCGACCCGCGGGTGCTGGTGCTCGACGAGGCGACCAGCGCGCTGGACAACGAGACCGAGCGCGCCGTGCAGGCCGCCCTCGACGAGGTGGCGCGCGGCCGGACGACGATCACCATCGCGCACCGGCTCTCGACCGTGCGCGACGCCGACCGCATCGTGGTGCTCGACGCCGGCCGGGTCGTCGAGCAGGGCACCCACGAGGAGCTCCTGGCGCTCGGTGGCCGGTACGCCCGGCTGGCCGGGATCGCGCAACGGGACGCCGTCCTCGCCGGCTGACGGGGTGGGCCGTCAGCCGGCCACCGGCTGCATCGCCACCAGGGCGTCGGCCTCGCTCGCCAGCCGGCGGCGGTACCCCGGCGCCAGGACCGGGTTGAGGAGGGCGAGCACGCCGGTCAACCGCACGTCGACCTCCAGGACGACGGTGCAGCCCCCGTCCGGCTCTGGGACGACGGTGCGCCGCCCCTCCACCGCGACCTGGGCGTTGCCGCCGGCGAAGGACGCCGACCGCTCCTCCCCGGCGGTGATCGTGGTCGGGGTGACGAAGGTGCGGCCGCCGAACCGCAACCACTCCGTGATCCGCTGACCGACGCGGGCCCGGCCCGGCGGCTCGACCTCCATCCGGGTCACCGCAGCGCGCCACTCGCCGTCCCGCGACCAGTCCAGCACCAGCGCGGCGGCCTCGTCGGCCGGCCAGGTCAGCCGGCGGCTCTCCACGGTGCGGCTCACGACGCCACCTCCCGCGCCACCGGCTCCCCCCAGAACTCGTCGACGGCGTACTGGTCGCGGCTGTGCAGCCAGGACTCCGCGATCCGGCCGTCGCGCAGCCGGGCGACGTGGGCCAGGTTGTTCTCCAGGGGCCGGTCGCGGTCGGGGCGGGTGGCGGTGTAGGTCGCCAGGGCCACGCCCCACTCGCCGTCGTCGAGGACGCGGTGGACGGTGAGCCGCAGCGTCCCGCCGGTCACCTCCGCCGCGTGGCCGACGAACGCCAGGACGGCGTCGCGGCCGGTGTAGGTGCCGGTGTTGGTGCTGCGGCCGGGCACGTGCAGCACGGTGTCCTCGGTCAGGTTCTCGGCGGCGCGGGCCAGGTCGCCCGCGGCCAGGGCGTCGTACCACCGCGTCAGGGGTGATGCCATCTCGTCCTCCAGGGAGTCGTCCCCCGTGCCGGTCGGTGTCGGAAAACGACGGATCGTTTCGACGTCGAAAGCATGCTCGCTCTTCATTTCGATGTCAAACTCTTCCTGTGCGGGATGGAGCAGGTGACGCGGTGGACCAGATGGTGGCCCAGTGGCGGGCGGAGCGGCCCGACGTCGACCCCTCGTCGATGGCGGTCTTCGCCCGTCTGACGCGGGCGCACGTGGCGGCGTCGCGGGCGATCGAGGCGACGCTGGGCGGCCACGGCCTCAACCGGGGAGAGTTCGACGTGCTCGCCTCCCTGCGGCGGTCGTCGGCGCCCTACCGCCTGTCGCCGGGGGACCTCGCCCGCGCCCTCGTGCTCTCCCCCGCGGCCATGACGAACCGGCTGCAGCGGCTCGAGGAGCGCGGCCTCGTCGTCCGCCGGCCCGACCCCGAGGACGGCCGCTACGGGGTCGTCGAGCTGACCGCGGCGGGGAAGGCGCTGGTCGACCAGGCGGTCACCGATCACGTGGCCACCCTCGACCGGCTGCTCGCGGACCTGCCGGGGGCCGACCGGCCGACGTTCACCGCCGCGCTGGCGTCGGTGGAGCGCAACGCCGCCGGCTGACCCGCGCGCGTCCGGCGGGGGTGATGAACGACGCACCGCGGAATCACGCGCGCGCGCCCGCCGGTTGCGCGGGACATGGACCTGTTCTCCCCCGTGCGGCTGGGCGAGCTCGAGCTCGCCAACCGCGTCGTCATGGCCCCGCTCACCCGCATGCGCTCCGGCCGCGCCGCGATCCCCCGCGACGTCGTCGTCGAGCACTACGAGCAGCGCGCCGGGGTGGGCCTGATCATCACGGAGGGGACCTTCCCGAACGACGAGTCCCGCGCCTTCGCCGGGCAGCCCGGCATCGTCACCGACGAACAGGCCGCCGGCTGGCGACGGGTGGCCGACGCCGTCCACGCCCGCGGCGGCCGGATCGTCATGCAGGTCATGCACGGCGGGCGCGTCTCGCACCCCGAGCTGACCGGGACGCGCGTCGTCGCCCCCAGCGCGATCGCGATCGACGGCGAGGTGCACGTCGGCGGCGGGGCCAAGCTGCCCTTCCCCGTCCCGCACGCGCTCACGACCGAGGAGGCGCGCGCGACGATCGCCGACTTCGTCGCCGCCTCCCGCCGCGCCGTGGACGCCGGCCTGGACGGCGTGGAGCTGCACGGCGCCAACGGCTACCTGCTGCACGAGTTCCTGTCCCCGGCGTCCAACCGGCGGGACGACGTCTACGGCGGCAGCCCGGAGAACCGGGCCCGGTTCGTGCTGGAGCTCGCCACCGCCGTCGCCGAGGAGGTGGGCGCCGGGCGCGTGGGCCTGCGCATCTCGCCGGAGCACAACATCCAGGGCGCCCTGGAGACCGACCGCGCCGACGTGCTGGCCACCTACGGCGCTCTGGTGGACGGGCTGCGGCCGCTGGGCCTGGCCTACCTCAGCGTGCTGCACGTCGAGCCCGCCGGCGACCTGGTGCAGGAGCTGCGCCGCCGCTTCGGCGGGCCGCTGATCGCCAACAGCGGCTTCGGCACGGTCACCACCCGCCAGGAGGCCGTGCGGCTGATCGACGCCGCGCACGCCGAGGCCGTCGCCGTGGGCCGGCCGGTGCTCGCGAACCCCGACCTGGTGGAGCGGTGGGCCGGGGAACACCCGGAGAACGACCCCGACCCGCGGACCTTCTACACCTCGGGCCCGGAGGGCTACACCGACTACCCCACGCTGGCTGCGGCGGGGCGCTGAGCAGCGGCGGGCCGGGCGGAGCGCCGCCCGGCCCCCGTTGCGCTCAGCTCAGTCCAGGTCGGCCTGCCACAGGTCGGGGCCGAAGACCTCGTACTGGATGTCCTTCGCCGGGACGCCGCGGTCGATGAGCGTGCTGCGCACCGCCTGCATGAACGGCAGCGGGCCGCAGAGGTAGTAGACGGCGCCCGACGGCAGGTCGACCTGCGAGAGGTCCATCTGACCGGCGTGCACGCCCGCGACCGGCAGCGAGCAGTCGGCACCCTGCTCGAACCAGACGTGCACCGAGGCGTTGGGCAGCTTCTGCACGTCGTCGACGACCTGCTGCCGCAGCGCCCACGACGACTCGTCCACATCGGCGTGCCACAGCCGGACGTCCAGACCCGAGCCGGCGTGCGCCAGGTGGGAGAGCATCCCGGCCATCGGGGTGATGCCGATGCCGGCGCTGACGAAGATCACCGGGCGCCCGGAGTCGTCGAGGACGACGTCGCCGAAGGGCACCGAGAGCTCCAGCCGGTCGCCGACGCCCACCGCGTCGTGCAGGAGGTTCGACACCTCGCCGTCGGGCTTGCCGTTCCCCTGGACCCGCTTGACCGAGAACTGGCGGTGCTCGCCGTCGTCGGCGCGGGTGAGGCTGTACTGCCGCGGCTGCCGGACGCCGTCGGGCATGACCGGGCGCACCGTCACGTACTGGCCGGGCAGCGAGGTCTTCACCAGCCGGTCGTCGACCCGCTTGACCTTGAAGGTGACGACGTCGCCGGTCTCGGGGGTCTTCTCGGTGACCTCCCACTGCCGCCAGACGGTGTCCGGGCGGACGCCCCTGGCGCTGTAGAGCCCGCGCTCCTGGTTGATCAGCGCGTTCGCCATCAGCCAGTAGACCTCGTCCCAGGCTGCGGCGACCTCCGGGGTGACGGCGTCGCCGAGGACGTCGACGATCGCCCAGAAGAGGTTGTCGTGCACCACCCGGTACTGCTCCGGGGTGACGCCGAGCGAGGTGTGCTTGTGCGCGATGCGGCTCATCAGGTGCTCGGGGAGCCGGTCCGGGTGGTTGACCAGCGCGCTGGCGAACACCGCCACCGAGCCGGCGAGCGCCACCTGCTGCGTGCCCTCGGCCTGGTTGCCGCGGTTGAACGTGCCGTCGAGCAGCTCGGGGTGTTCCCCGAAGAGATGCGCGTAGAACCGCTGCGCGATCTCCTGGATGTTCTCCGCGACGACCGGCAGCGTGGCCTGGATGACGGGTGCGGACCTGTCGGACAGCATGCGGATCTCCTTCCCCCTCGGTCTCCGGTACCCCGGCCACGTTAGGCAACACCGGGTGCTGGGGCAGGTCCGGAACGTTCCCCGAGACGGGCACCGCGCCGTATGGTCACCGCTCGGGCGCGGAACCGAGCCGTCCGATGAGTGCCAGGAGCGTGCCCCGATGTCTGCGCAGGAAGGCTGGGCGCGACCGTGCGGCTCCAGCCCTGCTGCTCCGGACATCCGGCTCGCGCACGCCTTCGTGGAGGCGGTGGACGCGCTGCTGTGCATCGTCGACTCGGACGGCCGCGTCGTGCTCGCCAACCCCGCCATGCAGCGCTTCACCGGGCTGGACCGCGACGCGCTGCTCGGCCGGCGGTTCGTCGACGTGTGGGTGCTCCCCGCCGACGTCCCCCACGCCGAGGAGGCCCTGCGGTCGGCGATGCAGAGCGGCGAGGCCTACCCGGTGGAGGCCGACTGGGTCGCCGCCCACGGCGAGCTGCGGCGGATCACCATGCGCAACACCGTCCTGCTGGACGACGACGGGCGGCCGTACGCGATCGCCTGCGTGGGCCTCGACGTCACCGAGGAGCGGGCCCGGGAGGCCCGGCTGCACGAGCAGACCCGCACCGACCCGCTCACCGGCGTCGCCAACCGCGGGGCGCTGTTCGAGGAGCTCACCCGGCGACTGCAGACCAGCGGGTGCGGGCTGCTCTTCTGCGACCTCGACGAGTTCAAGGCGGTCAACGACGAGTACGGGCACGGGGTGGGCGACCGCCTGCTCGCCGAGGCGGCCACGCGGCTGGTCGAGGTGGCCGGGCCGGACCACGTGGTGGCGCGCTTCGGGGGCGACGAGTTCGTGATCCTCAGCAGCGAGGCGAACGAGGCAGCGCTGGCCGACCTCGCGCGGCGCGTGGTCGCCCGGCTGGGCACGCCCTTCCCGGGGCCCGAGGAGCGGCTGGTGATCGGGGTGAGCGTCGGGGCGACCATCGGGCGCTCGGGGGAGCCCGCCGACGACGTCATCGCCCGGGCGGACCGCGCGATGTACGGGGCCAAGAGCACCCAGCGGCGGCGGGCGCGGCGGCTGCCCTGAGCCGGCGGCGATGAGTTCGGGGGAGCGCGGCCGTCTACCCCGCGACATCCGTCCCCGCGCGAAGGAGAGCCCCGTGCGCCCGCTCGTCGTCACCACGTTCCTGACCCTCGACGGGGTCATGCAGGCACCCGGCGGACCGGAGGAGGACACCTCCGGCGGGTTCGGCCACGGCGGGTGGCTCGTCCCGTTCTTCGACGAGGCCATGGGCGCCCGGATGGAGTCGTGGTTCGCCCCCGCGGAGGACTTCCTGCTGGGCCGCGGGACGTACGAGATCTTCGCCGCGCACTGGCCGAAGGCGCCGACGGAGGGGGACCCGGTCGGCACCGCCCTCAACACCAAGACCAAGCACGTGGCGTCCCGCACGCTCACCGGGCCGCTGGAGTGGGACACCGCGCGGCTGCTCGAGCGCGACGTGCCCACGGCGGTGCGGGCGCTGACGGAGCAGGACGGCGGCGAGCTGCAGGTCCACGGCTCGGCGGGGCTGGTGCAGACGCTGCTGCGCGAGGACCTCGTCGACGAGCTCCGGGTGATCACCTTCCCGGTCGTCGTGGGCGGCGGGAAGCGTCTCTTCACCGAGGGCGCCGCGGCACGCACCTGGCGGCTGGCGTCGTCCGAGGTGACCTCCACGGGCGCGGTCATGGCGGCCTACCAGCGGGTCGGAGACCTGCAGACCGGGGACTTCAGCCTGCCCGAGTGAGCCGGCGGGTTCCACGTGGAACCCGCCGCCCGGCCCAGGGCCGGCGGCCGGCAGGGCACGCGCGGTGTCGTGCGGGAGCGGGGACGACCCGGGGACCGGCGGCGGCTGCGAGCGGGCACCTGGTGGGCCGGCCGCGCGCGGTCGTGGACCCCGGACGGGTGGCGCAGCAGGCCCGGGCCGGGGAGTGTGGCCCATGATCGGTTCGGGCGCGACGACGAGGTCGCGGGTGAGCGAGGAGGGTCCATGGCGGAGGTCCACGGCAGGTGCGACGAGCGGTTCGCGGGGGTGCGCGAGGCGCTGGCGCAGCAGCTGGACGGCGAGGAGCTCGGCGCATCGGTCGCCGTGGACCTCGACGGCGAGACCGTCGTCGACCTCTGGGGCGGTCACCGCGACGAGGCCCGCACCCTCCCGTGGTCCGAGCACACGATCGTCAACGTCTGGTCGACGACGAAGTGCGTGGTGGCGCTGGCCGCGCTCGTGCTCGTCGACCGCGGCGAGCTGGACCTCGACGCCCCGGTGGGGGACTACTGGCCGGAGTTCTGCGCGAAGGGCAAGAAGGACGTGCGGGTGCGGCAGCTGCTGTCGCACACCTCCGGCGTCTCCGGCTGGGAGCAGCCCTTCTCCATCCGCGACATGTACGACTGGACCTCGGCCGTCGAGCGGCTCGCCCAGCAGTCGCCCTGGTGGGAGCCGGGGACGGCGTCGGGCTACCACGCCAACAACCAGGGGCACCTGGTCGGCGAGGTCATCCGGCGGATCACCAACACGACGTTCAAGAAGTTCGTGGCCGACCGCATCGCCGACCCGTTGGGCGCGGACTTCCAGATCGGTGCGCGCGAGTCGGAGGTCTCCCGCATCGCGCCGGTGGTGGCGCCGCCGCCCCCGGACGTCGACCCGCGCACGCTGGACCCCGAGTCGGTGGCCGTGAAGACCTTCACGGGCCCCACCGCGTCGGCGAAGGCGGCGAACACCCCGCAGTGGCGGGCCGCGGACCTGGGGGCGCTGAACGGCCACTCGAACGCCCGCGGCGTGATGCGGGTGCTGCGGACGCTCTCGCTCGGCGGTGAGGCCGGCGGGGTGCGGCTGCTCTCGCCGGAGACCGTGGAGAAGGTCTTCGAGGTGCAGGCCGACGGCGTCGACCTGGTGCTCGGCGCTCCGTTCCGCTGGGGGACGGGCTTCTGCCTGGGCTCGCCGACGGTGCCCTACGTGCCCGAGGGCCGGACCTTCTTCTGGGGCGGCTGGGGCGGTTCGCTGGCGGTGATGGACCTGGACCGGCGACTGACGATCACCTACATGATGAACCGGATGGGCGGCGGGCTGATCGGCTCGCCCCGCAGCGAGGCCTACGTCCGGGCCGTGTACGACGCGCTCGGCTGATGGAGCTCGACGACGTCCTGCCGCGGCCGGAGCACGTCACCCGGCAAGCGCGCTGGATCGCGGCCGAGCCGGCGGTCGTCTGGGACGCGCTGCACGCCGTCCGGCTCTCCCGGCTGCCGGTGACGCTGGTGCTCGGTGCCGCCCGCTTCCTGCCGGTGGTGCTCTCCGGCCGGGGGCTCGGGCAGCTCCACGACCGGCCGTTCCTCGACGCCCTCCCGGTGCCGCTGCTGGACGCCGAGGCGCCGTCGTCCGTGGTGTTCGGCGGCCCCCTGCAGGCCTGGCGGCTCGACGGCGGCGACGACGGGCCGGTGCTCGACGCCGACGGGTTCCGCCGGTTCACCCAGCGCGGCTGGGTCAAGGCGGCGATCGACTTCCGGCTCACCCCCCGCGGCAGCGGGACGGAGCTGAGCTCGGAGACCCGCGTCATGGCCACCGACGCGGTCACCCGGCGCCGGTTCGACCGCTACTGGCGGCTGATCCGGCCGGGCAGCTCCGCGGTCCGCTGGGAGGTGCTGACGGCGGTCGAGCTCCGGGCCACCGGCCGCCTGCCCTGAGCCCGCCCGCGGAGCTCATCGCCCGGGCCCGTCGGGGAGGATCTGCCCATGGTGTGGACCGAGGCCGACATCCCCGGCCTGGGCGGGCGCACCGCGGTGGTGACCGGAGCGAACGGCGGGCTGGGCCTGCAGACGTCGCTGGCCCTCGCCGGCGCCGGCGCGCACGTGGTCCTCGCCGCGCGCGAGCCGCGGAAGACCGACGCCGCGGTCGCGCGGATCGCCGAGCGGTACCCGGCCGCGTCGCTCGAGGTCGTGCCCCTGGACCTGGGGGACCTCTCGGCGGTGGCGACGGCGGCGCAGCGGGTGCTCTCGGCCCACCCGCGCGTCGACCTCCTCGTGAACAACGCCGGCGTGATGGCGATGCCGCAGCGCACCACCACCGACGGGTTCGAGCTGCAGTTCGGGGTGAACCACCTCGGGCACTGGGCGCTCACCGCGCACCTGCTCCCGGCGCTGCTGGCGGCGCCGGCGGCACGCGTGGTGACGGTGACGAGCACGGCGCGCCACCGCGCCCGGCGGCTGGACCCGGCCGACCCGCACCTGCGGCAGGGCTACGGGGCGTGGGCCTCCTACGCCCGGTCCAAGATGGCCAACCTGCACTTCGGGCTGGGCCTGCACGAGCGGTTCTCCCGGGCAGGGGTGGCGGCGCAGAGCCTCGTCGCGCACCCGGGCCTGTCCAACACCGATCTGCAGGCGCGCTCGGTGCGGGAGGGCGGCGCCGGGTGGGTGGGCGCGTTCTTCGAGGCGCTGACGGCCCGGTCGGGGATGGCGCCGTTCGAGGGCGCCCGGCCGCAACTGCGCGCGGCGACCGATCCGCAGGCCCGGGGCGGGGAGCTGTACGCGCCCCGGTTCGGCTCCCACGGCCCGGCGGTGCGGCGGCCGGTCCTGCGCCGGCGCGGCCTGCAGGAGCAGATCGACGTCCTGTGGGAGGTGTCGGCACGGCAGACCGGCATCCCGCTGGAGGTGCCGCAGGCCTGACCCGCTACCGGGCCGCGGGCTCCGCGAGATCGGGGCCCGGGGAGGCCGCCGGCCCGGTCTCCCCGACGTCGGGGTCAGCGGGGGAGCGGGCCGTGCCCCGGCTCGGCCTCGTCGGCGACCCGCCGCTCGGTTCCGCGGCCCACCCGCTCCCCGCAGACGTCGCACACCCACGAGGCGGCGATGCGGTGCCCGTGGTGGTGCAGCTCGACCGGCGGGGTGTCCGCGACGTAGCGGTCGCCCCACTGCATGAGCGCCTGGAGCACCGGCAGCAGGTCGCGGCCGGCCTTCGTCAGGTGGTAGCCGGCCCGTGGCGGGCTCTGGCTGTACTCCCGGCGCTCCAGGACCCCTGCGTCCACGAGCGCGCCGAGGCGGACCGCCAGCCGCTCCCGCGGAGCACCGGTGCCGCGCAGGATCTCGCTGAACCGGTGCGCGCCCAGCGACACCTCGCGGACGATCAGCAGCGCCCACCTGTCGCCGACGACGTCCAGCGCGCCCGCGATGGAGCACCGCCGGCCCGGGAGCCCGTCGAGTCGCGTCGTCATGCCACTAGGTTCGCATATCGAACCGACTCGTGTAGCGTCCCGGCTCAGTCGGTTCGGATGTCGAACCGCTTTGGTCCGGGGGTGCGCATGAGCACGACGGTGGAGCCGCAGGCAGCGCGGGGGACCCGGCCGGGGCTGGTCCTGCTCGTCGTGTCGGCGGCGGTCTTCCTGGCCAGCCTCGACCTGTTCATCGTCAACGTGGCGTTCCCGGCGCTGAGCCGGTCGCTGGACGCCTCCACCGCGGCGCTGTCCTGGGTGCTCAACGGCTACACGATCGGCTTCGCCGCCCTGCTCGCCCCGGCGGGCCGGGTCGCCGACCGCATCGGCCGGCGACGGGTCTTCCTCACCGGGCTCGCGACGTTCGGCGCCGGGTCGCTGGGCTGCGCCCTGGCCTGGGACGTCGGCAGCCTGGTCGCCTTCCGCGTCGTCCAGTCCACCGGTGCCGCCCTGGTGACGGCGACGTCGCTCGCGCTGCTGCTGCACACCTTCCCGCCGGCCCGGCGGGCGCACGCGATCGCGATCTGGTCCGCCGTCGGCGGGGTCGCCGCCGCGCTGGGGCCGCCGATCGGCGGGCTGCTGGTCGAGGCCTCCTGGCGGTGGGTGTTCCTGGTGAACCTGCCCGTCGTCGTCGCGGCGCTGGTCGTGGGCCTGCGGGTGCTGCCCGAGTCGCGGGACGGGTCCGAGACCCGCCGCCCGGACGTCGTCGGCACCACCATGCTGGTGCTCGCCGTCGGCCTGCTCGCCTACGCCCTGGTCGAGGCCCCCGAGCGGGGCTGGGACGACGCCGTCGTGATCGGGTCGTTCGCCGCGGCCGTGGTCGGCGCCGTGCTCGTCGTCGTCCGGGCGGCCCGGGCCCCGGCGGGCACGGTGCCGGTGCTGCCGCTGCGGCTGTTCCGGGCGCGGGCGTTCTCGCTGGCCTGCCTGTCGATCGCCGCCTTCATGGCCGCCTTCGCCGCCATGCTGCTGGGGAACGTCCTCTGGCTGACCGGCGGCTGGGGCTACACCGCGGTCGAGGCCGGCTTCGCGCTGGTGCCGGGCCCGCTGCTGGCCGCGCTGGCGGCGGTGCCGGCCGGGCGGCTGGGGGCCCGGGTGGGTTGCGGGGTCGTGGCGGCGGCCGGGACGGCGCTGTTCGCGCTCGGGTCGCTGTGGTGGCTCACCGAGGTGGGCGGCGAGGCCGAGTACCTGACCGCCTTCCTGCCCGGGCAGCTGCTCGCCGGGCTGGGCGTCGGGCTCACGCTGACCAACCTCTCGGCGGCGGCGGCGTCCGCCCTGCCCCCGGGCGCCCTGGCCACCGGGACCGCCACCTTCGGCGCCGCCCGGCAGCTCGGCGCGACCCTCGGCGTCGCCCTGCTGCTGGCCGCGGTCGCCCGCAGCGGCGGCGAGCTCCCCGGCGCCGACCGCGGCTGGCTGCTCGTCGTCGTCCTCGCCGCCGGGGCCAGCGCGCTGGCGCTCGCCATCGGCCGCGCCCAGCACCCCGATCTCCGTCCCGTTGCCCGAGAGGAAGCCCCATGACCGCCGTGACCACCGCCGGACGCCGGCTCTCGTTCGACCCCACCTGGCGGTCGTTCACCAGCACGCAGGGTGGGCTGGTCGTCGGCCACCTGCTGGCCGCGGCCGGCGAGCTCGCGGGGGCCGCACCGCGCGCGGTGACCGCGCACCTCACCGGCGGGGTCGCCGCCGACCTCGAGGCCGAGGTGGGCGCCGTCGCCGATCGGGCCGGCCGCACGGGCAGCGTGCGCGCCGAGCTGCGGCAGGGCGGCGAGCTGAGAGCGGTCGCGCAGGTCCTCACGCTGGCCCGCCCGGCGTCGCCGGGCGTCGAGCACGGGGCGCCGGCGGAGCAGCCCCGGGTGGCCGACGGCGTCCCGTTCGAGCTGCCGCGCGAGTACGTGCCCGTGGCGGAGCACACCGAGATCCGGGCGCTGGGGGCCGCGCGCCCGCTGGGGGGTGGTGTCGAGCCGCGGCTGCACGCGTGGGTGCGCATCCGGGGCGCGGAGCTGGCGCCCCTGGTCCAGCTGGGCGTGCTCCTGGACGCGCTCCCGCCGTCGCTGTTCGCCGTCCGCACCCTGCCCGCGGCCATGCCGACCGTGGAGCTGACCGCGCACCTGGCCGGGCCGGTGCCGGCGACGGGGGCGTGGGTGCGGGTGGACCAGCGGACCGTGTGGTGCGACGACGACGTGGCGGTCGACGACGTGGAGCTGCGCGCGGAGGACGGCGCGCTGGTCGCCCTGGGCCGGCAGACCCGGCGGCTGCTCGTCGGCTGAGCCGCCGGTGTGGCGTCCGGTCCAGGCAACGCTGGAGCTCGCCCAGGGGGAACCGGTGAGGCAGTCGGTGCTCGTGCTCGCCGGCTGGGTCGTCTCCGCGGTGGCCGGCTGGGTAGTCACCTCGCGGCGCGCTGCGCCTACCGGCCGGCGGCGCGCTGCTCCATGCGCTGCCGGCGGTCGGCAGGCATGCCCGGCCCGGGCAGCGCCCGCACCTCGGCCGGCTCGTCGACCGGGCCGCAGGTCGCGCAGACCACCTCGTGGGTGACGGCCGATCCGCAGGTCGCGTGGCGGTAGAGGACCGGCGGGCCGTCGGGGGCTGCCCAGCGGTCGCCCCACTCGGTGAGCGCGATGAGCGCGGGGGCGAGGTCGCGGCCCTTGGCCGTGAGGAGGTACTCGTAGGCCTCGGGCTGCTCGGAGTAGCGGCGCCGCTCCATGATGCCGGCGGCCACGAAGCCGTCGAGCCGCGACGCCAGGACGTTGGTCGCGATGCCCAGGCTCCGCTGGAAGTCGCCGAACCGCGTCGACCCGGCGAACAGCGCGTTCCGGACGATCAGCACGCTCCAGCGCTCACCGACCACCTCGAGCGCCCGCGCGATGGAGCACACCTCGGCGTCGTACGTCCTGCCCAGCATGCCGACCAGCGTACCCAGCCACTTGCATCACGAAAGCGCGCTCCCTAGAGTGACTTGCGTCATGCAAGTCCCTCGCTGATCGGAGCGCCATGGACGAGACGAGCTACCGCACGAGCTTCACGGTCGACCGCACGCCGGAGGAGGTGACCGAGGCCGTCGCCGACGTCCGCAGCTGGTGGATGACCCAGGTCCAGGGCAGCGCCGAGGCGGTCGGGGACGAGTTCGGGTACGAGGTGGCGGGCGTCCACCGCGTGCGCATGAGGGTCGAGGAGCTGGTGCCCGGCCGGACGGTCGTCTGGCGGGTGGTCGACAACTGGTTCGGGTTCGTCCAGGACCAGCGGGAGTGGAAGGACACCGCGATCCGGTTCGACGTCTCCGCCGTGGACGGGGGGACGGAGCTCCGGTTCACCCACGCCGGGCTGACCCCCGCCGACGAGTGCTTCGACGTCTGCTCGGCGTCCTGGGACCGCTACGCCGCGGAGAGCCTGCGGCGCCGCATCACCACGGGCACCGGCACGCCGGGGTCGGACGACGAGGCGACCCGGTCGCGCGCGCCCCAGCACGCGGGATAGGAACCGGGCGAGCGGTGCCCCTCCGCTCGGGAGGGGCACCTGCCACGTCAGCGCTTCGGGCCGTGCGCAGCCTTGGACAGCGGCTCCCAGGCGCGCCACTCGGCCAGCCGGGACTCGTAGTCGCGGGTGGCGATCGACAGCGGGCCGTCGCCGAAGAAGACGCGCAGCGGCGGGTTCTCCATGTCGACCAGCTGGAGCACGGCCTCGCGGGTGGCCAGCGGGTCACCGGGGTTGCCGGCGCGGGCCTTGCGCGCCTCCGCGGCCTGCACCCGGAAGTCGTCGTAGGCGGGTTCCGGGGCGGCGTGCCGTGCCGAGGATCCGGCCCAGTCGGTGGCGTAGGCGCCGGGCTCGATGATCGTGACCTTGATGCCGAAGCCGGCGACCTCCGCGGCCAGTGACTGGCTGAAACCCTCCAGCGCCCACTTGGAGGCGTTGTAGATGCCGATGTTCGGGAAGGCGCTGATCCCGCCGATGCTGCTCACCTGGAGGATGTGGCCCGACCCCTGGGCGCGCAGGTGGGGCAGCGCCGCCTGGGTGACGAACAGGGCCCCGAAGACGTTGGTGTCGAACTGGGCGCGGGCCTCGGCCTCGCTGACCTCCTCCACCATGCCGAACTGGCCGTAGCCGGCGTTGTTGACGACGACGTCGAGCCCGCCGAAGTGCTCGCGCGCCTGCTGCACGGCCGCGAAGACGGCGTCCCGGTCGTCGACGTCGAGCCGGATCGGCAGCACCCGGTCGCCGAACTGCTGCACCAGGCCTTCGAGGCTCGCCGTGTCGCGGGCGGTGGCGGCCACGTTGTCACCGCGTTCGAGGGCGGCGATCGACCACTCGCGGCCGAAGCCGCGGGATGCGCCGGTGATGAACCAGGTCTTGGCCATGCGGGGGTCTCCTTCGTCGGGCGTCCGCCGTCGTCAGCGCGTGCGTCCCCCGTCCTGTTCCGGCGCGGGCACCTCGGAAACCTGGGCTGCGTCGGGAGGCGGGCCGGGGGCCGCCCTCCCTAGGCTCGGGCGATGGAACCCGCCGACCTGCTCTCCCTGCGCTCCGACGAGCGCGCCGCCCTGCTCCTGATCGGCCTGCGGGGCGACTGGTAGCCGTACTGCTGCGCCCAGGCGGTCCGCCTGGCCCGGTCGACCTCCCGCCTCGCCGACGCCGGCACCGAGGTGGTGCTCGCCTCCACCGACCCACCTGAGGTGCAGGCGGCGATGAACCGCACCTGGCACCTGCCGTTCCGGTGGGTGAGCGATCCGGACGGCTCGCGGCTGGCGAAGCCGCTGGACGCGTGGAACCCGGATCGGCAGATCTTCAAGCCGCTCGTCGTCGCGGTGGCGCCGGACGGTCGGGAGGTGTTCCGCGAGCTGTCGCGCGACTTCACCGACCGCCCGGACGACGAGCCGGTCCTCTCCGCCCTCGAGTCGCTGGGCCTCGACCCGGTACCGGTCCTGCCCTGGGAGCCGGACGTCGAGCCGCAGCCCACGGAACGGGCCTTCAAGCCGCAGTCGTTCATCCCGTACTTCCGTGCGATCAAGATGAACACGGGCGCGCTGGCGGAGCGGATGGTCGACGAGCGCGACCGCGAGCAACTGCTCACCGAGCACCGGATGGCCGACTCGTTCCTCGCCGCCTTCGACGAGTGGCGGGCCGAGCACCCGCCGCACCGCCAGTAGCGGGGCTCGGGTCCCCCACCGCCGCCCGTCGGCTCGGGCGGTCGCCCTCTGCCCACTCCTGGTGGGCAGAGGGCGACTGGTCCGGGCAGTGCTGCCGCGGCGCCGCGGCGACCAGGAGGGCCCGGCCGGGGCGCCCGCGCCCCGGGCTCAGCGGCGACCGAGGCGGTAGCCGACCAGGATGCCGATCAGCGTCAGCACCGCGCCACCCACGGCGCCGAGCGCCAGGGTCTGCACGTCGCCGCCCACACCGGCCGGAGCGGCGGCGCGGCCGGCGAACACCGCCGGCGCGGCCTCGGCCGCCGGGGCGGGGTGCTTGGCCGCCGTGTCCGCCTCCGCCGTCGAGCTCACCGCGGCCGCGGACGGCACCGCCACCGCCGGCACCGCGGCACCGGTCAGCTCCGCGTCGATCGCCTTGAAGAACTGCCCGGCCATCCGCTTGGCGACGCCGGTGATCATCCGCTGCCCCACGCCCGCCACGGGGCCGCCGATGACGGCGTCCGCGGAGTAGGTCAGGTTCGTCGCGCCGTCCTCGGCGGGGGACAGGTCGATCCGCACCGTCGCCCGCGCGTTCCCCGGGGCGCCCGCGCCGGATGCGTGCATCACGTAGGAGGACGGCCGCTGCTGGTCCGACAGGCGCACCTCGCCCGCGTAGGTCCCCTTGATCGCCCCCACGCCGACGGAGACGTTCATCTTGTACTCGTCGTCCCCGACCTGCTCCAGGGTCTCGCAGCCGGGGATCGTGCGCGCCAGCACCGCCGGGTCGGTGATGACGGCCCACACCTTCTCGGGGTCGCCGTGCAGCACCGCAGAGCCGTCGAGCTTCACGCCATCACTCCAGTCCCCGCCCGGCGCCCGGCCGTGGCGGTCATCTCCGAATCAGGGGAACGCACCAGGTCGTACAGCTCGGTCGGGGAGATCGGCATCGAGGCGATCCGCCGGCCCACCGCGTCCTCGATCGCCGAGGCGAGCGCCGCCGTCCCCGGGATCACACCGGCCTCGCCGGCGCCCTTGATCCCCAGCGGGTTCAGCGGCGAGGGCGTCTGCTGGTGGTCGATGTCGATGTCGGGCACCTCGGAGGCGTACGGCATCAGGAAGTCCATGAACGAGGCGTTCTGGAGCTGCCCGTCGGCGTCGTAGGCCATCCGCTCGTACAGCGCGCCGCCGATGCCCTGGGCGACGCCACCGTGCACCTGCCCCTCGACGATCATCGGGTTCACCACGTTGCCGCAGTCGTGCACGACGGCGTACTTCACGACGTCGATCTCCCACGTCGCCGGGTCGATCTCCACGATCGCCGCGTGCGCGCCGGACGCGAACGTCGACCGGATCGGCGAGTAGTAGTCGCGGTGCTCCAGCCCCGGCGCGTCGCCCACGGCGACCGGCGGCTTGTCGTCGTCGCCGGCCTTGGCGAACTGCGTCGCCTGCTTGGCCGCCTCGTCGAAGGCGTAGCGCAGCGGGTTGGACAGGACGGCGACGGTGCGCAGCGGGATGGATGTCCCCGGCACGCCCTTCACCTGCACCAGGCCCTCGTCGATCTCGAGGTCCTCCGGCGAGGCCTCCAGCACGTCTGCGGCGATCCGCAGCGCCTTCTCCCGCACCCCGCGGGCGGCCAGCGCGATCGCGTTGCCGCTCATCACCGCGGCCCGGGAGGCGAACGTGCCGACGGCGTACCCGAAGCGCCGGGTGTCCCCGGTGGTCACCTCGACGTCCTCGATCGGCACCCCGAGCTCGCTCGCGACGATCTGCGCGAAGGCCGTCTCGTGCCCCTGGCCCTGCGAGGTGAGACCGGTCGACACCAGCACCTTGCCGCTGCCCAGGACCTGCACGTGCCCGCCCTCGTACGGCCCGGGGCCGGTGCCCTCCACGTACAGCGCCATCCCGACGCCGAGCAGCCGGCCGCGCGCCTCGGCGTCGGCCCGGAGCTCCTCGGCCGCCGACCAGCCGACCAGCGCCTTCAGCTTCTCCAGCAGCCCCGGGTAGTCGCCCGAGTCGTAGATGACCGGCCGGCCGTCCTGGAACGTCAGGTGGTGGTCGTAGGGGAACTGGTCGGGCCGGATCAGGTTGCGCTCGCGCACCAGTGCCCGGTCCAGGCCCAGCTCGTCGGCGATGCGGTCCATCGTCCGCTCCATCGCGTAGCAGCCCTGGGGCCGCCCGGCGCCGCGGTACGGCGTCACGATGACGGTGTTGGTGAAGACCGACTCCACGATCACCCGGTACACCGGGATCGCGTACGGCCCGACCAGCTGGGTCGCCGTCACGATCGGCACGATGATCCCGTAGGGCGTGTAGGCGCCGTTGTCGTGCCAGATGTGGACGTCGAGAGCGGTGACCCGGCCCTCGTCGTCGTAGCCGACGGTGATCTCCTGCCGCTGCTGGCGCTCGTGGGCCGAGCCGATGAAGTGCTCGCGCCGGTCCTCGGTCCACTTCACCTCGCGGCCCAGGGCGATGGCGGCCATCGGCACCAGCAGCTCCTCGGGCCACGGGTGGACAATCTTCACGCCGAACCCGCCGCCGACGTCGGGCGCGATCACCTCGACCGTGTCCAGCGAGAGCTCCAGCTTCGCCGCGATCGCCGCGCGCACCGACGTCGACGCCTGGGTGCTCGTGTAGACCCGCAGCGAGGAGTCGTCGGCGTCCCACTTCGCGTGCACGCCCTTCCCCTCCATGGGCATGCAGGCGCTGCGCTCGATGTACTGGGTGAAGGAGAGCGTCCGCGGCGAGGAGGCCAGCACCGGCTCGACGTCGCCGGTCTCCTGGTGGTGCCGGGCCGCGACGTTGTCGGGGATCTCCTCGTGCACCGCGTGCTCCGCGGCGCGCGCGGCGTCCACCCCGACGACGACGGGCAGCTCCTCGTAGGTGACGACGATGCGGTCGCAGGCGTCCTCGGCGACGTACCGGTCGGTGGCCACGACCATGACCACCGGCTCGCCGACGTGGTTGACCTCGCCGTTCGCCAGCGGGAACCCCGTGCGGGGTGAGTGCAGCTGGGGGTGGGGGATGAGGACCGGCAGCGGCTCGGCCATCGGGCCGGTGAGGTCCTCGTAGGTGTAGATCGCCACCAGGCCCTCGACGTCCAGCGCCTCGTCCACGTCGATCGAGACGATCCGGGCGTGCGCGTGCGGCGAGCGCACGAAGGCGGCGGCCAGGGCGTCGTGCCCGATGTCGTCCAGGTAGCGGCCCTTGCCGGTGATCAGCCGCTGGTCCTCCCGCCGGCGGACCGGCTCGCCGAAGAGCTTGGTGGTCATGCGTCGCCGTCCCGCATCGCGGCGGCCGCGTGGTGCACGGCCTTCTTGATGTTGGCGTAGCCGGTGCACCGGCAGAGGTTGCCGCCGACCATGTCGTCGACCTCCTCCTCGGTGAGCTCCTCGGAGTTGTCGCGCCCTTCGAGCCCGGCCGCGATCGTCATGAGGAAGCCCGGTGTACAGAAGCCGCACTGCAGGGCGTGGCACTCGCGGAAGGCCTCCTGGACCGGGTGCAGCACCTGCCCGCCCTGGTGGTCCCCGCGCGCCAGCCCCTCGACCGTGCGCACCTCCGCGCCGTCCACCTGCACGGCGAGCATCAGGCACGAGCGCACCGGGGCCCCGTCCACGACCACCGTGCAGGCCCCGCAGACGCCGTGCTCGCAGCCGACGTGCGTGCCGGTCAGCCCGAGGTCGTGGCGCAGCGCGTCGGAGAGCAGCCGGCGCACCGGTACGGTCGCTTCACGTGGAACACCGTTCACGGTGACGGTGATGGTCCGCTCGGTGTCGATGCTGGTCATGTCGCCTTCTCCCCGGCCTCGGCAGCCGCCGAGGTCAGCGTTCGCTCGGTGAGCACCCCCACCAGCAGGCGCCGGTAGTCGGCGCTGGCGTGGATGTCGGTGTCCGGGTCGACCAGGGTGCGCGCGAGCGCCCCGGCGGCGGCCCAGTCGGCCTTCTCCACCGGAACCCCGGCGACGGCCTCGGTCAGGTCGTGCACCTCGGGGGTCAGCCCCACCGAGACGTAGGAGGCCAGCACGCGCTCCACCCGCCGGTCCTCGGAGAGGGTGACGACGACGCCGGCTCCGCAGACCGCGTAGTCGCCCTTGCGCCGCGCGACCTCCGCGAAGGCGGTGCCCGAGCGCGGCGGCAGCGCGGGGAAGGTTGCCGCGGTGACGACGGCGCCGGGGGCGATCGAGGTCTCCAGCGGCCCGACGAAGAAGTCGCGCCAGCCGACCTGCTCGGTGCCGGCCGTCGTCGCCACGGTGACCGAGCCGTCGGTCAGCGCCAGCACCGAGGTCATCTCGCCCGAGGGGTCGGCGTGGGCGATCGAGCCCACGGTGGTGCCCCGGTTGCGGATCGCCGGGTGGGCGACGTTGGCGGTGGCGCGGCCCAGCAGCGGCTGCACCCCGGCGGCGCCCTCGTGCCGGAGCAGTGCGCCGTGGCGGACGAGCGCCCCCACCGTCACGCCGTCGTCGGTCACCTCGACGGTGTCCAGACCGGGGATCCGGTTGATGTCGACCAGCGTGGTCGGCGCCGCCAGGCGCATGGAGAGCAGCGGCAGCAGGGACTGGCCACCGGCGAGCACCTTGGCGCCCTCGTCGGACAGGACCGCCAGGGCCTCTCCCAGGGTGCTGGGATCGGCGTAGCGGAAGGGGGCGGGCTTCACCGGCTCCGGTCACCTCCGTGCTCGCTGCGAGACGTCACTCTGTCACCGGCGGGAGGGTGGGCGAAAGTACCTCAGTGCTAAAACTTCGTCGCGAGTTTCCGTAGCGGACGGTTCCGGGCGGCGGCGCCGGTGGCCGACGCCCGTCCGCAGACGCACGCCGCCCCCGGTGCCGGACGGTGGGTCCGGGCGCCGGGGGCGGCGGGAGAACGGGTCAGCGGTTGCGGCTGTCCGTCCCTGGGGTGTTGCCACCCAGCACGCCGGGGCGGCCCACCTCGTCGACCGACGACGGGTCGGAGCTGACCTCGTCGCCGGCGTCGTGGCCGAAGGTGCTGCCCGCGGCCGGGTGCGCGCCCTCGCGGAGCAGCGCGGCCTTCATGTCGGCCGGCGCCAGCGCCCGCGCGACGTGCCAGGCGACGACCGCGACGATCGACCCGAGGGCGATGCCGGTCAGCGAGAACTCGTCGGAGAAGACCAGGGTCACGTTGCCGATGCCGATGATGATCCCGGCGGCCAGCGGCACCAGGTTGATCGGGTTGGCGAAGTCGACCCGGTTCTCCTTCCAGATCTTGGCGCCGAGCAGGCCGATCATCCCGTAGAGGACGACGGTGATCCCGCCGAGCACCCCACCGGGGACGATGCTGATCAGCGCGCCGAACTTGGGGATCAGCCCCAGCAGGATCGCCACGAGCGCCGCGACGTAGTAGGCCGCCGTCGAGTAGACGCGGGTGGCCGCCATGACGCCGATGTTCTCGGCGTAGGTGGTGGTGGGGGAGCCGCCGACCGAGGTGGCGACGACGGTCGCGATGCCGTCGGCCGCGACCGCGCGGCCCATGTACGGGTCGAGGTCGCGCTTGGTCATCTCCGCGACCGCCTTGACGTGGCCGGCGTTCTCCGCCACCAGGGCGATCACCGCGGGGATGACCAGCAGGCTGAAGTTCAGCGAGAAGGTCGGCCCGGTGAAGTCGGGGAGGCCGAACCAGTCGGCGTCGGCGACCGAGTCGAAGTTGATCCGGTCGCGGGTGGACTCGGCGCCGGTGCCGTCGGGCGAGGTGATCGGGCCGGCCGTGACGTCCAGCAGCACCGAGAGCAGGTAGCCGAAGATCAGGCCCAGCAGGATCGAGATGCGGGCGAGGAAGCCGCGCAGCGCCAGCGAGGCGACGATCACGAACGTCATCGTGGCCAGGGCGACCCACTGGTCCTGCGGCCAGTAGATGCCCGCGGCGACCGGGGCGAGGTTGAAGCCGATCAGCATGACGACGGCGCCGGTGACGGCCGGGGGCAGCACCTTGTTGATCAGCCCGAGCCCGGCGAAGTGGATCAGCACACCGACGAGGGCCAGGACGATGCCGGCGATCAGCAGCGCGCCGACGACGTCGCTCGAGTCACCGCCGTTGGCCCGGATCGCCGCCACACCGCCGACGAAGGCGGCGCTGGTGCCCAGGTAGCTCGGTACCCGGTTCTTCACGATCAGCAGGAAGATGATCGTGGCGACGCCGCTCATCATGATGGCGAGGTTGGGGTCCAGGCCCATGATGATCGGGAAGACGAAGGTCGCCCCGAACATCGCGACGACGTGCTGCGCGCCGATCCCGGCGGTGCGCGGCCAGGAGAGGCGTTCGTCGGGGGCGACGGCCTCTCCCAGTGGGGGCGTCTTACCGTCCCCGTAGAGCTTCCACCCGAACGACATGAGTGCCTCCTCGACGTGCACTTCCGATGTGGTCCGGTGCTGGTCGACGGGGGTGTGCCCGCACCGGGAGGCGCCAATGTGGCACGGCTCCCAGGTGTCGCGGAAGTACCTCAGTGCTAAATCGTTGTTGCACTGAGATGCCGATACTTCACCGCTGAGAGATCCATCGGTACGGTTTCGAGGATGAGCCCCTCAACCCCCTCCGGTGGAGACGCCGCGGTCTCGGTGCAGTTGCGATCCGGCGTCTACGCCGACTCGGTGAAGCTCATGCAGGTGAGCCGCCGGATCGGCGCGCGCGAGGGCGTCTCCGCCGTCCTCGTCGCCATGGCCACCCCGCTCAACCTCGAGCTCGCCGCCGGCATGGGCCTGGCCCCCGAGGAGCCGACGAGCCCCGAGCAGCTGCTGGTCGCCGTCCGTGCCGCCGACGACGAGACGCTCGCCGCCGCGCTTGCCGACGTCGACGCCGCGCTGGCCGAGCGCGAGCGCTCCACCGGCAGCGCCGCCGCGGTCCCGCACCGCACCATCGGCGCGGGGCTCGACGAGCTCTCCCCCGAGTCGCCCGCCCTGGCGATCGTCAGCGTGCCCGGGCAGTACGCCGTCGCCGAGGCCGCCGACGCGATCGCCGCCGGGCGCAGCGTGCTGGTCTTCTCCGACGGCGTCCCGGTCGAGCACGAGGTCGCGCTCAAGCGAGCCGCGCACCAGGCCGGCGTGCTGGTCATGGGGCCCGACTGCGGGACGGCGATCGTCTCCGGCGTCGCCCTGGGGTTCGCCAACGTCGTCCGCCCCGGCCCGGTGGGCCTGGTCGCGGCGAGCGGCACCGGTGCGCAGCAGGTGTCCTGCCTGCTGGACATGGCCGGGGTCGGCGTCTCGCACGTGCTCGGCGTGGGCGGGCGCGACCTCAAGGAGGAGGTCGGCGGGCTGGCCACCCTCGACGCGCTCGCCGCCCTCGACGCCGACCCCGCCACCGAGCGGGTGCTGCTGGTCTCCAAGCCGCCCGCGCCCTCGGTCGCCGCCGCGGTGACCGACGCCGCCGGGCAGCTCTCCGTGCCGGTGCGCTCCGCCGTCCTCTCGCCCGAGACCCCCGACCTCACCGCCGCCGTCGAGGCGCTCCTCGCCGACATGGGGCTCGACGTGCCGGTGTGGCCGTCGCGCCCGGGCTCCGCCGAGGCCGCCGTCCCGGGCGCGGCGCTCAAGGGGCTCTACTCCGGCGGCACGCTCGCCGACGAGGCGATGCTGCTGGCCTCCCCGGCGCTGGGCGGCATCCGCTCCAACATCCCGCTGCGGCCCGATCTCGACCTGGGTACGGACCTGTCCGCCACCGGCCACCTGGTCGTCGACTTCGGCGACGACGCCCTCACGGTGGGCCGCGCGCACCCGATGATCGACCCGACGCTGCGGCTGGAGGCGATCGAGGCGCTGGCCGCCTCCGACGAGCCCGCCGTCCTGCTGCTCGACGTCGTCCTCGGGTACGGCGCCGACCCCGACCCCGCCGGCGCGCTCGTGCCCGCGCTCACCGCCGCCCGCGAGCGGCGCGCGCTGCCGGTCGTCGTCGCGCTGATCGGCACCGAGGGCGACCCGCAGGGCTGGTCCCGGCAGGCCGACGCCCTCGCCACCGCGGGAGCCGCGGTCTTCTCCTCCAACGCCGCGGCCACGCGGTACGCCCTCGACCTGCTGGGAGCCACCGCATGAGCCTGCAGAACCTGCTCTCCGGCCCGCCGGCGATCGTCGCCGCCGGCGTCGACGTCTTCTCCGATGCGCTGCGCGCGCAGGGCGCCGACGTCCAGGACGTCGACTGGCGCCCGCCGGGCTTCGGCGACGCGGCCGACCTCGCCGCGCTGGCCCTGGACCCCCGCCGCGCCACCGCGAACCGCACCGCCGTCGAGCGGCTGATGGCCGCGGGCTCGCTGCTGGTGGACGTCCGCCCCGCGCGCGAGGTCATCGGCCTCACCGACCGCACGCTCCTGCACTCCGGCCCGCCACTGGAGTGGGAGAACGCCTCGGGCCCCATGCGCGGCGCGCTGGTCGGGGCCTGCCTGTTCGAGGGCTGGGCCGACGACGTCGAGGAGGCCGAGATCCTCCTCTCCACCGGCGCGGTGACCCTCGAGCCCTGCCACCACCACCGCACCGTCGGGCCGATGGCCGGCGTGACCAGCCCGTCGATGTGGATGTGGTGCCTGGAGGACCCGGTCACCGGCGGCCAGGCGTTCTGCAACCTCAACGAGGGCCTCGGCAAGGTGCTGCGCATGGGTGCCTTCAACGAGGAGGTCCAGATCCGGCTGCGGTGGATGCGCGACGTCCTCGGCCCGGTGCTGTCCAAGGCCGTGCGCGGTTCGATCGACGCCGGCAACGACCCGCTGGACGTCAAGGGCGTGCTCGCCCAGATGCTGCAGATGGGCGACGAGGGGCACAACCGCAACCGCGCCGGCTCGCTGATGGCGCTGCGCGAGCTCTCGCCGTCGATCGTGGCCAGCGGCGCCCCCTCGTCCGACATCGCCGACGTGCTGCGCTTCATCGGCGGCAACGAGCACTTCTTCCTCAACCTCGGCATGCCGACGGCGAAGCTCGCGCTGGACGCGGCCAGGAACATCCCGGGCTCCACGATGCTCACCGTCATGTCGCGCAACGGCACCGAGTTCGGCATCCAGACCTCGGGCACCGGTGACCGCTGGTTCACCGGCCCGGCGAACACCCCGGTCGGCCTGTTCCTCGGCGACTACGGCCCGGACGACGCCAACCCCGACATCGGCGACTCCGCGATCATGGAGACCTACGGCATCGGCGGCTTCGCCATGGCCGCGGCGCCGGCGATCGTCCGGTTCGTCGGCGGCACCGTGCCGGACGCGCTCGCCACCACCGAGCGCATGTACCAGCTGACGCTCGCGGAGAACCCGGCGATGCAGATCCCGATCATGGGCTTCCGCGGCTCGCCCACCGGGATCGATGTGCTGAAGGTCGCCCGCACCGGCTGGCTGCCGCAGATCAACACCGGGATGGCGGGGCGGGTCGCAGGCACCGGCCAGGTGGGCGCCGGGCTGGTGCAGCCTCCGCAGCAGTGCTTCGAGCAGGCGCTGGCGGCGCTGGCCGAGGAGGCCCGCACCGCCTGAGCCCCCCAGCGCGACGAACCCGTGGCCATGGGCAGGGCTGATGACCACGGGTTCGTCGCGCTCGGGGGAGCGTCGGGTCAGGGGCGGCCGGTGCCGCCGGACGGGGGCCGGATCAGAGCAGGCCGCGGGCCCGCAGCGACCGCAGCCCGGCGAAGACGTGCCGGCGGACCAGGTCCTGGGTCTTCTCCGGCATGTCGACGAACCGCAGGCTCAGCTCGATGCCGCGATCCTGCCGCGGGATCCGCCGGATCACCTCACCGCGGCAGGGCAGCTGCTCGCCGTCCTCCAGGCAGACGACCAGCGGGAGCACCGCCCCGAGGCGCAGCGGGCTCTCCGGTTCCGCGGGGGGTGCGTCCTCGGCCACCGGTTGCTCGGCCACCGGTTGCTCGGCCACCAGTTCCTCGGCCGCGGGCTGCGACGCGGACGCGCGCGCCGGGTCGGGCGGCGAGAAGAGCGCCCGGATGCCGCCCTCGCTGATGTCCACGGTCAGGCCGTTCAGGACGTCCGGTCCGACCGCCATCTGCACCTGCAGGCTCAGCGGCGCGCGGACCGCGGACCGCCGCTGACCCCGGGTGGACGGGCCGACGGGGCGCAGCCGCCACTGCGCCGGGTGGAGCTCCGCCGCGACCAGTTCGGTGGGGAGGGAGCGGAGCTCCTCGGGTCCGCGCCAGAGCACCTCGACGTGCTCGCCGACGTCCAGGCGGACCCGCCGTCGCGTGCGGTCCTCGCCGATGGACACGACGATCTCGGTGGGGTCCGAGGACTCGACGAGGCTGATCAGCACGTCGCCCCTGCTCGTGGCGAGAAGGTCGACGACGGTGCGCGCCTCCGGGTAGTCCACCCCCGGGTTCTCCAGCATCCCTGGCCCCTCCTCCTACTAGAACGGACGCGTCTTGGATCGCGCGCAGGCTAGTGGGGCGAGCCGGGCATCGGGCTGCATTGGCGGCGAACTCCCGTCCCGGCGTGTCGTCGCGATCAGCGACCGGGAAGGCCGAGCGCGGTCAGGCGGGGCCGCAGGTGAGCAGGTGGTCGACGGCGGCGGCGAACCCCTCGACGTCGTCCAGAGCCTCGGTGAAGGGGACCCGCAGGTCGGAGCAGCCGCTGCGGCCCTGCACCCGGAACCGGACGCCGAACCGGTCCAGCCCGAGCAGCCGCACGTCGTCGCGCCGCCCGGCCCAGTCCTGCACGCGCGCGCAGAGCCGGCCCAGCGGCTCCCGGTGGGCAGACATCAGCTCGGTCTCCGCGCCGCTGACCGCGTCGGGCCGGGCGGCGCGGAAGTCGTCGGGGTCCACAACGGCGCGGGTGCCGGACTCCTCGAGCTCCACCTCGGCGAGGTCCAGCCGCACCAGCGTCGCGCCGAGCCCCACCTCGAACAACGCGTCCGCCGGCGTGGACTCGGCGAAGTCGAGCAGCAGCCGCGGGACCTCCGGCTCGGCCACCGGCGCGAGCCAGCCCGTCAGCTGCACCAGCCCCCGGACGGGGAGGCGCAGGGGGAAGGGGGCGCGGTCGGCGACGGTGAGCCGGGCGGGGGCGTCGCCCAGCGGCGAGCGGCGCAGCGCCGCCATCGCGCCGCCGTCGGTGGGGACGACGAGCAGGACGTCGCCGCCGGCGGTCGTGGTCGCCGCGCGCACCTGGCAGGAGCCGGCCCCCGCCAGGTGCAGCGTGGCGGCCGGGCGGATCGCGACGGTTCGGGCGCGCTCGGCGGCGGGCGGCTGCCGGTCGACGGCCGTGGGCGGGTGGGTCGGGCCGGCCGTCATGGACCACCTCGGGGAGCTCGTGGAGGAGTAGTAAGGTGAGCCTAACCAAACCGGAGGTCCCCAGTGAACACCCCCCGTCCCAAGGTCCGGCTCAGCCGCGCGCTGGGCATCCCGCTCACCCCGAAGTGCGTCCCGTACTTCGAGCGCCGCCCCTACCCGCCGGGCGAGCACGGGCGGAAGCGTCGCAAGGACAGCGACTACTCCACCCGCCTCAAGGAGAAGCAGCGGCTCCGGGCGCAGTACGACATCAGCGAGACCCAGCTGCGAGCCGCCTTCGACCGCGCCAAGCGCACCGGCGGCAAGACCGGCGAGGCGCTGATCCAGGACCTCGAGTCGCGCCTGGACGCGACCGTGTTGCGCGCCGGCTTCGCCCGCACCATCTACCAGGCCCGCCAGTTCGTCACCCACCAGCACGTGCTGGTCAACGGCAAGCGCGTCGACCGCCCCTCCTACCGGCTCGACCCGGGCGACTTCGTGCAGATCGCCGAGAAGTCGCGTGCCAAGGACCCGTTCGTCGTCGCCGCCTCCGGGGCGCACGCCGAGGCGCCGACGTACCTCGAGGTGCACCTCGCCGACCTGGTCTGCCGCTACGAGCGGACCCCCACCCGCGAGGAGGTGCCCGTCGTCTGCGAGGAGCAGCTCGTGGTGGAGTACTACTCCCGCTGACCGCTGCGAGACCTGCGCACCGGCCTCGATCGCCCGTTCGGCGGGGCCGGTGCGGCGATCCCGCCCCGGCCGAGGTGGCAACCCGGCGGGGTGGCTTCTGATCGCGCCCAATACGCCGGCTGCGGCCGCGGGTGCGAAGATGCCGGGCAGCACGAGCGAACGGCCGCCGGGACGGCGGCGCGAGGCGTGCCCGGGCGGGCGGGGAGCGGAGCGCTGAACAGGCATCTGGCGGAGTTGATCCCCGGCGGTCCGCGGTCGGAGCTGCAGCGCATGGTCCTCGAGCACGACTGGTCGACCACCCCCCTGGGGCCGCAGGCAGAGTGGTCGTCGACGCTCCGGACCGCACTGAGCAGCGCGCTGAACTCGCGCTTCCCGTTCCTGCTCATGTGGGGCCCGGAGCTCGTCATGATCTACAACGACGCCTACGCCCCGATGCTGGGGGCCCGCCACCCCGCCGCCCTGGGTCGCTCGGCGCGGGAGGTCTGGTCGGACATCTGGAGCGCCCTCGACCCCATGGTCGGGGAGGTGATGGCCGGGCGGGCCACCTACTCCGAGGACCTGCCCCTCGTCATGACGCGCAACGGGTTCGAGGAGGAGACCTACTTCTCCTTCTCGTTCAGCCCGGTGGTGGAGCCGGGCGGCGCGGTGGTCGGCCTGCTCGACACCGTCGTGGAGACCACCCACCGCGTGCTCGCCGCCCGCCGGCTCGGCGTCCTCCAGCGGCTCGGCAGCCTCCCCCGGGCCGCGCACGGGGACACGACCGAGGCGGTGTCCACGGCCCTCGGGGTGCTGGCCGACGCCCGGGCCGACTGCCCGTTCGGGCTGGTCTACCTGTCGGACGGGGGCGACGGTGCCCCGCGGTTCGTCGCCGGCCAGGGCCTCGCCGTCGACGGCGAGCTCGCCACCAGCTCGATTCCCGAGCGGGTGCGCCGGGCCGTGGCGACCGGGGAAGCGCAGACGGTGACCGGGCTCGCCGCGCGGTTGCCCGGACTGTCCAGCGCCGGTGCGAGCCCCGCCGGCCAGGCCGACGTCGACACCGCCGTCGTCCTGCCGCTCACCGCCGCCGGCGCCGAGCGGCCGATCGGCGCCCTGGTCCTGGGTGCCAGCCCGCACCTCCCCCTCGACGACGACTACCGCATCTTCATGACGCTGGCCGCGGGCCAGGTCGCCGCGGCGGTCGGCGATGCCCAGGCGGTCGCGGCCGAGCGCCGGCGGGCCGAGGAACGGGCGCGCTCCGAGCGGGTGCGGGCGCAGTTCTTCACCGACGTCGCCGTCACCCTGCAGCGGGCGGTCCTCGGCCCCACCGTGCTGCCCGAGGGGTTCGCCGTCCACTACGAGCCGGCCACCGGGACCCTCGAGGTGGGCGGCGACTGGTACGACGTGGTGGACCTGCCCGACGGCGGCTACGGCGTGGTGGTGGGTGACGTGGTCGGTCGCGGGTTGCCCGCCGCCGCGGTGATGGGTCAGCTGCGCAGCGCCGGGCGGGCGCTGCTGCTCGAGAGCCGGTCGCCCTCCCACGTGCTCGAGGCGCTGGACCGGTTCGCCGCCATGGTGCCCGGCGCCGCCGTCAGCACCATGTTCTGCGCCGTCATCGACGTCCACGCCGGCACCCTCTGCTACAGCAGCGCGGGGCACCTGCCGGCGGTGCTGGTCCAGGAGGACGGCACCAGCCTGCTGCTGGAGGACGCGCGCGGCCTCCCGCTCGCCGTGGTGGACGGCGCCCGCCCGGAGGTGGAGCGGCCGCTGCCCGCCGGCTCGACGCTCCTGCTCTACACCGACGGCCTGGTGGAGCGGCGGGACGAGGTGCTCGACGAGGGGATCGACCGGGCCGCGGCGGCGCTCGTGGAGGGCCGCCACCTGGGCCCCGCGGAGCTGAAGACCCTGCTCACCGAGCGGCTGCTGGGCGACGCCCCGGACGACGACGTCGCCTTCGTCCTCCTCCGCCGGGGCTGAGGCGGGCGGAGCGGGGGTGGACGTCGTGCGGACGAGCAAGCGGCTGTCGTTCCTGCTGCGCCACCGCCCCGACGCGGCGGGCCTCACCCTGGACGCGGCCGGCTGGGCCGACGTCGACCGGCTGCTCGCGGCGCTGGGGATCTCCCGGGAGGAGCTCGAGCACGTCGTGGCCGCGAACGACAAGCGCAGGTTCGCCTTCGACGACACGGGCACCCGGATCCGGGCGAGCCAGGGGCACAGCGTGCCGGTCGAGCTCGGCTACCTGCCCGAGCCGCCGCCGGAGGAGCTGTTCCACGGCACGGTCGAGCGGTTCCTCCCGGCCATCCTGGCCGAGGGGCTGCGGCCGGGCCGCCGGCACGCGGTGCACCTCTCGGCCGACGTCGCCACCGCCCGGGCCGTCGGCGGACGACGGGGACGCGCGGTGGTGCTCCGGGTGGACGCGGCCGGCATGGCCGCGGACGGGTTCGCCTTCCGCCGTTCCGCCAACGGCGTGTGGCTGGTGGACGACGTCCCCCGGCGGTACCTGACCGTGGTGGGCGGCGGCTCCGACCGAGGAGGGTGACCGGCTCAGTCGCCCAGGACGCCGCGGAACGTCTCCTCGGTCTCGGCGAACAGCTCCTCCAGCCCGGCGCTGCCGATGAACTCCTCGGGGACGTAGCGCTCGTCGAGCGTCTCGACCACGGCCGGCTCCTCCCCGGCGCTGCGCAGCGTGTCCTCCAGGGTCTGCCGCACGTCGTCGGGGAGGCCGGCGGGGGCGATGACCCCGAAGGTGGTCGTGCTCTGGACCAGCTCGGGGTACCCCTCCTCGACGAAGGTGGGGGCGTCCACGTACGGCAGCGGCTCCTCGCTGCCGACGGCGAGGACGCGGAGGTCGCCGGACTCGATCGCCGGCAGCACGTCCTGGGAGAGGTTGAGGAAGCCGGCGGTCACGTTCTCGCCCAGCAGCGCCGTCTGCACCTCGGAGTTGCCGTCGAACGGGACGACCGTCAGCGGCACGTCGTAGAGCTGGGTGATCCGCCGCGTCTCGGCGGCGTGCGTGTTCGTGGCGCCGGGGGTGCCGACGGTGACCGAGTCGGGATCCGACTGCGCGGCCCCGAACAGCGAGGCCAGGTCCTGGTGCGGCGAGTCGGCCGGCACCACGATGCCCGACGGCACGCGCGTGACGACGCCGATCGGGGTGAAGTCCTCACGGGTGTAGCCGACGTCGTTGGTCAGGTAGTTGAGGACCGCCGTCGGCAGCGCCGTCATGGACAGGGTGTGGCCGTCGGCCTCGGACTGGATCAGCTGCTGGTACGCGGTGGCGCCCGACGCCCCGGGGAGGTTCTCCACGACGACGGTCTCGCCGAGCTCCTCCTCCATGTGCGCCGCCAGGGCCCGCGCCGCGATGTCGGTCGGCCCGCCGGCGGTGTAGGGGACCAGCAGGCGGATGCTCTCCGTGGGGAAGCCGGCCGCCTCCCCTCCTCCCGGTCCGGGGTCGTCGCCGCCGCACGCGGTCAGCAGGGCGGCGGTGAGCAGGGCGGCGGGCACGCGGGCAGATCGCATGATGGCTCCTGACGTGGGGATGCCGGCATCGCCGTCCCCGGCGGGTGACCGTCCGTGTCCGGCGGTGGCACCCATCGTCCGGCATGGTGGCCGCCGCGGCACCCGCGCACGCCGGTCAGGCGGGGAGGCGGACCGCCAGCAGCGCGATGTCGTCGTCGCCGCGGCTGCCCAGGGCGCTGAGCAGCCCGTCGCACATGCGGTCCAGCGGCTCCCGGCCGAGCTCCCGCAGCGTCCGCACCAGCCAGGTCGTGCCGTCGTCGAGGGTCATGCCGCGGCGCTCGACCAGCCCGTCGGTGTAGAGCAGCAGCGTGTCGCCCCGGTGCAGCAGCAGGTCGTGGTCGGTGCGCGCCGGGCCGTCGCCCGGGCCGGCGCCGAGCAGCCGGTCGGGCATCCGCTCCAGCACCTCGACGCGGCCGTCGGCCCGCACGACCACCGGCGGGGGGTGACCCGCGTTGGACCACTGCAGCGGCACCGAGCCCGCGGGGACGCCCTCCGGGTCGATCGTGGCGACGGCGACGGTGACCAGCGTGTCCAGGCCCAGGCCCGCCAGGACGTCGTCCAGCACGGTCAGGGCGGCCGCGGGGGAGCCGTGCCCCACGCGGGCCAGGGCCCGGAGCATGCCGCGCGTCTGCGCCATGGTGGCCGCGGCGGGCGCATCGTGGCCGGCGACGTCGCCGATGACCAGCATCGTCCGCCCGTCGGCCAGCGGGAAGGCGTCGTACCAGTCCCCGCCCACCTGCGCGTCCCGGGCACCGGGGAGGTAGCGCGCGGCCGTCTCCAGCCCCGGCACGCTCGGGATCTCGCCCAGCAGCGCCCGCTGCAGCGTCTCCCCGGTCCGGACGGCGGCCCGCGTCGCGGCGGCCTCCGCGCCGAGCCGGGCGACGTGGGCCTCCCGGCGCAGCCGCAGCTCGCAGGTGACCACGGCGAGAGCGCCGCCGAGGGCGACGGCGACCAGGCGGATCGTCTGCGCCACCGCCGTCTCGGCGGTGTACTGCTGGCTGTAGAGGCCCAGCAGGGTGGCGACGACGAACGCGGCCGCCGCGTAGAGCACCGTGGCCCGGCGGCCGAGGAAGGTGGCCGAGGCGAGCGGGGCGATGACGCTGAGCCCCAGGACCACCTGCCCACGGCCGCTGACGACCTCCGCGATCACGACGAGCAGCAGCACCAGGGCCGGGAGCGCGGCGTTCACGCGACGTGACCGCTTCACCGCATCCCCCTCGTGCTCGCCCAGCGACGCGGCGCGTCCGGTGGACAACCTAGACGGAGGACGTCGTCACGGGGCGGTGCCGGGCATCGCGTCCATCGGCAGCCCGACGTAGAGCATGCCGATCAGGGCGCCGTCCTGGGCTCGCAGTCCGGTGTAGGCGGTGAAGTAGGGCCGGTCGGCCACCGTCGCGGCACCGGTGTAGGTCTCGCCGGCGAGGACCGCCGCGAGCACCGGGTTCGGGCGGCCGTCGGGGCCGGTGCGCCCGATGGCGGTGCCCACGTTGCGCCGCCCGGCCGGGGTGAGGACGGTCGTCGCGACCCGGACCATGCCGCCGTCACCGTTCAGGCGCTGGAACAGCGTGCAGCTGCCCCCGACCTGGCGCACCACGTCGTCGACGAGCGGGGCCGGCCGGCGGGGGTCGTCGCTGCGCTCCAGCGGCCGCCCGCCGAGCAGGAGGTCGGGGAGCGCGGCGGTGTGCGTCGCGCCGGTGGTCTGGTCGCGCACGGTCAGGGAGGTGCGGCCCTCGCCGAGGCCTGCGCCGCCCAGGTCGGCCAGGTGCTGCTCGGCGACCGCGAGCGCCCGGCGGACGTAGACCACCCGCTGGCTCTCGGCCAGCTGCCCGACGGCGTCGCTGATCCGCGCGGAGCCACCGGCGGCGCGCTCGACGTTCTCGACGACGCGGTCGGTGGCCGCCCGCTGCTGCTCGACGGCGGCGGCGATCGTGTCCTGCGCCTCGGCGATGGAGCCGAGCGTCCCGGTGATCCGCTGCACCGCTTCCACGGCCTGCTGCGTCTCCCGCTGCACCGCCGTGATCTGGGCGTCGATGTCGCGGGCGGCCTGGGCGGTGCGGTCGGCGAGCTCCTTCACCTCGTCGGCCACGACGGCGAAGCCGCGGCCGAGGTCGCCGGCCCGGGCGGCCTCGACCGAGGCGTTGAGCGCGAGGAAGCGGCTCTGCTGGCTGATCGCGCCGATCAGGCGGACGAACTGGGTGATGGACTCGCTGGCGGTCTGCAGGGCGGCGATCCGCTCGTCGACGGCGCGCGCGTCCCGCACCGCCTCCTCGGCGATGGCGGAGGCCCGGCCGGTGCTCGTGGAGATGTCGCCGATCGCGGCGCGCAGCTCGGCGAGCGTCGCGGCGGCCTCCGCGGACGTGTCGGAGACCTCGCGCGAGGCCTGGGCGAGGACGCCTGCCTGCCGCGCCGCGTCCTCCATGCTGGTGTCGCGCTCGGGCGCGCGCCGCGGCGTCGGGGAGGCCGGGGCGACCGCCGGGGGGAGCGGCGCGGAGCCTGACGACGTGGACGAGCGCACGACCCGTTCCTCCCTGCGGTCGACCGGCGGACCGGCCCGCGGACGGGCCGTCCCGGAACCGTAGGCCGCTGGTCGCCGGGCCGGGGAAGGCGCGCCGGGTGGGGCCGGAGGAGCCGCCGGAACGCCATTTCATCGCCATTCGGTGACCGCCCTGTAATTGTCGACTCGGCGACTCGAGTTTCTTTTGGGGCAGGAGTTGAGAATGCGCGGGGCTGTGCCGAGAACAGTGCCGTCAATGATTCGGCGCAGCCAGCACGTGGACCGGGTGACCAGCATCCCGGCGGGTCTGGGCCACTGAGAGAACGGGATCACTGCCATGCGCCTGTCGCGCGTTCTGCTCGCCGGTGTCGCGGTCGCCGGCGTCGCCGCCACCACCTCCGCCTTCACCGCCAGCAACAACTTCACCGGCGTCGACAACAACGTCGCCGGCTACGGGGAGATGACGGCGACCGGTGTGGCCGTCAGCAACATCGCCTACAACCCGGCATCGGACGCGACGAAGCTCGCCAGCGTCGTCTTCACGGTGGGCCAGGACACCAGCAGCATGGACGCGGTGATGACGCTCACCTCCGGTGAGCCCGACGTCGTGACGCCGGGCAGCACGTCGGTGTGCTCCCCTTCGGGCACCAGCGCGCCGTACCTGGTCACGTGCGTGCTCGACGCCGCTGTTGATTTCACCGCGTTCGACAAGACGGCCCTCACGGTCACCTCGAACTAGCAGTCCGCCTGGTCGAGGCGGCCTCGGGTCGCCTCGCCCGAGATCCCGATCGGTGCCTTGACATGACCGCCGCGTCACGAGTCGCGAGCACCAGCGCCGTCGTCGCGCTGGTGCTCGCGACCGTGTGGCTGTTCTGGCCGCAGGGCCTGGGCGGTGGCACGACGTACGTGACCACCTTCGGGCAGAGCATGGAACCCGGGTTTTCTGCCGGTGACCTGGCCGTCCTCAGCAGGGCCGGGTCCTACTCGGTCGGTGACGTCGTCGCCTACGAGAGCGAGTCGCTCGGCACGATCGTCATGCACCGCATCGTCGCGGCGGACGCCGAGGGCTTCGTGACCCAGGGCGACAACAACGACTGGCTCGACGAGGACCGCCCGACGCAGGAGGAGATCCTCGGCCGGCTGCTCGTGCGCATCCCGCAGGGCGGCACGGCGCTCGAGGCGATCGGTTCCCCGTGGGTGCTCGGAGCCGTGGGCGTCGCGACCTCGCTGGTCCTCTCCGCGACCCGGCGCAGGGGCGGCGGCCACCGTGCCCGCGCGCTCCGCCGCCGGCTGCCCGCCCTGCGTACGCCGTCGTTCTCCCTGCCGGCCTTCTCCGCGCCGGCGGTCTCGCTGCCCCGCGTCGCCGGTGGCTCCGTGCCGATGATCGTCCGGGCACGCGCCCGGCAGGTGGCGCTGACCGCCGCGGCCGTCGCCCTGGTCGCCGCCCTCGGTGCCGGCGCCCTGCACCTCCTCCCCGGCACCGAGACGGTCGAGGAGCCGGCCACGGTCACCCAGCAGGGGCGCTTCTCCTACACCGGGACCGCCGAGCGCGGCACCACCTACCCGGACGGGGCGGTGGCGACCGGCGACACCGTCTGGACCAAGCTGTCCACCGGCCTGGCCGTCTCCTACGAGGGCACCGTCACCGGTCCCGACCTCGCCCACCTCCAGGGCGCCCTGCGCCTCGACGTCACCATGACGGCCGCCGACGGCTGGAGCACCTACCTGGACAGCGGCCCGGTCGTCGGTTTCGCCGACGGCCTCGCGACGGCGTCGGTCGACGTCGACGCCGCCCGCGCCGCGGAGGTGCTGGCCCGGCACTACGCCGAGGTCGGCGTCTCCGGCAGCTCCGCGACGCTGACCGTCACCCCTACCGTGGCGCTCTCCGGCACCACACGCGGCACCGCTTTCGAGGCGGGCTCCCCGGCCGGCCTGGACTTCGCGCTCGACCCGACGGCCCTGCGCCTGGCCGGAGACCCCGAGACCGTGCTCTCCACGCTGACCCCGACGTCGGTGCCGGTGACGACGGTCGGGCCGCGCTCGTTCGACGTCCTCGCGCTGTCGGTCCCCATCGGGCTCGCCCGCGGCCTGGCCCTCGTCGTGCTGGCGCTCGCGCTGCTCGTCGCCGGCATCGGGACGCTGCTCGGCCGGGCAGGCCCCGGTGACGCGGCCGACGAGTTCCTCGTGCGGCACGCCGACCGGATCGTGCCGGTGGCCGGCCTCGGCCCGGGCGGCACGGTCATCGACGTTTCCGACGCGGACTCCCTGCGTCGGGTCGCCGAGCGGTTCGACACCGTCGTCCTGCACCACGCCGGCCCGGACGGCGACGTCTTCGCCGTCCGGGACGTGGACGCCACCTACCGCTTCGTCGTCCCGGGTGGTGCGGGGCGCCGCGCGCGGCCGCCGGTGCCGGCGCCGACCCCGGGACGGCGTCCGGCCGCGGACGAGGACCTCACCGCGCCCCTCCCGACCGGCCTGCCCGGCCTCCTGGCCTGAGGCCCCGGGGACGACTTCGGGGAAGCAGGGCTCCGGACCGCCGTCCGGACCCCCGCTTCCCCGAAGTCGTGCTGTGGGCTCTTACGCCTCGCTCGTGGCGCGACTCCGCGCCCCGGTCCGCTCCCCGCTCGCCCCTCGCTGCGGGGCTCCCGGGGCTCCCGGGGCTGTCGTCACGCCTTGACGATCGCGGCGACCGGACCGCCGCCGGACGGGCCCTGGTGCACCGCGGCCACCGAGACGAAGACCGCCGGGTCGCCGGTCACCGACGCCGTCACGCCACCGACGCACGCCTTGATCTGGCGGTGCCACGAGACGTCGGAGTCGTCGAGCATCGCGTTGCGCCGCCCGCGCACCTTGCCGTCGGGCGAGGCCTCGCACTTGAGGAAGACGTTGACCAGCCGGTCGCCCAGATCGGTGTGGTGCGGCCGCTCGGGCAGCTCCAGGCCGGCGTCGCGGATCGCGGCCCAGATGCCGTCCTGGTCCAGCGCGTCCTTCATGACCGAGTGGCCCACGCGGTAGCTACCGCCGTGGCCGCGGGCGTTGCCGACGACGACGATCTGCGCCCGGTCCAGCTCCACGCCCGACGAGCACGAGGCGACGGAGGAGTACAGGGAAAGGTCCCGCATGATCTGCTCCTGCGTCGGCATCTCGATCTCGCCGAGCGCCACCGCGATCCCCAGTGCCGTCGTGCCGTTGGAGATGTCCATCGAGCCGTGCGGCTCCTCCAGGATCGTCGTCTCCCCGCGCTGGTGGGCGTCGCGGATCGTGTCGATCGTCAGCAGCGGCGTCTTCGTCTGCACGTAGTGGACGTCGGCCGGGTCGGTGATGCCGGCGGCCGCCATCGCCTTCTTCACGCCCTCGGCGACCTTCTCCACCATCGCGACGCGGCCGATGTCCTCGGGCAGCAGGACGTCGCTCATCGCGTAGCCGACGGTCAGCCGCGGCTCGTCGGTCTTCTCGACCGCGTCCTCGGGCAGCGTGGCGAAGATCGTGGCGTGCGGGCTGATGACGCCGTCGGTGCCGCCGGACCACACGATGGGGATGTCACCGACCTCCTCCTTGCTCCGCGAGCCCTTCTCGAGCAGCACCTCGCGGAAGGCGCGGTCGGCGATGATCCGCGTGTAGTCGTTGATCCCGCCGTTGCCCTCGGTCTTGCCGATGACGGCGACGACGCGGTCGGCGTCCATCACGCCGTCGTCGATGAGCTTGGCGAGCTCGGAGGCGTCGCTGACGTTGTGCAGCGGGACCTTGCGGACCTCGATCGGTGCGGGCATGCGCATTCCCTTCAGGAGGAGGTGAGGACGGTGCCGGCGTCGTCGCCACGGACGGCGTCGGCGATGTGGTCGAGCGAGGTGATGACGGCGCGCGTTCCGCCTGCCTCCACGAAACGTAGGGCCGCCTCGACCTTGGGGCCCATCGAGCCGCGGGCGAACTGCCCGGCCTCGGCGAGCTCCCGCAGCTCGGCGGCGGTGACCCGGCCCAGGGGGCGCTGGTCGGGCGTCCCGAAGTCGACCATCACGTTCGGGACGTCGGTGGCGATCACCAGGGTGTCGGCGTCGACGTCACGGGCGAGGATCGCGGCGGTCAGGTCCTTGTCGATGACCGCCTCCACGCCGCGCAGCGCGTGCCCGTCCACGTGGTCGTCGACCACCGGGATGCCGCCACCGCCGGCGCAGACGACGACGAACCCCGCCGCGGCCAGGGCGTGGATGGCGGGGGAGTCGACGACGGCCAGCGGTTCGGGGGAGGCGACGACGCGCCGCCAGCCCTTCTCCCCGCGGTCCTCCCACCGCTGCCCGAGCGAGACGAACCGTTCCGCCCGCTCGCGGGGCAGGAAGCGGCCGACCGGCTTGGAGGGCTCGGCGAAGTGCGGGTCGTCGGCGTCGACGAGGGTGCGGGTGACCAGTGCCGCGGTGCGCTGGGCGAGGCCGCGTGCGGCGAGGGCGGCGTCGAGCTCGTCGGCGACGGTGAACCCGATCGTGGCCTGGGTCTGCGCGACGTTCCAGTCCAGCGGGACGGGCGGCACCTCGTGCGCGGCCAGCTCGTTCTTGACGAGCAGGTTGCCGACCTGGGGCCCGTTGCCGTGCGTGAGCACCACCTGGACACCGGCGGCGACCACCTCGGCGACGTGCCCGGCGGCCTCCCGGATCGCGCCGCGCTGGGCCTCCGGCGTGGCGGAGCCGTCGGCGCCGGTCATGGCGTTGCCGCCGAGGGCGATCACCACGCGCGTCGACGTCACCCCGGGGACCCTAGCCGCATTTTCCTTAGCGGTGAAGTAGTTGTGGGGGAGGTGTTCAAGGACCTGTCCCCGGACGCCGACAAGGGCAGGGTGACGCCGCACCCCGTCCCGCCGACGGCCACCCCCGCGCAGGACCTGCTCGCCGAGTACGGGTTGCCGGACGACGCTCCGCACGAGCAGCTGCGTGCGGTGACGCGGGTCGCCGCCACGGTCTGCGGCGTCCCGAACGCGGTGGTGAACCTGCTCGACGAGTGCTTCCAGCACGGCGTGGGTTCCGTGGGCTTCGAGGGCGGCCGGACCGATGTCCGGTCGTCCATGTGCTACTACGCGCAGCGCGACGAGTCGCTGCGGTACGTGCCCGACGCCACGCTCGAGCCCGTCTTCGCGGTCAACCCGTGGGTCGACGGCCGGTCGGGCTCCATCCGCCTCTACGCGTCGGCACCGCTGGAGCTGCCCGACGGCCGGGTGCTCGGCAGCCTCTGCGTGTTCGACGAGGAGCCGGGCCGCATGTCCCCGGCTCAGATCTCGGCGCTCGAGGACCTCGCCGCGCAGGCGGTGGCCCTGTTCGAGCAGGGGCGGCTGGTCCGCGAGGCGGAGCGGCGCGGCGCGCTGACCGCGGCCCTGCTGGAGAGCATCGACGTCGGCGTGGTGGCCTGCGACGCCGAGGGGCGCCTCACCCTGTTCAACCGGGCGTCCCGCGACTTCCACGGGCTGGCGGAGGACGCCGGGCTGGACGAGGAGCAGCAGGCCGTCGCCTACTCGCTCTTCGAGACCGACGGCGTGACGCCGATGCCGGCCGGGCGCATCCCGCTGTTCCGCGCGCTGCGCGAGGGCGGGGTGCACGACGCGACCCTCGTCATCCGCCCGGCCGACCGCGAGGCGCGTACCCTGCGCTGCGACGGCGCGGCGATGCGGGACAGCTCCGGTCGCCTGCTCGGGGCCGTCGTCGCCATGAAGGACGTGACGGGGGAGCGCGCCGCCGCCCGCGAGCTCGCCGCGGCGCGCGACCAGGCGCTGGCCGCGACCCGTGCGAAGACGGCGTTCCTGGCCGCCGCCAGCCACGAGATCCGCACCCCGCTCAACGGCGTCCTCGGCATGCTCGAGGCGCTCACCCTCGGCTCGCTCGACCCGCGGCAGGCGGAGTACGTGCAGCTCGCCCGCAGCTCGGGTGAGTCCCTGATGGCGCTGCTCAACGACGTCCTGGACCTGTCCAAGGCCGAGACCACCTCGGTCACCCTCGCCGAACGCGAGCTGCGGCCGGGCGACGTCGCCACCGAGGTCGTGACGGCGCTGGCCCCGCTGGCCCACCGGAAGGGGCTGGACCTCGTCGTCGCGGCCGGTGACCACCCCGTGGTCGTCGGCGACCCCCGTGCGGCTGCGCCAGGTCGTCATGAATCTCGTCGGGAACGCGCTGAAGTTCACCGAGCGCGGCCGGGTGGACGTCGCCGTCCGCACCGACAGCTGCGCCACCGGGTCGACGGTCCGCCTCCGGCTGTCGGTCCGGGACACCGGCCCCGGCATGGAGCCCGACGAGATCGACCGGCTGTTCCGGCCGTTCACCCAGGGCGCCCAGGGGGCCCGGGCCGGGGGGACCGGGCTCGGGCTGGCCCTGAGCCGGCAGATCGTGGAGCTCATGGGCGGGCGGATCGACGTCGTCAGCAGGCCCGGCGCCGGCTCGCTGTTCACCCTGGTCGTCGACCTGCCCGCCGCGGCCGCGCGGCCGGACGCCCCGGCGCCCGCGCCGGAGCTCGCCGCCCCACCCGCCGGCACCACCCCGGCCGCCCCGCTCCGCGGGATCCGGGTGCTGGTCGCCGACGACAACGACATCAACCTGCGCGTCGCCGAGGCGCTGCTGCGCGCCGAGGGCGCCGACGTCGTCACCGTCGGGGACGGCGAGGAGGCCGTGCGGGCCGTGGAGCTCGGGGACTTCGACCTCGTCCTGCTGGACATGCAGATGCCCCGCATGTCGGGTCCGGAGGCGGCGCGGGCCATCCGCGGCCTGCCCGGCCCCGCGGCCGGGACGACGCTTCTCGCGCTCACGGCCGCCACCGCCGAGGAGGAGCGGGCCACCTGCCTGCGGGCCGGGATGCAGGGCGTGCTGACCAAGCCGGTCCGCCGGGCGCAGCTGCGGACCCTGCTCGACGGCCTCCCCGCCCGGGTCTGAGCACGGTCAGGCGGGCTCGGCCGGGTCCTCGTCGTAGGGGCCCAGCGGCCGCTGCGCCCACAGCACGTCCCGCCACCGGCCGTGCTTCCACCCGATCCGCCGGTAGGTGCCGATCGGCTCGAAGCCCATCGCCGCGTGCAGCCCCTCGCTGGGCTCGTTCGGCAGGGTCATGCCGGCGATCGCGGTGCGGTAGCCGCGCCGGGCGAGCCGCTCGAAGAGGGCGGCGTAGAGCGCGCGCCCGCCCCCGCGCCGTCCTCGGCCCTCGGCCAGGTAGACGCTGACCTCGCAGGACCACCGGTAGGCGGCGCGCTCCTTGTACGGCCCGGCGTAGGCGTACCCGACGACGCCGCCGTCGTCCTCGAGCACCAGCCAGGCGTGCGTGCGCAGGGCCGCGGCGATCCGACCGGCCATCTGCTCGGCCGTCGGCGGCTCCGTCTCGAAGGTGATCGCCGTACCCGTGACGTAGGGCGCGTAGATCGCCGCGCAGGCCGCGGCATCGGCCACGGTGGCGTCCCGGACGGTCGGAGCGAGGCCCATGATCAGCAACGTAGGCCCGGTGCGTCCTCGCGCGGGCGTGAGGTCGGCCACCTCGGCCCGCCGAGGGCGGGGCGCCCGGGGCCGCTGGGCTACCGTCCCGCGCCGTGCCTGCCGCCCCCTCCTCGACGACTGTCGCGGGGCTGGTGACGGCGCTCGTCGGGTTCCTCAGCTCCTTCGCGGTCGTGCTGACCGGGCTCCGGGCGGTCGGCGCCACCCCGGGGCAGGCGGCCTCGGGCCTGGTCGTCCTCTCGCTCGCGATGGGGCTGGCCACCGTGCTGCTGGCCCAGCGGACCCGCATGCCGATCACCGTGGCCTGGTCCACGCCCGGCGCCGCGCTGCTGGCGACGGCCTCCGCGCCCTCCTGGGAGGTGGCCGTCGCCGCCTTCGTGGTGGTCGGCGCGCTCGTCCTGCTCACCGCGGCGTGGCCCCGGCTGGGCGGCGCGATCGCGGCCATCCCGCCGGTGCTGGCCCAGGCGATGCTGGCCGGCGTCCTCGTCCCGCTGTGCCTGGAGCCGGTCCGGTCCGCGCTGGAGATGCCGTGGCTGGTGGTGCCCGTCGTCCTCGTCTGGGCGCTGCTGCTGCGGTTCTCCGCGCGCTGGGCGGTGCCGGCCGCGTTTGCCGTCACCCTCGGCATCATCGGGGTGCTCGCCCACCGCGAGGGCGGGGTCGAGGTGTCCGCGCTCGTCCCGGCCCTGGAGTGGACGACACCGGACTTCACCTCCACGGCCGTGCTCGGGCTGGCGCTGCCCCTGTTCGTGGTGACCATGGCCTCGCAGAACGTGCCGGGCATGGCGGTGCTGGCCGCCTACGGGTACCGGGCGCCCTGGCGGTCGGCCATGGCGGTGACCGGCGCCGGGACGGTGCTCGGCGCCCCGTTCGGCGGCCACGCGGTCAACCTGGCCGCCATCAGCGCCGCCCTCGCCGCCGGCCCGGAGGCGGACGCCGACCCGGCGCGCCGCTACCTGGCCGCGCGGACCGCGGGCCTGGCCTACGTCGGTTTCGCGCTGGTCTCGGCCGCCGTCGCCGCGCTCGTGGTCACGGCGCCCGCCGGCTTCGTCGCGGCGGCCGCGGGGCTGGCGCTGTGGCCGGTGCTGGCTGCCTCGCTGAGCGGGGCGCTCGCGCGGGCGGAGGACCGGATCCCCGTCGTCGCCACCTTCCTCGTGGCGATCAGCGGCGTCACCGTGGGCGGCATCGGATCGGCGTTCTGGTCGCTCGTCGTCGGCCTGGCCTTCTGGGCCTGGTACCGGCCGGCGCCGGCCGTCGCCTGATCCCTCAGCGGCGCCAGAAGTCGAAGCGGTCGCGCCCGGGCCGGAAGCCGGCGGCCTCCGCGACGGCGACGGCGAGGTCGAACTTCTGCCCGACGGGGGCGGGCGCGTGCGCGTCGCTGCCGAAGCTGACCGCCTCGCCGCCGGCCTCGTGGAACCAGCGCACCTGGTCGGCCGACGCCAGCGGGCTGCTGGTGTTGATCTCCAGCGCGCGGCCGCTGCCGGCGAGGGCCCGGAAGACCGCCCGGTACTCCTCCTCGTAGTCCTTCTCGACGTACCGGTGGCTGCCGCCGGGCCAGTAGCGCCGCGGGAAGTCCACGTGGGCGAGCACCTGGAAGACGTCGCTGCTCTCGATCATCCCGACCATCTCGCCGAGGTAGCGGCGCATGGTCGCGTCGGCGTCGACGTGCAGCAGCCGCCCCACCCCGACCAGCCGCCCTTCGTCGGTCAGCGAGTGCAGCGAGCCCAGGATCCGGTCGACGGGGGAGTCCTCGAGGTGGCGGGCGATGCTGGCGGCGAAGAGGTGCGGCTCGCCGGTCTCGACGCCCGACCAGATGCGCAGCTCAGGGAACCGGTCGCGCACCTCGGCCAGCTCGGCGAAGTACCCCTCGACGTCGATGGGCAGCTGGTGGGCCGGGTGGCGGTCGACCAGCCCCTCGGCGGTCGCCCGGTCCTCGTCGTGCCAGACGGTGAAGTCCAGGTGCTCGGTGAACGCGACCGCCGGCAGCCCCTGGGCGATCGCCCGCTCGCAGGCCCTGCGCATGGTCGACGAGTCGGGCGTGTCCCACGACCAGTGGGTGTGCACGTGGTTGTCGGGCGGCAGCTGCCCCTGGTGTGCCCTGTCCCTTGCCATCGCCTGTGGATTCTCCCCGCCGTCCCCAGGTGGCGCGCGGCCACCCGTTCCGTCCCTGGTCGTGCCTACTGTCGTCGCCATGAGCACCGCCGCACCGCCGTCCTCGATCGCCGACGAGGCCCTGGAGATCCTCCGGGAGCTCACCGGCCGTCCCGACGCCGTCTTCCGCGAGGGGCAGGACGCCGCGGTGGCCGCGCTGGTGGAGCGCTCCCAGCGCGCGCTGGTCGTCCAGCGCACCGGCTGGGGCAAGTCCGCGGTGTACTTCGTGTCCACCGCGCTGCTGCGCCGCCGCGGCGCCGGGCCGACGCTCCTGGTGTCGCCGCTGCTGGCGCTCATGCGCGACCAGGTGGCGGCGGCGGCCCGCGCCGGCATCCGGGCGGTCGAGATCTCCAGCGCCAACATGACCGAGTGGGACGACATCGCCGCCCGCCTGGCCGCCGACGACGTCGACGTCCTGCTCGTCTCCCCCGAGCGGCTGACCAACCCGCGCTTCCGCGAGGAGCAGCTGCCGGGCCTGGTCGCCCGGTGCGGCCTGGTCGTGGTCGACGAGGCGCACTGCGTCTCCGACTGGGGGCACGACTTCCGGCCCGACTACCGCCGCATCCGCGACCTGCTGGGCACCCTGCCCACGGGGACGCCGGTGCTGGCGACCACCGCGACCGCCAACGAGCGGGTGGTGGAGGACGTCGCCGAGCAGCTGGGCGCCGGCGGGGTCGAGGTGACCACGGTCCGCGGCCCGCTCTCCCGGGACTCCCTGCGGCTCGGGGTGCTGCGCCTGCCGTCGGACCGCGCGCGCCTGGCCTGGCTCGCCGCGCACCTCGGCGACCTCCCGGGCAGCGGCATCGTCTACACGCTCACGGTGGCGGCGGCGGAGGAGACGGCGAACCTGCTGCGCGACGCCGGCCACGAGGTGCGCGCCTACACCGGCCGCCTCGACGACGCCGACCGCAAGGACGCCGAGGAGGCGCTGCGGGAGAACCGGGTGAAGGCGCTGGTCGCCACCTCCGCGCTCGGCATGGGCTTCGACAAGCCCGATCTCGGCTTCGTCGTCCACCTGGGTGCGCCATCGTCGCCGGTCAGCTACTACCAGCAGGTCGGCCGCGCGGGCCGCGCCGTCGAGCACGCCGACGTCCTGCTGCTGCCCGGGCCCGAGGACATCGCCATCTGGCAGTGGTTCGCCACCTCCTCCATGCCGCGGGAGGACCACGCGGCCGCGGTGCTCACCGCCATGGCGGACGGCAAGGCCTGGTCGGTGGCGCGGCTGGAGACGGTCGCCGACGTCCGCCGCTCGCGGCTCGAGCTGCTGCTCAAGGTGCTCGCCGTCGACGGCGCGGTCGAGCGCGTGCAGGGCGGGTGGCGGTCCACCGGGCGGCCGTGGGTCTACGACGCCGACCGCTATGCCCGGGTCACCCGCACCCGGGAGGCCGAGCAGCGGGCGATGCTCGCCTACGCCAAGCCCGTCGACGAGGCCGAGTGCCGCATGGCTTTCCTGCAGTCCGCGCTCGACGACCCGACGGCGTCCCCCTGTGGCCGCTGCGACGTCTGCGCGGGCCCCTGGTACGCGACCGACGTGCCCGAGGCGGCGTCCGAGGCGGCGTCGGCCGCGCTCGACCGGCCCGGTGTGGAGCTGGCGCCCCGCGCGATGTGGCCGACCGGCGCCGACCGGCTCGGTGTCGACGTCAAGGGCAAGATCGCGCCCGGGGAGCAGCTGCAGACCGGCCGCGCCGTCGCCCGGCTCACCGACCTCGGCTGGGGTCAGCGGCTGCGCTCCCTCCTCGGTGACGACGGCGTCGGCGGGGTCGTCGAGCTCGACCTCGAGGCGCCGAGCATCGAGGAGGACCCGGACGCCGCCTTCGACGTCCCGGTGCGCCGGTCGGTCTCCGACGTGCCGCCGGACGAGGAGCTCCTGCGGGCCTGCGGCCGGGTGCTCGCCGCCTGGGACTGGGCGGAGCGCCCGGCGGCCGTGGTGGCGATGCCGTCGCGACGCCGTCCGCAGCTGGTGGACGGCGTCGCGCAGGGCCTGGCCCGGATGGGGCGGCTGCCCTACCTCGGCGAGCTCTCGCTCGCCCACGGCGGGCCGACGGGACAGCCTGGTGGCAACAGCGCGTTCCGGCTGGCCGCGGTCTGGGACCGCATCGCCGTGGGCCCGGAGCTGCGCGCCCGGCTGGCGGAGGTGACCGGGCCGGTCCTGCTCGTCGACGACCTGGCCGACTCGCGCTGGACCATGACGGTCGCCGGCCGGGAGCTGCGCCGGGCGGGTGCGGTCGCCGTGCTCCCGTTCGCCCTGGCTCTCACCGCCTGAGTTCTCCACAGGTTTTCGCACACATGTGCGAAAAGTCGGGGTAGCGTGCCGGCATGCACGTGGCGCACCAGCCCTCGATGTGGGACCTCGCCGAAGAGGCCGCGGTCACGCCCCTCGCCGGGCACGTCGTCCGGCACCGGCTGTCTGCCGGCGCCTGGGTCGACCATCTCCCGGGTTGGGTGACCGGCTCGGACGAGGTGCTCGAGGTGCTGCTGGGCGACATCGGCTGGCGGGCGGACCGCCGCCAGATGTACGAGCGGGAGGTCGCCGTTCCGCGGCTCCTCCGGTGGTACTCCGGTCACGAGCCGCTGCCGCACCCGCTGCTCACCGACGCCCGCGACCTGCTGAACCGTCACTACCTGCCGGAACTGGGCGAACCCTTCGTCACCGCCGGCATGTGCCTCTACCGGGACGGGCGGGACAGCGTGGCCTGGCACGGCGACCGCATCGGCCGCGGCCGGTCGGCGGACACGATGGTCGCCATCGTCTCCTTCGGCTCACCCCGCCCGTTGCTGCTGCGCCCGGTCGGGGGCGGGGAGTCGCTGCGCTTCCCCTTGGGCCACGGCGACCTGGTCGTCATGGGCGGCTCGTGCCAGCGCACGTGGGAGCACTGCATCCCGAAGACGACGAAGCCGGTCGGTCCCCGGGTGAGCGTCCAGTTCCGCCCCCGCGGGGTCGCCTGAGCCCCGGAAGGCCCGGAACGACGCGGCTCGGGGGGCTTCGGAGGCGACCGAGGGACCCCCCCTGCAGACCCCCCTCCAGAGCGTGTATCGTTCTCCATGCACCGAGCGAGAACGGACCGGGCCGCGAGGCCTGGGAAACCGCCGGCGGAGCCCCTGAGGGCGAGCTGCTGCGGAACTCGGTGTACAGTGGGGAAACCGCCTAGGACGAGGGCCAAGAAATTGGCCGGACTTCTTGCGCGTCCGCTCCTTGAGAACTCAACAGCGTGCCGAAAGTCAGTGCCAAGTAATACCCCGTGCCGCGATTCTTGTGGTCGTGGCTGGGATTCCTTTGGTTGATTGATATCGCGAGTGTCAGCTCGC
>NZ_JBJHAE010000015.1:0-99962 GCF_054050895.1 Blastococcus sp. SYSU DS0669 | reverse complement strand
TCTCAAGGAGCGGACGCGCAGAAACTCGACCCTTCCGGGCTTCGTCCCTGGCTGGAGGTCCCACTCTACGCCGGTTTCCAGCAGCCCGTCTAGCGGGGGGCTGGTCCGGCGGCCCTCCCGGGCCGCGCGGCGCAGAAAGAAAGTTACGTGCCCCCGCAGGCCGTGTCAAACCCGTGGTCCGTGACGCCCGACACGCTGCCGTCACACGCCCGTCGCCGGGCGTTCACAGGGCCCGGGAGGGCTCAGCCGGCCCGGTGCACGCCGGCGATCGAGCGGCGTCCGCGGCGCAGGACGAGCCAGCCACCGGGGAGCCAGGCGTCCTCCCCCGGGCGGGCGTCGGCGTCCGCCACCCGCTCGTTGTTGAGATAGGCCCCGCCCTCCTTCACCGCGCGTCGCGCCTCCGACAGGGAGCCCACGAGCCCGGTCTGCTGGAGCAGCTGGGCCACGGTCGGCGGGTCGCCGTCGACGGTGATGCTCCCGGCCTCGGTGAGCGCCGCGGCGAGGGTCGCCTCGTCCAGCGAGCGCAGGTCCTCCCGGCCGAAGAGCGCACGTCCCGCGGCCTCGGCCTGCCGGAGCTGGTCGGGGCCGTGCACGAGCAGGGTCAGCTCCTCGGCGAGCGCGCGCTGGGCGGTGCGGGCCGCCGGCCGCTCGAGGCTCTCGGTGATCAGCACCTCTAGCTCGTCGGCCGGGCGCTCGGAGAACAGCGGCAGCCACGTGCGGGCGTCGGCGTCGTCGGCGTTGAGCCAGAACTGGAAGAACGCGTAGGGGGACGTCAGCGACGGGTCGAGCCAGACGGTCCCGCCCTCGCTCTTGCCGAACTTGGTGCCGTCGGCCTTGGTCACCAGGGGCGTCGACAGGGCGTGCACCCCGGTCCCCTCGACACGGCGGACCAGGTCGATGCCGGCGGTGAGGTTGCCCCACTGGTCCGAGCCGCCGGTCTGCAGGGTGACGCCGTGGCGCCGGTGCAGCTCCAGGAAGTCGTTGGCCTGCAGGATCTGGTAGCTGAACTCGGTGTAGCTGATGCCCGCCTCGGAGTTCAGCCGGGCCGAGACCGCCTCCTTGGCGAGCATCCGCCCCACCCGGAAGTGCTTGCCGAGCCCCCGCAGGAAGTCGATGGCCGAGAGCTCGCCGGTCCAGTCGAGGTTGTCCACGTAGACCGGTGGAACCAGCCCGTCGCGCTCGGCCGGCAGGTCCAGGAACGGCGCCACCTGCCGGCGGATGCTCTCCACCCACCCGGCGACGACAGCAGGGTCGTTCAGCTGCCGCTCCGCCGACGGGCGCGGGTCACCGATGAGACCCGTCGCGCCACCGACCAGGACCACCGGCCGGTGCCCCGCCCGCTGCAGGGCCCGCAGCACCATGAACTGCACGAGGTGCCCGACGTGCAGGCTCTCCGCCGTCGGGTCGAAGCCGCAGTAGTAGGTGACCGGCCCCTCGGCGAGATGGGCGCGCAGCGCGGCCTCGTCCGTGCTCTGGGCGATCAACCCGCGGCGGTGCAGCTCGTCGATGACTCCGTGGGCGGCAGGCGTGGTCACAGGGGTCCATCCTGCCCGGCGCGTCCGCGCCGCGGTCTGCCGCCCGCCCGGAAGGCGCTCACCGACGGCGCGCCGGTCTCCCAGAACCGCCAGGGCAGCTCCGTGGCGACGCTGATGCCGACGCGGGGTCCGGCCGACACCTCGGCCGGCGGGGTTCCCCGGTGCAGGCGCACCGGGGAGGCCGGGTCGAGCAGGTCGGTGCCGAGATCCGGGCGCCCGACGGCGAGGGCCTGGGTCAGCCGCGCCGGCCCACCGGCCAGGTCGCGCGGGGTCCGCGCGACCGGACGGCGGGCGCGCGCCAGCTCCTCCCCCACCACGACCTCGCCGGCGCGCAGGAGCACCGCCGAGCCCTCGCCCTCGTGCCCGACGACGACGTTGGCGCACCAGTGCACCCCGTAGGAGAAGTACACGTAGAGCCGCCCCGGCGGGCCGAACATGATCGCCGCCCGGGGCGTCGGACCGCGGTGCGAGTGCGCCGCCGGGTCGACGCCCGACCCGGAGTAGGCCTCGACCTCGGTGAGCCGCAGCGCCACGGTGCCCTCCGGCCGGTCGGTGACCACCCAGCAGCCGAGCAGGGACGGCGCGACCTCGTCGACCAGGCCGAGCAGCTCCTCGGCCCGCACCAGCGGCCCCGGCTCCGACGACGGCACGCTCAGAGGGCCGCGGCCACGGGCGAGGACACCGCCCACCCGGCGTGCTGCCGCGCCGCCTCGGCCAGCTGCACGAGCTGCCCCGCGACCCGTTCCGGCGCCGTGCCGCCCCGCGCCGACCGCGCCGCCAGCGCCCCCGGCACCGACAGCACCGAGCGCACGTCGGGGGTGAGCCGCGGGTCGATGCCGGCGAGCTGCTCGTCGTCCAGCTGGTCGAGCTCGAGACCCGCCTCTTCGCAGAACGCGACCATCGCGCCGCTGATCTCGTGCGCCGACCGGAACGGCACCCCCTGCCGGACCAGCCACTCCGCGACGTCGGTGGCCAGCGCGAAGCCCTGCGGCGCGGCAGCCTCCAGCACCTCGGGGCGCAGGGTGAGGGTCGCGACCATCCCGGTGACCGCCGGCAGCAGGAGGAGCAGCTGCTCCATGGAGTCGAAGACCGGCTCCTTGTCCTCCTGCAGATCGCGGTCGTAGGCCAGCGGCAGCCCCTTGAGCATGGTGAGCAGGCCGGTCAGGTTGCCGACGAAACGGCCGGACTTGCCGCGGGCGAGCTCGGCGATGTCGGGGTTCTTCTTCTGCGGCATGATCGACGACCCGGTCGCCCACGCGTCGTCGAGGCGGGCCCAGCCGAACTCGGTCGACGTCCAGAGCACGACCTCCTCGCCGAGCCGGGAGAGGTGGACGCCGATGAGCGCGGCGGCGAAGCAGAACTCCGCGGCGAAGTCGCGGTCGCTCACGCCGTCGATGGAGTTGTCGGACGCGCGGTCGAAGCCGAGCTCGGCGGCGACGGCGTCGGGGTCCAGCGGCAGCGAGGAGCCGGCCAGCGCGCCGGAGCCGTAGGGGCTCACGGCCGCCCGCCGGTCCCAGTCCCGCAGCCGGTCGACGTCTCGGGCGAAGGCGTGCGCGTGGGCGAGCAGCTGGTGGGCGAAGAGCACCGGCTGGGCGTGCTGCAGGTGGGTCATGCCGGGCGCGGCGACGTCCTGGTAGCGCTCGGCCAGGCCGACCAGCGCGTACTCCAGCGACGACAGCTCCCCGACCAGCGCGCGCACCGTGTGCCGCAGGTAGAGCCGCAGGTCGGTGGCGATCTGGTCGTTGCGGCTGCGGCCGGCGCGCAGCTTGCCGCCGAGGGCTCCCAGCTTCTCGGTGAGCCCGCGCTCGAGCGCCTCGTGCACGTCCTCGTCGGACTCGACGGCGACGAAGGTGCCGGCGGCGACCTCGTCCGACAGCTCCCGCAGCGCGCCGAGCATCTGCTCCAGCTCCTCGTCGGCGAGCAGCCCGGCGCGGTGCAGCACCCGGGCGTGCGCCCGGGAACCGGCCAGGTCGAAGGGGGCGAGCTTCCAGTCGAAGTGCGTCGATTTGGAGAGGGCGGCCATCGCCGGGGACGGGCCGCCGCCGAAGCGCCCGCCCCAGAGCCGGGTGTGGGTCGCGGGGGCGGTCGGGTCGGTCACGGGGCGGTTCCTCCGGAGGGGTCGTCGGCCAGGTCGCTGTGCAGCTCGGGGTAGACGGCGGGGGTGCGGGCGGCCATGGCCCGCAGCCGCTCCGCGAGCGCGGGTCCGCCGTCGGGAGCGCGGGACACCACCAGGAGAGTGTCGTCGCCGGCGATCGTGCCGAGCACGTCGGGGAGCCCCACCTTGTCCAGGGCCGACGCCAGGAACTGCGCGGCGCCCGGCGGGGTGCGCAGCACCGCCAGGTTGGCGCTGCCCTCCGCGCCGGTGAGCAGGTCGGCGAGCAGCCGGGTCAGCCGGGCCGGCGCGGCCTGCGCCGGGCGCAGCGGCGCGTTCTCCGGCGGCAGCACGTAGGAGGCCGGCGCGCCGTCGGAGCCGCGCATCTTCACCGCGCCGAGCTCCTCGAGGTCCCGCGAGAGGGTGGCCTGGGTGACCTCGATCCCCGACTCGGCCAGCAGCACCGCCAGCTGGGTCTGGGAGGTGATCGCCCGTGCTTCGATCAGCTCGCGGATGCGGGCCTGGCGCGCCGAGCGGGTCAGGGCACCCGTCACGAGCGTTCCAGGAGCCAGACGAGGAGGGCCTTCTGGGCGTGCAGGCGGTTCTCCGCCTCGTCCCAGACCGCGCTCTGCGGCCCGTCGATCACCTCGGCGGCGATCTCCTTGCCGCGGTAGGCCGGCAGGCAGTGCAGGACGACGGCGTCGTCGGCGGCGCGGGCGAGCGCCGCCTCGTCCACCGCGTAGGGCAGGAACGGGGCGACGCGGGCCTCGTACTGGTCCTCCTGGCCCATCGACACCCACGTGTCGGTGACCAGGACGTCGGCGCCGTCGGCGGCGGCCGCGGCGTCGGGGGTCCACGCCACCGAGCCCCCGGTCTCCGCCGCGATCGCCGCCGCGCGCTCGAGCACCGCCGGGTCGGGCCGGAAGGACTCCGGCGACGCGATCCGCACGTGCATGCCGGCGGTGGCGCCGCCGAGCAGGTAGGAGTGCGCCATGTTGTTGGCGCCGTCGCCGAGGTAGGTCATGGACCGGCCGGCCAGCGAGCCCTTGCGCTCGATCACCGTCTGCAGGTCGGCCAGGATCTGGCAGGGGTGGTACTCGTCGGTCAGCGCGTTGACCACCGGGACCCGGCTCACCGACGCCATCGCCTCGATGCGCTCCTGGCCGGAGGTGCGCCACACGATCGCGGCGGCCTGCCGGTCCAGCACCCGGGTGGTGTCCTCGATCGGCTCCCCGCGCCCGAGCTGGCTGCCGGCCGCGTCGATGACCAGCGGGTAGCCGCCGAGCTCGGCGACGCCGACGGAGAACGACACCCGCGTGCGGGTGGAAGGCTTGTCGAACAGCACCGCCACCGCCCGGGGCACCCCGTTGGCGGCGCGCAGCGGGACGGGGGCGTCCCCGGTGTGCCGCGAGGCCTTGAGGGATGCGGCCAGGGCGAGCACCTCGGCCTGCTCCGCCGGGGTCAGGTCGTCGTCCTTGAGGAAGTGCCGGATCACTGGTGGTTCTCCTGGAGAGCGGTGTCGAGGGCGGCGGGCAACGCCGCCACGAAGGCGTCCACCTGCGCGTCGGTGAGGACCAGCGGCGGGGCGAGGCGGAGGACGTCCGGGGCGACCGCGTTGGTCAGGAAGCCCGCCGCGCGGAGGTTCGCCTCCAGGGCGGCGGCGACGTCGGCGGTGAGGACGACGCCGAGCAGCGCGCCCCTCCCCCGGACGCCGCGGATGCCGGCGTGGCCGAGGGCCTCGATGCCGGCGGTGAACCGGTGCTCGAGCTCCTTGGCGCGCTCGAGCAGCCCCTCGTCCCGGATGGTGTCGAGGACGGCGAGCGCCGCGGCGGCGGCGATGGGGTTCCCGCCGAACGTGGAGCCGTGCGAGCCCGCCGTGAGCAGTTCCGCGGCGTCGCCGAAGGCGAGCATCGCGCCGATCGGCAGCCCGCCGCCGAGCGCCTTGGCCAGCGTGATGACGTCGGGGTGCAGCCCGTCGGCCTGGTGGGCGAACCACGAGCCGGTCCGCCCGATGCCCGTCTGCACCTCGTCGACGGCGAACAGCGCGCCCGCGCCCTCGGCGGCGTCGGCCGCCGCGGTGAGGTAGCCGGGCGGCGCCGGCAGCACGCCGCCCTCCCCCAGCATCGGCTCGAGCAGCACCATGGCCGTCTCGCCGGTGACCGCCGAGCGCAGGGCCCCGGCGTCGCCGTAGGGGACGTAGGAGACCCCGCCGGGCAGCGGCGCGAAGGGCGCGGCCTTGGACGGCTGGCCGGTGAGCGCGAGCGCGCCCATCGTCCGGCCGTGGAAGGCGCCCTCGGCGGTGACGACGCCCGGGCGGCCGGTGAGCCGGCTCAGCTTGAACGCCGCCTCGTTGGCCTCGGCGCCGGAGTTGCAGAAGAAGACCCGCCCGGGCCGCCCGGCCAGCTCCAGCAACCGCTCGGCCAGCAGGATGCCCGGCTCGTGCATCGCCAAATTGGAGACGTGGCCCAGCCTCGCCGCCTGCGTGGTGATCGCCTCCACGACCCGGGGGTGGGCGTGGCCCAGGATCGTCGTCGCGATGCCGCCGAGCAGGTCGGTGTACTCCCGCCCGTCGACGTCCGTGACGGCGGCGCCGCTGCCGGAGGCAAGGGCGACCGGCGGGGTCTTGTAGTTCGTCATCATCACGGCCGACCAGCGGCGGGCCAGCTCCTCGGTGTGCGTCGTCATGCTGTGCCCTCCTTCTGGTCCCTCGCCGGGACGACCATCGTCCCGGTGCCCTCGGTGGTGAACGTCTCCAGGAGAAGGGCGTGCGGGGTGCGGCCGTCGACCACGGTCGCCCGCTTCACCCCGCCCTCGACCGCCCGCAGGCAGGCGGCCATCTTCGGGATCATCCCGGCGTCCAGCGTGGGCAGGAGCTCGGCGAGCTCGCGGGCGTCGATCTGCTGCACCAGCGAGCCGCGGTCCGGCCAGTCGGCGTAGAGGCCCTCGACGTCGGTGAGCACGACCAGCTTCACCGCGCCCAGCGCGGCGGCGAGCGCGGCGGCCGCGGTGTCGGCGTTGACGTTGTGCACGACGCCGTCGGCGTCCGGGGCGACGCTCGCCACCACCGGGATGTGGCCGGCCTCCAGCAGCGCGGTGACCGGGGTGGTGTCGACGGCCGCGACGTCGCCGACCAGCCCGATGTCGACCGGTTCCCCGTCGACGACCGCGGTGGTCCGCCGGGCGGTGAACAGCCCGCCGTCCTCACCGGAGAGGTGCACCGCCATCGGGCCGTGCTGGTTGATCAGCCCGACGATGTCCGGGCCGACCTGCCCGGTCAGCACCATGCGGACGACGTCGATCGTCTCCGGCGTGGTCACCCGCAGCCCACCGCGGAACTCGCTGGCGATCCCCAGGCGGGTGAGCATCTCGGTGATCTGCGGGCCGCCGCCGTGGACGACGACGGGGAGGATGCCGCACGTCCGCAGGAACACCATGTCGTCGGCGAAGGCGCGGCGGCACTCGTCGTCGACCATGGCGTGCCCGCCGTACTTGATGACGACGACCTTGCCGTGGAACTCCTTGAGCCAGGGCAGCGCCCCGGTGAGGACGGCGACCTTGGCGGCGTCGCCCTCGGGGTCGTGCGTGCGCATGACCCGGCTGGTGCCGACCCGGCGGGGCAGCTTCGTCGGCGGCGCCGGCTCGTCGATGCGGACGTCGGGCGGGGTGGGGTCCTGCTGGCTCATGTGGAGTAGGCCGAGTTCTCGTGCACGTAGGCGATGGACAGGTCGTTGGTCCAGATGGTGGCCTGCTCGGCGCCGGCCCGGAGGTCGACGTCGATGGTGATCTCCCGGCCGGTGAGGTCGACGCCCTCGCGCGGGTCGCCGATCGAGCCGCCGCGGCAGACGGTGACGCCGTTGATGGTCACGTCGACCCGGTCGGCCTCGAAGGCGGCGTCGGTGGTGCCGATCGCGGCCAGCACCCGCCCCCAGTTGGGGTCGTTGCCGAACAGCGCCGTCTTGAGCAGGTTGTTGCGGGCGCAGGCCCGCCCGGCGGTGAGCGCGTCGTCGACGGTGGCGGCGTTGCGCACGGTGATCGCGATGTCCTTGGTGGAGCCCTCGGCGTCGGCGAGCAGCTGCATCGCCAGGTCCGTCGCGGCTGCGGTGAGCGCCTCGGTGAGCTCGTCCTCGGTCGGGGTGACCCCGCTCGCGCCGTTGGCCAGCACGATCACCGTGTCGTTGGTGGAGAGGCACCCGTCGGAGTCGACCCGCTCGAAGCTGACCGCCGTGGCGGCCTTCAGCGCCCGCTGCAGGACGTCGGGGTCGGCGGCGGCGTCGGTGGTGAGGACGACGAGCATGGTGGCCAGGCTCGGGGCGAGCATGCCGGCGCCCTTGGCCATGCCGCCGACGGTCCACCCGTCCCGATGCTGCGCCGTCGTCTTCGGCACGCTGTCGGTGGTCATGATCGCCCGTGCCGCGTCGTCGCCGCCCTCCTCGGAGAGCGCCTCCACGGCGGCGGTGACGCCGGCGGTCAGCTTCTCCATGGGCAGCCGGACGCCGATCAGGCCGGTGCTCGCGACGACGACGTCGATCGCGCCGATGTCGAGGCGGGCCGCGGCGTGCTCCGCGGTGGCGTGGGTGTCCTGGAAGCCCTCGGGGCCGGTGCAGGCGTTGGCGCCGCCGGAGTTGAGGACGACCGCGCGCGCCCGCTGGCCGGCGAGCACCTGGCGGCTCCACTGCACCGGCGCCGCGGGGAAGCGGTTGGTGGTGAAGACGGCGGCGGCGGCGTCGTCGGGGCCGGTGTTGAGGACGACGGCGACGTCGGGGTTGCCGCTGGATTTCAGCCCGGCCGCGACGCCCGCCGCGGAGAAGCCCTTCGGTGCGGTGGTGGTCACGGCGCGACTCCTACGAGCGGGAGACCGGTGGTCTCGGGCAGGCCGAGGGCGAGGTTGGCGCACTGGACCGCCGCTCCCCCGGTGCCCTTGGTGAGGTTGTCGACGGCGGCGACGACGACGAGCCGGTTCGCGTCGGCGTCGACGGCTAGCTGCAGCGCGACGGTGTTGGCGCCGAGCACCTGGGCGGTGGTGGGCCACAGGCCCTCGGGCAGCAGGTGCACGAACGGCTCGTCGGCGTAGGCCTGCGCGTAGGCGGCGCGGGCGGCTGCGGCGTCGACCCCCGGCGCCAGCGGCGCGGAGCAGGTGGCGAGGATCCCCCGGCTCATCGGCACGAGGGTCGGGGTGAAGCTGACGCCCACCGGCGCACCGGCGGCCTGCGTCAGGCCCTGGATCATCTCCGGCGTGTGCCGGTGCACCCCTCCGACGCCGTAGACGCTCGCCGCGCCCATGACCTCGCTGCCGAGCAGGTGCGGCTTGGGCGACTTCCCGGCGCCGCTGGTCCCGCTGGCGGCCACGACGACGACGTCGGGCTCGACCAGGCCGGCGGCGAGCGCCGGGGCCATCGCGAGGGTGACCGAGGTCGGGTAGCAACCGGGGACGGCGACCCGCGTCGCGCCGGCCAGCCGCTCCCGCTGGCCGGGGAGCTCGGGGAGGCCGTAGGGCCAGGTGCCGGCGTGCACGCCGCCGTACCAGCGCGCCCAGGCGGCGGGGTCGTTGAGCCGGTGGTCGGCGCCGCAGTCGATGACGAGGGTCTCGGCGGGCAGCTGGTCGGCGATCGCGGCGGACTCGCCGTGCGGCAACGCCAGGACGACGACGTCGTAGCCGGCCAGGCTCGCCGCGTCGCTGGGCTGGACCACCAGGTCGGCGAACGGGAGCAGGTGGGGCTGCAGCTCACCGAGGCGTCGGCCGGCGCTCGAGTTGGCGTGCACCCCGGCCAGCCGGAGGTTCGGGTGCCCGGCCAGCAGCCGGCACACCTCGCCTCCCGCGTACCCGGTGGCGCCGGTGACCCCGACCGTCCACGTCTGCGTGCTCACGATGCATGACCATACATCACCATGCATGAACGTTCATCCGGGACCGACGCGGACCGGACCACCGGGGCGGTCGTGCGGTAGGACTAGCGGGGAGCGCGACGGGCGCACCGGCTCGGGTGAGGAGCGGCGTGATGACCACGGAGGGCGGTATCCGGCCGCTCGAGGAGGGCGTGCAGACCGACTTCAGCACGCGGATGAGCTACGGGGGCTACCTGGGGTTGGACACGCTGCTGTCGGTGCAGCGCCCGATCAGCGACCACCACGACGAGCCGCTGTTCATCATCCAGCACCAGACCACCGAGCTGTGGCTCAAGCTGGCGCTGCACGAACTGCGCGCGGTCCGCGCGGACCTCGACCGCGACGACGTGCAGCACGCACGAAAGGGGCTGGCACGGGTCAAGCACATCCTGCGCACGATCACCGAGCAGTGGTCGGTGCTGGCGACCCTGACCCCGAGCGAGTACGCCCAGTTCCGGGGCGTGCTGGGCAGCTCCTCGGGCTTCCAGTCCTACCAGTACCGCGCCGTGGAGTTCCTCCTCGGCAACAAGAACGAGCGCATGCTCGCCGTCTTCGCCGCCGAGCCGGCCGCCCGCGAGATGCTCGCCGAGCTGCTGGACTCCCCCACGGTCTACGACGCCTTCCTGCGGTTCCTGGCGCGCCGGGGGCACGCCGTCCCGGAGGAGATCCTCTCCCGCGACGTCCGCGAGCCGTGGACCGAGCGCCCGGCGCTCCTCCCGGTGTACCGGCGGATCTACGGCGACACCGAGGCGCACTGGGCGGAGTACGCCACCTGCGAGGACCTCGTCGACCTGGAGGACGGCGTGCAGCTCTGGCGGTTCCGGCACCTGCGCACCGTGCAGCGGACCATCGGCTTCACCACGGGTACCGGCGGCAGCTCGGGGGTGGACTTCCTCCGGCGCGCGCTGGACCTCACCTTCTTCCCCGAGCTCTACACGGTCAGGTCGGGGATCGGCGCCTGACCCACTCACAGGTACCTGACAGTCACCGTGCGCGGTTCTGTCAGCACCCGGAGGCACAGTTGCTCCTGTCCGGCGATGGTCGCCGGCGGGAGAGGGGTCCACGTGCACGTCGTCGATGCGAGCGCCGCCGTCCTGCCGCTGGGGGACATCGACCTGGTGGACGAGGAGTCCGGCCCGGTGCTGCGGCTGCGCGGTGAGGTGGACAGCACCGTCGTCGCGATCTGGGACGCGGTGCGCCGGAGCCCGGGGCACGCGCCGGTAGCGGTCGACGTCTCGGGGACGACCTTCCTGGACGCCCGGGGGCTGCGGCTGGTGGTCCGCGAGACCGAGGTGACCCGGCGCTCGGGCCGGCTACCGGAGCTGCGGCGCCCCTCGGCGGCGGTGCGCCGGCTGGTCGACATCGCCGGGGCCGGCCCGCTGTTCGCGACGGTCGCCTGACCGCCCGGCGGCGGGACGGGGTCAGGCGAGCGGGTCGCTGTCGCCGTAGGGGCGCAGGCGCAACTGCCGGGCGGTGCCCTCAGGGGTCACCGAGCGCAGGGTCTGCAGGTCGTCGGCGCCGGCGCGCAGGAAGCGGCCGGACCACGGGTCGAGCTCCCCGGCCGCGATCGCCGCGACGATCTCGACGACCCTCTCCGGCGGCGTCCAGTCGCTGAAGCCCTGCCACATGCGCATCGACCGGGTCATCGGCGTGTCGACGACGCCGGGTGCGACGTCGAAGGCCCGGACGTCGGAGCCCTCGAGCGAGAGCGCCAGCGACTCGGTGATCCGCATCAGCCCGGTCTTGGCCACCGAGTAGGCGGAGTAGTCGGGGTTGGCGCGGGTGCTCATCCCGCTGGCCAGGTTCACCACCCGGCCGCGGTTGCGCAGCAGCATCCACGGGACGACCGCCCGGCTGAGCAGGAAGCTGCCCCGCAGGTGGCTGGTGACGACGTCCCACCACTGATCGGGGTCGGCCTCCCACAGCGGCACCTCGGCCTCGTCGATCAGGCCCGCGTTGTTGACCAGCAGGTCGACCGGCCCGAGTTGCTGGCGCACCTCGCCCACCGCCGCCTCGACCGACGCCTGGTCGGTGACGTCGGCCGCGACGGCCAGCGTGCGGGCCCCGGTGGCCTCGGCGACCTCGGCCATCGCCGCGCGCAGCCGCTCCCCGCCGCGGGCCAGCCCGGCCACGGCCATCCCCCGGCGGGCCAGCCCCTCGGCGAGGTGCCGCCCGATGCCGGTGGAGGCACCGGTGACCAGGGCAACCGCACCCGACAGCGCGGCCCCGTCCAGGGACCCGCCCTGAGCCTGCGAAGGGCGGGGAGGACGGGGTCCTTCGTCAGGCACGGAGCTGCGCCCCGGTCGCGGCGGCCGCGGCCACCGCTGCATCGAACGCGACCCGGGCCTCCTCGCTCGTCAGCGTGCGGTCCGGAGCACGGAAGGTGAGCGAGTACGCCAGCGACTTCTGCCCGTCGGGCACCGAGCTGCCGGTGTAGACGTCGAAGAGCCGCAGATCCTCCAGCAGCGCGCCGGCGCCGCCGTGCAGCGCCCGGCGCACCCGGTCCTCGGGCTGGTCCTGCGGCACGAGCAGCGCGAGGTCCATGCGCACCGGCGGGTAGGTCGAGATCGCCGGCGCCTGCGGCACGGTGGGCTCGGGCAGCGCGTCGGCGTCCAGCTCCATCACCGCGGTGCGGGCGGGGAGGCCGAGCACCTCGCAGACCTTGGGGTGCAGCTCGCCCGCGTACCCGATGACCCGGTCGCCGACCAGCAGGGCGGCGCACCGCCCGGGGTGCCACGGGGCCCGCTCGGCCTGCTCCACGGTGAGCTCGGCCCCGGCGGCCGCGGCCACCAGGCGGGCGGCCTGGACGGCGTCGGCCCACTCCGCCGGCCGGCCCGGCCCCCACCAGCCGCGCGGCTCGCGCTGGCCGGTGAGCGCCACGGCGACGTGCCACGGCTGCGCCGGCACTGCGCCCAGCAGCGCGGCGAGGGTGGCGTCGTCGGGACGGCGGTCGGCGCCCGGCAGCGGCGCGGACGCGCGCTCCCCGCCCGGGAAGACCGAGCCGTGCTCGAAGAGCGCGACGTCGCGGAGGCCGCGGGAGAGGTTGCGGCCCAGCGCGGCGAGCAGGCCGGGCAGCAGCGTGGTGCGCAGCGCCGGGGCCTCCTCCGACAGCGGGTTGCGCACGGTGAGCACCCGGCGGCGCTCGTCGTCCTCGGGCAGGCCGAGCGCGTCGAGCTGCGCCGTCCCCAGGAAGGGGAAGGCCGGGGCCTCCACGTAGCCGGCGTCGGCCAGCGCGCGGCCGATGCTGCGCCGGCGGCGCTGGCGCTCGGTCAGCCCGCCGCCCGGGGGCGCCGTGGGCAGGATCGAGGGGATCTCGTCGAAGCCGCGGAAACGCACGACCTCCTCGACGAGGTCGGCCGGCTCGAGCAGGTCGCCGCGCCAGGACGCCGGGGTCACGCGCAGCTCGTCGCCGTCGCCGTCCACCTCGGCGCCGATGGCCGTCAGCACCTCGAGCACCTGGGACCGGGTGTAGGGGACGCCGGCGATCCGGCCGGGGAGCCCGGCGTCCAGCGCGATGGGTGCGCGCGGCCCGCGGGCGTCGACGTCGACCGGCGCCCCGACGACGCGCGCACCGCCGTGCTCGGCGAGCAGCGCGGCGGCCCGGGCGAGGGCGACGACGGTGACCTCGGGGTCGGTACCGCGCTCGAAGCGCTTGCCGGCCTCGCTGGGCAGCCGGTGCCGCCGGACGCCGCGGGAGATGCCGGTGGGCTCCCAGTGCGCGGCCTCCAGCAGCACCGCGCTGGTGGTCCCGCCGATCTCGGTGGAGGCGCCGCCCATGACCCCCGCCAGGCCGATCGGACCCGACTCGTCGGTGATGAGCAGGTCGTCGCCGGTCAGCGCGCGGTCGGCGCCGTCCAGGGTGGTCAGCCGCTCCCCCGCCGTCGCCCGGCGCACCGTGATCGGCCCGGTGACGGTGGCCCGGTCGAAGGCGTGCATGGGCTGCCCGAGCTCGAGCATCACGTAGTTGGTGACGTCGACGGCCAGCGAGATGCTCCGGATGCCGCACTGGGCGAGCCGGCGGCGCAGCGCCCAGGGGCTGGGCGCGGCCGGGTCGAGGTCCTCCACGGCGAGCATGGAGAAGCGGTCGCAGCGGTCGGGGTCGGCGACGGTGACCTCCCACGCGGGCGCCCCCGCCCAGTCCGGCAGCGGCAGGTCGGCCGGGTCGCGCCAGGTCACGCCGAGGACGCCGGCGAGGTCGCGGGCGACCCCGCGCATCGACATCGCGTAGCCGCGGTCCGGCGTCACCTCGAGGTCGAAGACGACGTCGTCCAGGCCGAGGACGTCGGCGGCCGGGGTGCCCGGCACGTAGCCGCCCTGGCCCAGCACCAGGATGCCGGCGTGGTCCTCGCCGATGCCGAGCTCGCGGACCGAGCAGATCATCCCGTCGGAGACGTGGTCGTAGGTCTTCCGCGCGGCGATGGCGAAGTCGCCGGGGAGCACCGCACCGGGCAGCGCGGCCACCACCAGGTCCCCGACGGCGAAGTTCTGCGCGCCGCAGACGATGCCGCGCGGTTCCGCCTCCCCGACCTCCACCTGCGTGTAGCGGATCGGCTTCTTGAAGCCGGTCAGCTCCTCGATGTCCAGCACCCGGCCGACCACGAGCGGACCGGTGGTCACCGGCGGGCGGACGACGTCCTCCACCTCGAAGCCGAGCCGCACGAAGGCGGCGTCGAGCTCCTCGACCGGAATGCCGGCCGGCAGGTCGACGAGCTCGGACAGCCAGCTGACGGGGACCTTCACTGCTCAACTCCGAAGACGCTGGTGAAACGGACGTCGGCTTCCGCGATGTCGTGCATGTCCGAGACGGCCGACCGGAACTGCAGCGCCCGCTCGATGCCCATGCCGAAGGCGAAGCCGGTGTAGACGTCCGGGTCGACGCCGCAGGCGCGCAGCACCCGCGGGTTGACCATCCCGCAGCCGCCCCACTCGACCCACTGCGGGCCGTCGCGGTGCTCGGGGAACCAGACGTCGAACTCCGCCGACGGCTCGGTGAAGGGGAAGAAGTGCGGCCGCCACCGGGTGCGGGCGTCCGGGCCGAACAGCTGGCGGGCGAGGTGGTCCAGGGTGCCGCGCAGGTGCGCCATGGTCAGCCCCCTGTCGACGGCGAGGCCCTCGACCTGGTGGAAGACCGGCAGGTGCGTCGCGTCGAGCTCGTCGGTGCGGTAGACCCGCCCCGGGGCGACGACGTAGATCGGCGGCTGCCGCTCCAGCATCGTGCGCGCCTGCACCGGGCTGGTGTGGGTGCGCAGCACCAGGCCGGAGTCCTCGGGCGCGACGAAGAACGTGTCCGAGAGCCACCGGGCCGGGTGGTCCGGGCCGAAGTTGAGCGCGTCGAAGTTCAGCCACTCCGCCTCGAGCTCCGGCCCGTCGGCGACCTCGTAGCCCATGCCCACGAAGATGTCGGCGATCCGGTCGATGAGCGTGGTCAGCGGGTGCCGGGCGCCGCGCGGGGTGCGGTCCCACGGCAGGGTGACGTCGACCCGCTCCTCGGCCAGCACCCGGGCGTCGCGCTCGGCCTCCAGCTCGGCCCGGCGGGCGTCGTAGGCCTCGGTGACGGCGACGCGCGCGGCGTTCACCCGCTTGCCGGCGTCGCTGCGGGCCGCCGGGGGCAGCGCGCCCAGCTCGCGCCGGGCCAGCAGCACCGGGGCGCGGTCGCCGAGGTGAGCCGGGCGGGCGGCGGCCAGCGCCTCCAGGTCCGCGGCCGCCGCGAAGGCCCCGAGCGCGGCGCGGACCGCCTCGTCGAGGGCCTCGGGCGAGAGGGCGGCGACCTGCTTGGGGTCGTAGGGATCGTTGGCGCCAGACACGGGAGGCCATTCTGCCCGGCGCCCGGGCCCGTGCGCGCCTGGGTTCCCGGAGCGGGGACGCCGCGCGGCCCGTGACCGGCGTCCTCCCTCCCCGCGCGGCGTCCTCCCCCACCGCGGGCGCCGAGGGAGGACGCGCCATGATCAGGGAAGCTGATCGTGGCGACGAGGTGGGTGGAGGTGCGCGTGGCGGCCCTCCTCGCGCTCGCGTCCGCGGTCGTCTACGGCGCCGCCGACTTCCTCGGGGGGCTCGCCAGCCGCCGGGCGTCGGTGTTCGCGGTCGTCGCCGTCTCGCAGCTCACCGGCCTGCTCGCGCTCGTCGTGCTGCTCCCCTGGCTCGGCGGACCGGTCACCACGGCGGACCTCGCGTGGGGCGCCGCCTCGGGGCTCGCCGGCTCGGCGGGGCTGCTGGTCTTCTTCCGCGCGCTCGCCGTCGGGGTGATGAGCGTGATCGCCCCGGTCACCGCGCTCACCGCCGCCGCCGTCCCGGTGCTGGTCGGCCTGCTCGGCGGCGAGCGCATCGGCCCGTGGGCGACGGCCGGCATCCTGCTCGCCCTGGGGGCGGTGGTGCTCGTGTCGGCCGAGGGCGGCCTGCGTGCGCTGCGCGGCGCCCGCCCCGCCAGCCTGGTGCCGGCGCTGGTCGCCGGCGCCGCGTTCGGGCTCTTCTTCGTGCTCCTGGACCGGACATCGGCCGGCGCCGGGCTCACCCCGCTGGTCGCCGCCCGGGTGGCCTCCGTGGCGCTGGTGATCAGCGTGGCGCTGACCACCCGGCAGGGGCTGCGGCCGGGCCGGGCCGCGCTGCCGCTTGTCCTGGTCTCCGGGCTCGGCGACATGACGGCGAACGCACTCTTCCTGCTGGCCACCCAGCAGGACGGGCCGCTGGCCATCACCGGGGTGCTCGCCTCGCTGTACCCCGTGAGCACCGTCGTGCTCGCCCAGATCGTGCTGCGCGAACGGCTCGTTCCCGCCCAGCTCGCGGGCCTCGGGACCGCCGCGGCCGCCGTCGTCCTCATCACGCTGCCCGGCTGACCTCCCCCTTCGGGGGGTGTCCCCGGTTCCGGCTTCGGCCCGGGCCGGAAGGGGCCGATCCCCCGTCCGTGGACCCCGTGCGCCCGAACACCGACGCAGCTCTCGCCGCCGCCCTCAGCCCCGGTGGCGTGCGCAGCGTCTTCCAGCCCATCGTCGAGCTCGACACCGGAGCTGTCGTCGCCTACGAGGCGCTCGCGCGCGGCCCCGAGGGGCCCCTGCAGCGACCCGACCTCCTCTTCGCCGCCGCCCGCGAGGGCGGCGTGCTCGCCGAGCTGGACGCCGCCTGCCGGGTGGCCGCCTTCTCCGGCGCCGTGCGGCACGGCCTGCCCGCGCCGCTGGCGCTGTTCGTCAACGTCGAGCCCGAGGTGCTCGACACCGCCCCGATGGACGAGCTCCTGGCCATCGCCGCGACCGCCCCCGGCGGCCTCCGCGTGGTCCTGGAGATCACCGAGCGGGCGCTCGCCACCCGTCCCGCCGAGCTGCTGCGCACCGTCGCCCGGGTGCGGGAGCTGGGCTGGGGCATCGCCCTGGACGACGTCGGCGCGGAGGCGATGTCGCTGGCGTTCATGCCGATCCTGCGCCCCGACGTGGTCAAGCTGGACCTGCGGCTGGTGCAGGAGCGGCCCGGGCCGGCGATCGCGGAGATCATGAACGCGGTCAACGCCTACGCACAGGCCACCGGGGCCGCGGTGCTCGCCGAGGGGATCGAGAACGACACCCACCTGGCCATGGCCCGAGCGCTCGGGGCCACCCTGGGCCAGGGCTGGCTCTTCGGCCGCCCCGCCCCCCAGCCGTCCTGTGACCGCCCCGTCGGGTCGCTGCCGCCGCCGGTCGAGGACCCGGGCGCCGAGGTGGAGCCGGGCTCCCCCTTCGCCTGCCTCCCCGAGGGGACGGCGCTGCGCCGCTCCCCGAAGGCCCTGCTCATCGAGCTCAGCAAGCAGCTGGAGCGGGAGGCGCTGCGCCTCGGCGAGACCTGCGTGGTCACCGCGACCTTCCAGGAGGCCCGGCACTTCACCCCCTCGACGACGCAGCGCTACCGCGACCTCGTCGAGCGCACCGGCTTCGTCAGCGCCCTGGGCGAGGGGCTCCCCGCCGAGCCGCTGCCCGGGCTGCGCGGCACCGACCTGGCCGGCGACGACCCCGTGCGCGGCGAGTGGGACGTCGTCGTCCTGGCCCCGCACTTCAGCGTGGCGCTGCTGGCCCGCGACCTCGGGACGACCGGCCCGGATCTGCAGCGGGAGTTCGAGTACGCCCTGACCTACGACCGCGACGTCGCCGTCCGCGCCGCGCGGAGCCTGCTCGGCCGGGTCGCGCCCCGCACCGGCCGCGCCACCCCGGTCGCCCCCGCCCCGCCGGCTCCCCCGGCCGCCGCGCCGACGGCCATGGGCTCGGAGCTGCTGGGGGACCCCGGCCTGGTGCGGCGCGCCCTGGAGGCGACGCCCAGCGGGGTCTGCCTGGTCGACGTCCGGCTGCCCGACCAGCCGCTGGTGTACGTCAACCCGGCGTTCGAGCGCCTCGCCGGGCTGCCGCGCGAGGAGCTGCTCGGCCGCAACTGCCGGTTCCTGCAGGGGCCCGGCACCGATCAGGGGGCGGTGGCCCGCATCCGCGGGGCGATCGCCGCCGGGCAGGAGTGCCGCGAGGTCCTGGTCAACCACCGGGGCCCCGAGCAGACCCCCTGGTACAACGAGCTGCACCTGGCTCCGGTCACCGACGCCTCCGGCACCGTCGTCCAGTACATCGGCGTGCAGGTCGACGTCACCGAGCGGGTACTGGCGCAGCGGGCCCTGGAGCAGGAGCGCGACCGCACCCGCGGCTACCTGGCCCGCATCGAGGAGCTGTCGATCACCGACCCGCTCACCGGGCTCTCCACCCGCCGGCACGTGGAAGAGCAGACCGAGACCGCGCTGTGGAACGCGACGTGCGCGGGCGACGCGGTGGCCCTCCTCGTCGTCGCGGTCGACGGCCTCGCCGCGATCGAGGACCGGTACGGCTCCACCGCGGCCGAGCAGCTGCTGACCGTCACCGGGCAGCGCCTCCGCGATCGTCTGCGGCGCGGTGACCTGGTGGCGCGCTGGGGACGCGACTCGTTCGTGGTCGTGCTGCCCGGCCTCGCGGTGGGCAGCGCCCTCCGCGAGGCGGCCCGGGTCCGCGGCGAGCTGGCGGAGGCCGCCCGCGGCCCGGTCGTGCTCGACGGTGCGCCCGTCGTGGCGGCCATCAGCACCGGCGCCGGCTGCTTCCCCGCCGACGCCGACGACGTCGCCGGGCTCCTGGCGGTCGCCGAGCGCGCGGCCGGGCGGCTGCCCGTCACCAACCGCTGATGGTCCGGGGCCGCTCCGTCAGCCGCGCGGGGGCAGCAGCGTGGCCAACCCGCCGTCGGCCAGGTCGGTGAGCTGGTCGACCAGGTCGGCGGCCGACAGGGTGCGGTCCGCCGACCACCAGTGCGTCGCCAGCTGCACCATGCCGACGACGCCATAGGCCCACGTCATCGCGCCGTCGGCCGGGCGGCCGGCCTCGGTCATCCGGGCGGCGAGGAGGCGGCCCAGGGCGGTGGCGACGGCGTGCTCGGTCGCCGCGACGAGGTCGGCCCGGCCTGCGCGCCCCGCCTGGGCGTAGGCGAAGCGGTAGAGCGCGGGCTCGTCCTCGATCAACGAGACGAAGGCGGCGATCACCGCGCGCAGCTGCGCGCGGTCGTCGGCGCGGTCGGCGGACAGCTCCCCCAGCAACCGGGGCAGCAGGATCGCTCGGGAGATGCGCTCCAGGACGGCGTCGATGAGCTCGTCCTTGTCGCTGAAGTACCGGTAGATGACCGTCTTCGAGACGCCGGCGCTTCGTGCGACGTCGTCGACGGAGAAGTCGGGACCGGCCAGGCGGACGGCCTCGACGGCCGCCCCCACGAGGTCCTCGCGGCGCGCGCGCCGGTGCTCGGTCCACCGGGACCGGCGCCCGTCCGCCGGTGCGGTCGCCGGTGCGTCGGCGACCTGCTGCAGGTGCTTCACGGTCACAGCTACCTTCTCTCGCGGCCCTACTCGTCGAGCCGGGGAGCCCGCCGGTGACCACCATCCTCCCGTCCGGCGCCCCGTGGGACACCAGGAAGGTGCCCGCCGGCCCGGCGACGGGCTCCCGCTACTGGGCGAGCTGGGTGGTGTAGAGGCAGATCGCGGCGGCCGCGGCGAGGTTGAGGCTCTCCGCGCGCCCGCGCATGGGGATGCGGACCCGGGCGTCGGCCAGCTCCGCGAGCTCGGCCGGCACCCCCCGGGCCTCGTTGCCGAACAGCCAGAGCACCGGCCCGGCGAGCCGGCCGTCGGCGACGAGCGCCGGGAGCTCGGCCTCTCCCCCTCCGTCGGCCGCCAGCACGGTCACCCCGGCGGCGCGGAGCTCGGGCAGCAGCGTGCCCAGCGGCGCACCGCGGACGACGTCGACGTGGAACAGGCTGCCGGCGCTGGAGCGCACGGCCTTGCCGCCGTACGGGTCGGCCGACCCCGCGCCGAAGACGACCGCGCCCGCACCGCAGGCGTCCGCCGTGCGCAGCACGGTGCCCGCGTTGCCGGGGTCGGCCAGCTCGGCCAGCGCGACCGCCAGCCGCGGCGGCGCCGTGGTCAGCGTCGTGGCGGGGACGTCGCGCAGCGCGCAGACGGCCACCAGCCCCTGGGGCGTGACCGTCTCCGACAGCCCCGCGGCCGCCTTGTCGGTGACCAGCCGGACCGGCACGGGTGCGGCGGCCAGCAGGTCGGCGTGCGCGGCGGCCGCGGCCTGCGTGGCGAAGACCTCGCGGACCCCGGCGGCGTCGGCGAGCGCCTCGGCGACCGCCTGGCGCCCCTCGGCGAGGAACAACCCGGCCGCGTCCCGGCCGGCGCGGCGGGTGAGCTTGCGCGCGGCGACGATCCTCGCGGAGCGCTCGGTGAGCAGCTCGGTCACGCGGTCTCCTCCGTGGTCGTGCAGACGCCGACGCCGCCGGCGCCCGACCCCAGGGGGTCGGTCACCGACGGCGTCAGGTGACGTGCTGGAACGGCCGCTCTGCAGGGTCCCGCCCCGAGCTGGCGAGGGGTGGGGGCAGAGCGGTCCTTGATCGGGCGGCCTGCTTGCCGGTCGCCTCGGGGTTCGCGACGAGCGCGGCCCGGGCGGTCTCCACCAGGGCGGCGAAGGCGGCGGGCTCGTTCACGGCGAGCTCGGCGAGGACGCGGCGGTCCAGCTCGATCTCGGCGAGCTTCAGCCCCTGCATGAACCGGTTGTAGGTCATGTCGTTGAGGCGCGCCGCGGCGTTGATCCGGGTGATCCACAGCTTGCGGAAGTCACCCTTGCGCGCCTTGCGGTCGCGGTAGCTGTAGGTCGCCGAGTGGAGGATCTGCTCCTTGGCCTTGCGGTACAGCCGCGAACGCTGACCGCGGTAGCCGCTGGCGGCCTCGAGGGTCGTCCGGCGCTTCTTCTGGGCGTTGACCGCCCGCTTCACGCGTGCCACGTGAGTGCTCCTGTCTTTCTAAAGGTCAGTGGGAGGGGCGCTCAGAGGCCCAGGAGCTTCTTGAGGTTCTTGGCGTCGGCCGGGGAGACGACCTGGTCCCGGTCGAGCCGGCGCTTGCGGGTCCCGGACTTGTGCTCGAACTTGTGCTGGTTGTTCGCCTGCTCGCGCATGAGCTTCCCGGTGCCCGTGATGCGCACCCGCTTGGCGGTGCCCTTGTGGGTCTTCTGCTTCGGCATGTCCTCGGTCCCTGTCGTCTGGTGTCGGGGCGCGCGGCAGCGTCGATCTGCCGCACGCACCGGCCGTCTTCGGTGGTGCTGGTCCTGCTGGGCCGGTCAGGCGCTGGGCGCCTGCTCCTCGGCCTGCTCGCCCTTGGGCCGGCGCTTCTCCTGCGCGGTCTGCGCGCCCTTGTGCGGGGCGATCACCATGACCATGTTCCGGCCGTCCTGCTTCGGGTTGGACTCGACGACGCCCAGCTCGCTGACGTCGGCGGCCAGCCGCTGGAGCAGGCGGTAGCCCATCTCCGGGCGCGACTGCTCGCGGCCTCGGAACATCACGGTGATCTTGACCTTGTCGCCGCCCTTGAGGAAGCGCTCGACGTGGCCCTTCTTGGTCTCGTAGTCGTGCGGGTCGATCTTGAGGCGCAGCCGCATCTCCTTGATGACGGTGAGCGCCTGGTTCCGCCGGGCCTCGCGGGCCTTCTGGGCGGACTCGTACTTGAACTTCCCGTAGTCCATGAGCTTGGCGACGGGCGGCCGGGCCATGGGAGCGACCTCGACCAGGTCGAGCTCGGAGTCCTGTGCCAGGCGCAGCGCCTCGCCGATCGACACGATGCCGACCTGCTCGCCCTCGGGGCCGACCAGGCGGACCTCGGGGACTCGGATGCGGTCGTTGATGCGGGGCTCGGTGATGGCCTCTCCTTACGCTGCTGCGTGGGAGGAGTCGCTGGCCCACCCGGGCGCCGACGCGGAAAAGGCCCCGCGAGCGTCTGCTCACGGGGCCCACTCGCCGGTGGCCCACGACCCGTGAGGGTCGTGCGCACGCGATCACCGACCGGTGGCCGGTTCTCGCGATCCGGGACCTGGGCGCCTGGACGGCGTCAGGTGGGAGCGGGCTCCTCTTGGATAGCGGCCCGGGGCGGGGCCGCTGGTGGTTCGCGCGCCTCGATGTAGCGGGGAGGCTCGTCCATGCTACAGCGTCCCCCGCCCCGCGGTCATTCCCCCTGCGGTGACGTGCTGGAACGGCCCCGTCCAGAGGCTCGCCCCGAGCGGAGCGAGGGGTGAGCCTCTGGACGGGGTCCTTCCTCAGTCGTCGTACAGCAGCGGTGGGCGCACCGGGTCGTTCGCCCGCACCGCGGCGTGCAGGGCGCGCAGGCCCTCGACGGCCCGGACGGCCTGCTCCCCGTCGGCCGCCTGCAGCGCGAGGAGGGACACCTCGTCACCGTTCTCCAGGGCCAGGGAGCCCCATGCGGACTTCCGCTCGAACCGGACCGCGCGCACCGCCGTCCACGGCAGGTCGTGGTGGACGACCACGTTGCGGACGTGGACGCCGTCGGCGTCGGCGTCGACCCGCGACCGCCCCAGGAACAGCATCCCCGCTCCCAGCAGGACGCCCAGGCCGGTGATGGCGGCCTGGTCGACCGGGCCGTAGGCGACGACCGTGTTCTCCGTCGACGGCAGGCTCAGCGCCACCAGGACCGCCACCAGGACGACGACGCCGGCGACCACGGCCAGCACCAGCCGCAGCCGACGCGGGACGACCGAGACGACAGGCAGGGAGCCGGGGTCGGGGGAACCGCTCACGCCCCCATGGTGACAGCCGGCGCTCCCGACCCGGCTGGCAGAGTGCGGCGTCGTGGAGATCACCGGCGCCGCCCAGCGCACCGCCTGGGACGAGCGCTCCCTGCCCCCGGTCGAGCAGCTGCGCGAGGACCTGTGGTCGCTGCCGGTCCCGATCCCGCACAACCCGCTGCGCTGGGTCAACGTCTACGCCTTTGCCCTGGACGGCGGCGGGCTCGGCCTGCTCGACACCGGCTGGGAGAGCGAGGCGGGCTGGACGGCGCTCACCGAGGGGCTGGCGTCCCTCGGCGGCTCGGTCGCCGACGTCCGGGGCGTGCTCGTCACCCACCTGCACTTCGACCACCTCGGGCTGGCCGCCCGCGTCCGGCAGGCCAGCGGCGCGTGGGTGGCCATGCACCCGGCGGACGCCGACGCCGTCCGCCGGCTGACCGCCACCGAGGCGCAGGCCGCCGTCGACGCCGAGGTGGCGTTCCTCGTCCGGCTGGGCGCGCCCCGCGAGGAGGCGCTCGGCGACGTCGGCGGGGCGGAGAACCTCTCCGGCTTCCAGCGCATGGCCGTGCCCGACCGGCACCTCGAGGACGGCGACCGGGCCGCCTTCCCGGGGTGGTCGCTGCGCGCCGTCCACACGCCGGGGCACACGCCGGGGCACCTGTGCTTCGCCGAGGAGCGGACCGGGCTGCTCTTCTCCGGCGACCACGTCCTCCCGCGCATCAGCCCGAACGTCTCCAGCACCACGGGCGGCTCTCCCGACCCGCTGCGGGACTACCTCGACTCGCTCGGCGCCGTGCGCAGCGTCCGCGCCGACGAGGTGCTGCCCGGTCACGAGTGGCGCTTCCGCGGCCTGGCCGACCGCGCCGACGCGCTCACCGCCCACCACGAGCGGCGGCTGACGGAGCTGCTCGGCGCGATCCGCGCGCACCCCGGGTCGACGCCGTGGGACCTCGCGGCCCACCTGACGTGGTCGCGGCCGTGGGAGCAGTACGCGCGGCGGATGCGGATCTTCGCGGTGACCGAGACCGACGCCCACCTGCGGCTCCTGGCCAGCCGCGGCCTGGTCGCCGGGGACGGCGGCGAGGTGCCCCGGTGGACCCTGGCCGTCCGCTGATCCGGCCGACGTTCGCCGCCCTGGCCGCCCGGACGCTCTCCCTCCCCCCGCGGCTGGGCGGCACCCGGCTCGTGGTCGTCGACGGCCCGGCCGGCTCCGGGAAGACCACGTTCGCGGCCCGGCTCGCCGCTGCGCTGGGTCCTGGGACGCCGGTCGTGCACATGGACGACCTCTACGCGGGCTGGACGCTCACCGGCGCGGTCTCCCGGCTGGCGGCGGGGGTGCTCCGCCCCTTGGCCGAGGGCCGCGCCGGCGCCTACCACCGCTACGACTGGGCGGCCGGCGGGTTCTCCCCCGACCCCGTGCCCGTCCCGCCGGAGCCGGTCCTGCTGGTGGAGGGCTGCGGCAGCGCCGCGCGGCGGCTGGACCCGTGGACGACGACGCGCATCTGGATCGAGGCCCCGCCGCCGCTGCGGCTGGCCCGCGGGCTGGCCCGCGACGGCGAGGGCCTGGCCGGCGAGTGGCGCCGGTGGCTGGGCACCGAGGCGGCCGCGTTCGCCGCGGAGGACACCCGCCGGCGGGCCGACCTCCGCGTGGACGGCGCGGCGGACGGCCCGCCCGACGGGTTCGTGCTGCAGTCCTGAGGCGGCGCGGCCGCGCGCGGCCCGCGACGTTTGCGAGGCGGCCGCGCTGCGTACCGAGCGGAGGAACGACACCAGGTCGAGCAGGCGGCCGCGCACGCTCCACGTGGAAGGCCCCTCGTGAACGGCAAGCGAATCGCTGGTCCGGCCCTGCCCCTCACCGATGAGCTCGCCGGGGTCTTCGCACGGATGTCGGGTCTCCTGCTCTCGGAGGAGACGGTCGAGACGTCGCTGAGCCTGCTCAGCTCGCTGGCCCACGAGACCGTGCCGGCTTCCTGCGGGGCCGGCATCTCGGTGGTCGAGGCCGGTCACCGGGTCTCGTCCGGGTCGACCGACGACCGGGTGCGGGAGGCCGACGCCCGGCAGTACGAGCTCGACGAAGGCCCCTGCCTGGCCGCGGCGGCGATGCGCGAGGTGGTCCGGGTCGACGACGTGCGGCAGGAACACCGCTGGCCTCGGTGGGCCGACGCCGCGGACGCCCTCGGCCTGCGGGCCGCCCTGAGCGCTCCGCTCGTCGCCGGGAACACCGGCCTGGGAGCCATCAAGGTCTACGCCGACCGTCCCGGCGTCTTCGACCGGCGCAGCGAGCACCTGCTCACCCTCTTCTCCGCCCAGGCCGCGTTCCTCGTCGCGAACGTCCAGTCCCACGACCGGGCCCGCCGCCTCAGCGAGGGCATGCGTCAGGCGGTGCGCGACCGCGACCTCGTCAGCATGGCCAAGGGCGTGCTCATGGGCCGGCACGCCGTCGAGGAGGACGCCGCCCTGCGCATGCTCGTCGCGCGGAGCCGGGACCGCGGCGTCGTCCTGGCCGACGCGGCGCGCGCGGTGGTCGACTCCGCTGCCCGCCACCGCCGGCTGTGACGCCGGACGCGCGGCAACCGGCCCTGGCGGCCGGCTACGCACACGCCGGCCTGCAACTCGAGCAGCTGTGGGTGCGGTACTTGGCGCTGGGCGGCACCGCCGACCTCGTGGAGGTCGACGCCTACCTCAACGGCCTCGCCTCCGTCCCGGGCGACCAGCACGACCTCCTGGCGCACGCCGTGAACGAGCGGCTCGAGGAGCTGGTGACCCGCCACCGGGTGCCCTACACCCGCACGATCCGGAGCGGGCGACCGACCGCCGGACCGCTCGCCGCCGTCGTCACCCTCCTGGAGGTGGCGGGGGCCGTGCCGCCGGAGCGGCTCCCGGCCCTGGTCGCGGCCGCCGGCCGGATGCTCGGCGTCGACGTCGCCGTCCACCGCATCGACCACGAGCAACGGTGCCTCGTGCGCCTCGGACCCCCGGTCGCCGGCGAGCGGGACCGGCTCGGGGTGGACAGCACGATGGCCGGCCGGGCGTTCCGCGCCGTGCAGGTGGTCTCCTCCGACCGGGAAGGCCGGCCGCGCCTGTGGGTGCCCGTGCTCGACGGCGCCGACCGGCTCGGGGTGCTGGAGGTCGGCGTCGAGGACGAGGCGGCCCTGTACGACCCGGCGCTGCGCGACCAGTGCCGGTGGCTGGCCTCGCTGCTCGGGCACGTCCTCGCCTCCACCGAGGCCTACGGGGACGAGCTGGAGCGCCCGCGGCGGACCCGGTCCATGTCGCCCGCGGCGGAGCTCGTCTGGCAGCAGCTGCCCCCGCTCACCGCCGCCACGGAGTCCTTCGTGCTCGCCGGCCGGCTGGAACCCAGCTACGACGTCGGCGGCGACGCGTTCGACTACGCCCTGTCCGAGCGCACGGTGTCCCTCGGCATCTTCGACGCGATGGGCCACGGCATGCACGCCGGGCTCATGGCGGCGGCCGCGCTGGCCGGGTACCGCAGCGCCCGGCGAGACGGCCGGGGCGTGTTCGACCAGGCCGGCGCGATCGACGACGTCGTCTCCCGCTGCTTCCCCCGGAGCGAGTTCGTCACCGGGGTCATCGGCGAGGTGGACCTGGAGTCCGGCCGGCTCCGGTACATCAATGCCGGGCACCCGGCACCGCTGCTGCTCCGCGGCGGCCGGGTGGTCAAGGAGCTCGAGGGCGGCCGGCGGGTGCTTTTCGGGCTGGAGACCGCGAGCCTGACGGTGGGTGAGGAGATGCTGCAGCCCGGCGACTGGCTGGCGCTCCACACCGACGGCATCACCGAGGCCGGCGACTCCGGCGGGACGTGGTTCGGGGAGCGACGCCTCGGCGAGTTCCTCACCCGGGCCATCGGCGCCGGCCAGCCCCCCGCGGAGACCGTCCGCCGGCTCACCGCCGCCGTCCTGGAGCACCAGGCCGGCCTCCTGCAGGACGACGCCACCGTGCTGCTGGCCCGGTGGAAGCAGCCGTGAGGGCCTCGCCGCGAGCGCCCTGGGACGGCCGGACACATCCCTGTAACCCCGAGGCCGCACCATGGACGGGCACCGGCGCGAGGGAGACACGTGACTGAGCAGGACGAGCAGCCGGCGGGGCCGGACCTCCCGCTGGCCGGGTACACCGTCGCGGTGACCGCGGCCCGCCGCAAGGAGGAGCTCGGCGCGCTGCTGGACCGGCGCGGCGCCCGGGTCGTCTACGCCCCGGCGATCCGCATCGTCCCGCTGGCCGACGACGCCGAGCTGGTCGCGGCGACGCGCCGGGTGCTCGAGGCCCCCGTGGACGTGGTCGTCGCCACGACCGGGGTGGGCTTCCGCGGCTGGCTGGAGGCCGCCGACGCGTGGGACCTGCCCCTTGTCGCGCACCTCTCCGGCTCACGGGTGCTGGCCCGGGGTCCCAAGGCCCGCGGCGCCATCCGCGGCGGAGGGCTGGTCGACGCCTGGTCGCCGGAGTCGGAGTCCTCCGCCGAGGTGCTCGAGCACCTGCTGTCGGGGGCGGAGGGGCCGCTGGCCGGCCGGCGGATCGCCGTCCAGCTCCACGGCGACCCGCTGCCCGAGCTCGTCGCGGGCCTGCGGGAGAGCGGCGCCGAGGTGCTGACCGTGCCGGTCTACCGCTGGGTGCCGCCCGAGGACGTCACCCCGGTGCGCCGCCTGGTGACCGGCATCGTCGCCGGTGCGGTGGACGCGGTCACCTTCACCAGCGCCCCGGCCGCGGCGAGCCTGCTGCAGGTGGCCGAGGAGACCGGGCAGCGGGAGGCGGTCGCGGCCGCCTTCGGCGACCGGGTGCTGGCGGTCGCCGTCGGCCCGGTGACGGCCGGCCCGCTGGACGCCGCCGGGATCAGCTCCTTCCAGCCGGTCCGCGCGCGGCTGGGCGCCCTGGCCCGTGAGGTCGTCGCGCGGCTGCCCGAGCGCGACCCGGTGCTGCGGGTCGGGCCGCACACGCTGCAGGTGCGTGGCCACGCCGCCGTCGTCGACGGGCAGGTCGTCGAGCTGCCACCCGGGCCGCTGGCGGTGCTGCGGGAGCTGGCCGGGCGACCGGGCCACGTCCTCCCCCGCACCGACCTGGTGGCCGCGCTGCCCGGCGGCGGCGACGGGCACGCCGTCGAGATGGCGGTGACCCGGCTGCGCGCGGCGCTCGGCGCCCCGCTGGTGGAGACGGTGGTCAAGCGCGGCTACCGGCTCGCGGTCTAGCGCTCCGACCGGAGGTCGCGCCGCACCACCACCCGCGGGAAGCCGTTGAGGACGGAGTCGGTGTCGGCCACCGTGACGAAGCCGGCGCGCTCGAACAGCGACCGGGTGCCGACGTAGGCCATCGTCAGGTCGACCTTGCGCCCCTGGTTGTCGACCGGGTAGCCCTCCACCGCCGGGGCGCCGTGCTCGCGGGCGAACTCCACCGCCCCCGCGACCAGGTGGTGGGCCAGGCCGCGCCCCCGGTGCCCGGGCCGGACGCGGACGCACCACAGCGACCAGACGTCGAGGTCGTCGACGTGCGGGATCCTGCGGTTGCGGGCGAAGCTCGTGCCGGCCCGCGGGTGCACCGCGGCCCAGCCCACGACCTCCTCGCCGTCGTAGGCCAGCACCCCCGGGGGCGGGTCCTCCTGCACCAGCTCGCGCACCCGCTCACCCCGCGCCGGGCCGACCAGCTCCCGGTTCTCCTTCGACGTCGTCAGCCGGTAGCTGAGGCACCAGCACACGTTCGCGTCGGGACGCCTGGGGCCGAGCACGGTGGCCACGTCGGGGAAGCTCGTCGCCGGCCGCACCTGGATCGCCATGCCGGGATGGTCGCACCGGGCACCGACGAGACGTCAGCGGCGGGCCCCGGCTCCACCCCGAGTCGGCCGCCGCGAGCCGGGCGGCGCCGGAGGTCATCTCCGCCGGCACCCTCACCACTGCGCCGCCGCCCGGGTGAGCGGGTCGTTCCCGAGAGGTCACACGCGCGCGGCGGGTCGGAAACGGCCGGTTCCTAGCGTCGGGCGCCACAGGAGCCGCCCACCCGGCGGCCCCGGAGCCGAGGGATGCGCCCATGACCACCACCCCCACCGCCCGCCCCGCCGGCGAGGTGGCCGCGCCGGCCCCCGCCCCGCCCGCCGCGACCCGGCGGGGGTCCCGCTGGATCGACGACTACGACCCCGAGGACCCGCGCTTCTGGGGCTCGCCGCAGGGCCGCCCGGTGGCCCGGCGCAACCTGGTGTGGTCGGTGCTGGCCGAGAACATCGGTTTCAGCGTGTGGCAGATGTTCAGCGTCGCCACCGCGGTGCTCGCCTCGATCGGCTACGGCTTCACCAGCGACCAGCTCTTCTGGCTGGTGGCCACCGCGGGCCTGGTGGGCGCGATCATGCGGGTGCCCTACACGTTCATGCCGGCGCTGGTGGGCGGCCGGAACTGGACGGTGGTCAGCGCGGCGCTGCTGCTGGTGCCGGTCACCCTGCTGACCGTGGCGGCGACCACCGGGCAGCCGTACTGGTTCTGGGTGCTGACCGCGGTCACCTGCGGCTTCGGCGGCGGCAACTTCGCGTCCTCGATGGCCAACATCTCGTTCTTCTACCCGGACAAGGAGAAGGGCTTCGCACTCGGGCTCAACGCCGCCGGCGGGAACATCGGCGTCGCGATCATCCAGCTGGTCGGGCCGCTGGCGGTGACCGCCGGCGCGCTCGCCGTCGTCGGCGGCAGCACGGGGACGACGGAGGCCGGTGATGCCCGCTACGTGCAGAACGTGGCCCTCATCTGGGTGCCGTTCGTCGTGCTGGCGGTCGCGGGCGCCTGGTACGGCATGGACAACCTCGCCGGTGCCCGCGCCGACATCGCCGGGCAGGCCGCGATCGCCCGCCGCAGGCAGACCTGGGTGATGTCCTTCCTCTACATCGGCGCGTTCGGCTCCTTCATCGGCTTCTCCGGCGCCTTCCCCCTGGTGCTGGCCAACGAGTTCGCCGCCGACACCTACCGCTACGCCTTCCTCGGCCCGCTGGTCGGCTCGCTCTCGCGGCCCTTCGGCGGATGGCTGGCCGACCGGGTGGGCGGCGCGAAGGTCACCGTCGTCACCTTCGTCGGACAGGCCCTGGCGATCGGCGCGGCGATCGGGTTCCTGCGCGCCGGGAGCTTCGGCGGTTTTCTCGCCAGCTTCCTGGTGCTGTTCGCCGTGGTGGGCATGACCAACGGCTCCACCTACCGGATGATCCCGATCATCTACCGCGCCGAGGCCGCCGCCGATCACCCGGGGGAGACACCGGAGGCCGTGCTGTACCGCGCCCGGCGCGACACCGCGGCGGCCGTCGGCATCATCTCGGCGGTCGGCGCCCTGGGTGCGGTGTTCATCCCCCGCGTGGTCTCGGAGTCCTACGGGGCCACCGGCGGGGTGGAGACGGCGCTGCTGGCCTTCTGCGGCTTCTACGTCGTCTGCGTGGCGGTGACCTGGTCCGTCTACCTCCGGCGCGGCACGCTGATGCAGCGCGCGGGAGTCTGATGCGCCGTCGGGCCCGGCCCTCCCGGAGCCGGGCCCGGCGTGCCGTGCGTGGCCCGAGCGGGTGAGCCCGGCCCGCCCCGGGGTGGAGCCGCACCGCCGGAGCGACGAAGATCGCCGGGTGACCGCAGCCGAGGAGACCAGCACCGGGCGCACGCTCGTCGAGGCCGGCGCCCCGGTCGCGGGCTCGATGTGCTCCGCCGCGGCGACGGTGGTGTTCGAGCCCGCCGCCGCGCGCGTGCAGGTCGACGACGCGTTCGCCGCGGTGCTGCGCGCCGCCGCGGAGGACGCCGCCGCCATCCCGGTGGCGCGCGAGCGGGTGCGGGCCGGGGCCGCCCTGGCCTTCGCCGTCGAGCACGCGGTGACGGTGCACCGCGCCGGCCGGGCGGTGCGGACCGACGCCTTCTTCGCCGGCCGCCCCGGCAACCGGTCGGTGGCCGAGGAGGTGACCGAGGCGGTGGTGCAAGCCGCGCGCGCCTCCACCGACGAGCGCCGGGTCCGCCATCTGGGCTACCTGCTGGCCGAGGTCGCCGTCTCCCCCGACATCGACGCCGAGCTCGTCGGCCGGGCGCTGCGGCTGGCCGGCACGCTCGGCTGGCGGCAGCTCGCGCTGCTGGCCGCCGTCGGCCGGCGGGACCGCGTGCCGCTGCCCATGACGCCGCTGGACGACGACCCGCGGGCCTGGACGGCGTGGGGCGCCCGGGAGGACGTCGCAGAGCTCCAGCGCGCCGGGCTGCTCGACCCACCGCCGGCCCAGCCCCGGCCCGGCGGGGCGGCGCTGCCCCGCCTGCGGATGGCCGACCTGCGGCTCACGCGCCGCGGGGTGCTCGTGCACCGGCTGCTCGCGCTCGAGGTCCTGCGGGAGGGCGCGGTGACCGCCGCCCTCGCCGAGCTGGGGCTCCCGCGCAGCTGACCGCCGTCCGGCCAGGGGAAGGACTGCTGCTCGGGCCATGTCGCCCTCTGCCCAGCCCGCGTGGGCAGAGAGCGACGCCCCGCGTGGGAGGTCGTGCAGGCGGTCGGGCCCGTGCGGTCAGCGTCGCCGCCGCGCGACGAGCACCGTGTCGGGCACCGGGTTGCCGGTCCGTTGCGCCGCCCCGTGGTCCCGCTCGCGGCTCTCGGTGACGACGTCGGACCACTCCCCCGGCTCGAGCGCCGCCGCGACGTCCTCGGCGGTGTAGAGCACGCCGGGGTCGTGCGCGTGGTGCTGCCCGTGGCTCACGTCGTCGCCGAGCAGGTGGCCGACCACGAGCAGGGTGCCGCCCGGGGCGACCGCGGCCGCCAACCGCCGGAACACGCCGACGCGGTCGGTCCAGGTCGCGTGCAGGTAGTGCACCGTCACGAGGTCGAAGGCGCCGGCCGGCGGCTGCCACGCGTCGAGGTCGGCGGGCAGCCACTCCACCCGGTCCGCCAGCCCCCGCGCCCGCGCCGCCGCGGCGCCGCGCTGCAGGGCCACCGGCGAGAAGTCCACCGCCGTGACGCGCCAGCCCCGCTCGGCGAGCCACAGGGCGTCCCCGCCCTCGCCGCTGCCGGCGTCGAGCGCGGTTCCGGCCGGGAGCCCGGCCGCCTCGACGACGAGCTGCCGGTTGGGCCGGCCGCTCCAGACGGCCGGGGCCGACCGGTACAGCTCGTCGTAGGTCTCGCGGTCGGTGGCCCTCACGCCGCCACCGCCCGACGCCGGGCCACCGCTGCCCGGGTGTCCTCCTGGATCAGGTCGGCGTTGATCATCGCCCCGGCCCGGAGCCCCTGGGCGGCGGCGACGATGACCTGCGCGCTCAGGTCGCCCGCGTTCCCGGCCACCCACACGCCGGGCACGTCGGTGCGCCCGGTCGCGTCGGCGGGCAGGTGGGTGCCCATCACCGCACCGTGCATCTCCATCGGCACCGGCACGGCACCGAGGTCGGCGAGCAGCTCGGCGTTGGCGACGAACCGCGGCGCGACGACCACGGCGTCCCGGGCGACCAGCTCACCGGTGGCCAGCCGGACGTCCGCGCCCCCCTCCAGCCCGGCCACCGCGCCGCGCACGACGCGCACCCCGCGGGCCGCCAGCTGCTCGTGCTCCTCGTCGCCCGGCTCGGCGCCGGAGTGCACGAAGAGGACGACGTCCTCGGTCCACTGCCGCCACAGCAGCGCCGCGTAGGCCCCCATCGGGCCGGTGCTCACGATGCCGACGGCCCGGTCGCGGACCTCCCAGCCGTGGCAGTACGGGCAGTGCAGCACCGTCCCGCCCCAGCGCTCCGCGGCCCCCGGGAGCTCGGGCAGGTCGTCGGTGAGGCCGGTGGCCAGCAGCAGCCGGCGGGCGCCCACGGAGGCGCCGTCCTCGAGGGCGACCCTGAACCCGCCGGCCTCGCGCCGCACCGACACGACCCGGCCGGGGACCACGGACCCGCCGTAGCCCTCGACCTCGCCGCGGCCGATCGCGTACAGCTCGGCGGGGGGCGTGCCCTCCCGGCCGAGGTAGTTGTGCACGTGCCCGGCGGGGGCGTTCCGCGGCTCACCCGCATCCACCACCAGCACGCTGCGCCGGGCGCGGGCCAGCGTGAGCGCTCCGCTCAGCCCCGCCGCACCGCCACCGATGACCACCACGTCGTAGCTGTCGTCCATGGCGCCCACTGTCGGCCGGCGACCGGCTAGCTGGCAAATACGCTTGCCGAAATGGCAAACTGGCGGCCATGACCGACGACGACGTCCTGCAGAACGTCGGCACGCGGCTGCGGGCGCTGCGCGGGGAGAGCGGGCGCACGCTGGCCGAGGTCGCCGGCGCCACCGGTATCTCGGTGAGCACGTTGTCGCGGCTGGAGTCCGGTGGCCGCCGGCCGACGCTCGAGCTCCTCCTGCCGCTCGCCCGCACCTACGGCGTCGCCCTCGACGACCTGGTGGATGTGGCCCCGCCGGCGGACCCGCGGGTGCACGGGCACCCGATCACGCGGGACGACGGCATGACGATGGTGCCGCTGACCCGCCAGTCCGGTGGCCTGCAGGCCTACAAGATGCTGCTACCGGCCCGGTGGCGGGTGAGCGACACCGACCAGAAGACCCACGAGGGCTACGAGTGGCTCTACGTGCTCTCGGGGCGGATCCGCCTGCTCCTCGGCCCCCGCGACTTCGTGCTCGGCCCGGGCGAGGTGGTCGAGTTCGACACCCGGGTGCCGCACACCTTCTCCAACCCCTTCCCGGAACCGGCGGAGGGGCTGGTCCTCTTCGGCCCGCAGGGCGAGCGCATGCACGTGCGCGCCCGCCCGGCCTGAGGCGCCGCTCCGCGGACCGGGGCGGGCGCTCGGGCAGAGCGGTCGTAGGCGTCCGGCGTCCGGCGCGGGAGCGCGCGGTGCGGCGCGGGCTGCCGACGTCGGTGCTCACCGCTCAGAGCGTCACCACGAGCGCGCCCTCCTCCTCGTGGACGGGGAACACGCGGATCGGCGCCGTGCCGGAGGTCGAGGCGCCGTCGGCCCACCGGTAGGCGTACTGGTGCAGCGGGCACACCAGCACGTCGACGTCGGTCTGCCCGTCGGCGAGCGGGCCCCTCGCGTGCGGGCAGGCCGCCTGGGTGGCGTGCAGCGAGCCGTCGCGCAGCCGGAACACCGCCACCTGCTCGCCGCCGACCACGAACGTCCGCCCCTCCCCCGGCGGGACCTCCGCCACGCTGCCCACCACGTGCGCCGTCGCGGCCCGCTCCTCGATGAGGCTCATCGACCCACCCCCGGTGCCGAACCGGACGCCTGCGGCGCGCTCGTCACCGGCACCTCCGGCAGCGCGACCAGCGGCAGGGCGGGCCGGAACTGGCCGGGGGTGGCCGGCTCGACCGCGTCCTGGCCCCACGGGTCGCGGTAGGCGTCGATCGAGCGCTGGATCCCCGCGTCGAGGTCGGCGCAGATGCCCTCGCCGTCCTCCAGCAGCACGTGCTGGAGCTTCGCCAGCCCGACCCGGGGCACGAAGTCGTAGGTGCGCTCCAACCAGTTGGCGTTCTCCCGGTAGTACTGCATGAACCGGCCGGCCAGGGTGAGCACGGCGTCGCGACCGACGACCGTGGCCAGCAGGTCGCCCTTGCGGACCGTCGCCCCGGCGGCGCCGCCGACGTAGACCTCCCACCTCCCGTTGCCGACCGCGACGACGCCGACGTCCTTCACGTAGGCCTCGGCGCAGTTGCGCGGGCAGCCGACGACGGCGAGCTTCATCTTCGCCGGGCTCTCGATGCCCTGGAACCGGGTCTCCAGGTCGATGCCGAGCTGGGTGGAGTCGTCCAGGCCGAACCGGCAGAACTCCGAGCCGACGCAGGTCTTCACGGTCCGGAAGCTCTTCCCGTAGGCGTAGCCCGAAGGCATGCCGAGGTCGGACCACATGGCCGGCAGGTCCTCCTTGCGGACGCCGAGCAGGTCGATCCGCTGGCCCCCGGTCACCTTGACCATCGGCACCTCGTACTTCTCGGCGACGTCGGCGATCCGCCGCAGCTGGGCCGGCGACGTCACCCCGCCCTTCATCTGGGGGACGACGGAGAAGGTGCCGTCGCGCTGGATGTTGGCGTGGACGCGGTCGTTGATGAACTCGCCGTCCTTCTCCGGCACGAAGTCGTGGCCCCAGATCATCTTCAGCAGCGACGTGAGGCCCATCTTCGACTTCGCGTCGTCCTTGCCGTCGGGAGCGAGGGCGGCGAAGACCGCGGACACGCTGCGCAGGTCGCGCTCACGGATGGCCCGCATCAGCTCCGGCTTGGGCATCGGGATGCCGGGCACGTAGTAGAACGCAGCGGGGTCCTCGGCGAGATCGCCGTCGGCGGCCCACTCGACGATCTGCGTGACCAGCGCCTTGCAGGAGCCGCACCCCTTGCCGGCGCGGGTGCGGTCCATGACCTCGCCGACGCTCCCGCAGCCCCCGGAGACCGCCCCGCAGATGTCGCCCTTCGACACCCCGTTGCAGTTGCAGACCTGGGAGTCCGCCGGCATCTCGGCGACGCCGACCTCCGCCGCACCGTCGGAGAGGTCGACCAGCAGGCGGATGCGCTCCTCGGGCAGCGGGGAGCCCCGGTCGAAGGCCTGGGTGAGGTAGGCGACCTTGCGGGTGTCGCCGAGCAGGGTCGCCCCGACCAGCGCGCCGTCGCGGATCACCACCGACAGGTGCACCCCGCGCCGGGGCTCGGAGATGACCAGGAACTCGTCGTCGTCCCGCTCGGGGCTGCTCACCCCCATCACGGCGACGTCGACGCCGGCGACCTTCAGCTTCGTCGCCGTCCGGCTGCCGTGGTACTCGGCGGCGGGGTCGGTCCCGGTGAGGACGTCGGCCAGGACCTTCGCGTGCTCCCACGCCGGCGCCACCAGCCCGTAGACCTCGCCGCGGTGCTGGGCGCACTCCCCGATGGCGTAGACGTCGGGGTCGTCGGTGCGCAGCTGGTCGTCGACGACGACCGCCCGCTGCACCTCCAGCCCCGAGCGGACGGCGACGTCGGTGTGCGGGCGCACCCCGGCGGCGACCACGAGCAGGTCGCAGTCCAGCCGCCGGCCGTCCTTCAGCAGCACCCCCTCGACGTGCTCCTCGCCCAGCACCTCGGTGGCCAGGACGTCGAGGTGGACGGTGATGCCGAGCTGCTCGACGCTGCGCTTGAGGATGGCGCCGGCCTCGGCGTCGAGCTGGGCGTTCATGAGCCACGGCATCGCGTGCACCAGCTCCACCTGGAGACCGTGCCCCTGCAGGGCGCGCGCGGCCTCCAGCCCGAGCAGCCCGCCGCCCATGACGACCGCGCGGCGGCAGCGCCCGGTCGCGGCGAGCAGCGCGCGGGTCTCGTCGATGGTGCGGAAGCCGTAGACGCCCGGGAGCAGCTCGCCGTCCTCGCGCCGCACGCCGGTCATCGGGGGGATGAACGAGTAGCTGCCCGTGGCGAGCACCAGGTGGTCGTAGGCGGTGACGCTGCCGTCGGCGGCGTGCACCTGCTTGGCCGCGGTGTCGATCCGCTCGACCCGGACACCGGCGCGCAGGTCGATGCCGAAGTCGGCGTACCAGTCGTGGGAGTTGAGCACGATCTCGTCCTCGTGCGACTCCCCGGCGAGCACCGGGCTCAGCATGATCCGGTTGTAGTTGCCGTGCGGCTCGTCGCCGAAGACGGTGATGCGGAACTGGTCGCCGCCGCCGCGCTCGAGGATCTCCTCCACGAAGCGGGCGCCGGCCATGCCGTTGCCGACCACGACCAGCCGGCCGCGGGCATCGAGGTCGTCGTCCAGGTGCAGGGCGGTGGCGCCGGCCAGGCGGGCCCCGAGGATCGCCGTCATGTCAGACCTCCACCAGTCCCAGGTCGACCACCAGCTCACCGGTGACGCCCTCGGGGGCGGCGGCGTGCAGCTCGAGCACCGAGCCCCCCGGAAGGTCCTCGACCACGCGCAGCGGCACGTGCGTGTCGGCCTTCGCCCCGATCGGGAACCAGCGCACCGGCTCGCCGTCGCGTAGCAGCAGCACGTAGACCAGCTCGGCGGTCGCGTTGCCGCCGCGGAAGTACAGCGCCTGCGCGCTGCAGCCGGCGGGCACCGTGTAGCGCAGCGCCGGGTCGACGGGGCCGGGCTTGGCCAGCCCCTCCCCGGTGATCGGGAAGACGCCTTGCAGGAAGCGCGGGGTGCTCTTCACGGGGGTTCTCCTGGTCGTCGAGGAGCGGGTCGTGCGGGACGGCGGGCGCGGGACGGGGCCGACCGCGGGCCGGTGGTCCGCGGGCCGGGGCTGGGTGGTGGCCGGGGGCGGGGGGAAGCGCTCCTCCGGCCCGCCGACGCGGGTGACGGCGACGGCGCAGACCTTGAAGGGCGGCATCTTCGACGTCGGGTCGAGCGCGCCGGCGTCGGTGAGGGCGTTGGTGCCGGCCCAGTGGAACGGCACGAAGACCACGTCGGGCCGGATGGTGTCGGTCACCTGCGCGTGGAAGCGGGCGCGTCCCCGGCGGGTGGCGAGCTCGACGACGTCGTCCTGCGCGATGCCCAGGCGCCGGGCGAGGTCGGGGTGCAGCTCGGCGCGGGGTGTGGGGGCGACCAGTTGCAGGCTCCGCGTCCGCCGGGTCTGGGTGCCCGACTGGTACTGGGCCAGGACCCGGCCGGTGGTCAGCACGTAGGGGTGCTCGGCGTCGGGCCGCTCGTGCGCGTCGACGTGCTCCACGCGCAGGAAGCGAGCCCGCCCGTCGGGGGTGGCGAAGCGCTCGGTGAACAGCCGTGGCGTGCCGGGGTGGTCGTCGGCCGGGCAGGGCCAGAAGACGCCGCGCTCCTCGTCGATGCGCCGGTAGCTGATGCCCGCGTAGTCCGCCGTCCCTCCCGCGCTGGCCCGGCGCAGCTCCTCGAAGACCGTCTCCGGGTCGCCGCTGAAGTTCTGCGCGCCGAGCCGGCCGGCCAGCGTGGCGAGGAGCTGCAGGTCGTCGGGGACGCCTTCCGGCGGGTCGAGCGCCCGCCGACGGCGGATCACCCGGCCCTCGAGGTTGGTCATCGTGCCGGCTTCCTCCGCCCACATGGCGCTGGGCAGCACCACGTCGGCGAGCTCGGCGGTCTCGGAGAGGAAGAAGTCGCTGACGGCGAGGAAGTCCAGGTCGCCGAGCCGGCTGACCACCCGGCGTGCGTCGGGAGCGGAGACGGCGACGTTGGAGGCGAGCACCAGCAACGTGCGCACCCCGCCGTCGGTGCCGAGGGCGTCCAGCAGCTCGAAGGCGCTCTTCCCCGGCATCGGGAGCTCGTCGGGGTCCACGCCCCAGACGGCGGCGACGTGCGCGCGGGCGGCGGGGTCGGCCAGCGACCGGTAGCCGGGCAGCTGGTCGGCCTTCTGGCCGTGCTCGCGGCCGCCCTGCCCGTTGCCCTGGCCGGTGATCGTGCCCCAGCCGCTGCCGCGCCGGCCCGGCAGGCCGAGGGCGAGCGCGAGGTTGATCCACGCCTGCGCGGTGTCGGTGCCGCTGCGGTGCTGCTCGGCCCCGCGCGCGGTCAGGATCATCGCCTTCTCGGCGCGGGCCAGCGCGAAGACGGTGCGCCGCTGGTCGGCGACGGGCACGCCGGTGAGCCGCTCCACCCGGTCGGGCCAGTACGCCGCCACGCCGGCCCGGACCTCGTCGAAACCGGTCGTGCGGGCGGCGACGTACTCCTCGTCCACCAGGCCCTCGGCGACCGCGAGGTGCAGCAGCCCGTTGGCCAGCGCCAGGTCGGTGCCGGGCAGCGGCTGCAGGTGCAGCGCGGCACTGCGGGCGGTGGCGGTGCGGCGGGGGTCGACGACGACGTGCTGCGCGCCGCGCTCCCGGCCGGCGTCGAACCACTGCATCGCCGGCGGCATGGTGTCGGCCGGGTTGCTGCCCACGAGGACGACGACGTCGGCCTCGGCGATGTCGGAGAGCGGGAAGGGCAGCCCGCGATCCAGGCCGAAGGCGCGGTTGGCCGCCCCCGCCGCCGACGACATGCAGAACCGGCCGTTGTAGTCGATGGCGCTGGTGCGCAGGGCGACACGGGCGAACTTGCCGAACTGGTAGGCCTGCTCGTTGGTCAGCGAGCCGCCGCCGAAGCAGCCGACGGCGTCGCGGCCGTGCCGGGCCTGGGTGCGCCGGATCGCGGCGACGACCCGGTCCAGCGCCTCCTCCCACGTGGACTCGACCAGCGGGCTGGTGCGGTCGCCGGGCACCGCGCGGACCAGCGGCCGTGTGAGCCGCTCCGGGTGGTCGAGCAGGTCGGCGGCCGACCAGCCCTTGGAGCACAGCCCGCCACGGTTGGTCGGGAAGTCCAGCGGCAGCAGGGTGGCCGGGCGGTCTCCGGCGGTGACCGCCATCCCGCACTGCAGGGAGCAGTAGGGGCAGTGGGTGCTCGTCGTCCGCGAGGCGCGCCCACCGGGGGCGGTGGCGGCGGAGGGTGCGGTGGCGGACACGGGAACCAGCGTGGGGCGCGGGCGTTTCCCTTCGTGGACCCCGGCGTCAACGCTGGGTTCCGTCCCCCTCACACGGGGGGCGCCGCCCCTGTGCGGTCGCCCGCCGCGCATCATCACCGGCACGTCCCGCCGAGCGAGGGAGAGCGTGATGACCGAGCCGGACCCCGCGGCCGACCCCGACAGCCCCGAGGGACGCGGCGGTGCGGCCGCGACCGTGCCGGCCGCTCCGCCCGGTGCCGGGCGAGCGGGGCTCGACCGCCGCCGCATCCTCGGCGCGGCCGTCGAGTACATCGACGCGAACGGCCTGGGCGCGCTCACGATGCGGCGGCTCGGGGCCCACCTGGGCGTGGAGGCGATGGCGCTGTACCGCTACGTGCCCGGCCGCGAGCAGCTGCTCGACGGGGTGGTGGAGTCGGTGGTCGACGAGCTCTACGGCGACCCCGACGTGCACCTGAGCGCGGCGCACGGCTGGCAGGACTACCTGCAGCGCCTGGCGCACGGGGTCCGGCGGATCGCCCTCGCCCACCCCGAGGTCTTCCCCCTGGTCGCCACGCGGCCGCCGGCGGCCCCGTGGGTCCGCCCGCCGCTGCGCAGCCTCTGCTGGGTCGAGTCCTTCCTCGACACCCTGATCGGCAGCGGCTTCACCGAGGACGCCGCGGTCGCGGCGTACCGCGCCTACTCCAGCTTCCTCCTGGGGCACCTGCTCCTCGAGGTCTCCCAGAAGGGCGTGAAGATCAGCCCGGAGGACCGGCCCGACGGCGCGCCGGACGCCGCCGTGGGCACCGACCTCAGCGCGTATCCCACCGTCGTGCGCCTCGAGTCCCTGCTGTCCCTGGACGAGTCGGCCGCCGAGTTCGAGGAGGCGCTGGAGAACCTGCTGGGGCGGCTGGAGGTCGTGCGAGCGGAGGGCCGCACCCCGCGCCGCGGGGATCCGCGGGGCTGAGGCGCACGCCCGGGAGAACGCGGTCGGTTGTTTACAACGTAAATCTGCGGGCACCGCTCCTGGTGTCCCCACCCGCGCGACGCCGCGCGGGAGCGGGGGACCGTTCCCCCGTTCCCGGCACCCAGGAGTACGCGCATGATCACCGAGCACCAGCTGAGCGACGTCATCGGCAGCACCGCCATCGGCCCCGACGGCAAGCTGGGCACCGTCAGCGAGGTCTACCTCGACGACGAGACCGGCCGCCCCGAGTGGGCCACCGTCCGCACCGGGCTGTTCGGCACCAAGGAGGCCTTCGTGCCCCTGGCAGACGCCGACATCACCGGCGAGGAGCTGCGGGTGCCCTACGACAAGGCCAAGGTCAAGAACGCCCCGCACATCGACTCCGAGGGCCACCTCTCCCCCGCCGAGGAGACCGAGCTCTACCGGTACTACGGCCTCACCGCCGGAGGGGCCGGCACCGGCGTCCCCGGCGAGGTCACCGACACCACGCGGGCGACCACGACGACCGGCGACGCCACCCACGGCACCGTCGGCCACGACACCTCCGGGCCCACGACCGACGACGCGATGACCCGCTCGGAGGAGCAGCTCCACATCGGCACCCAGCGCGTGGAGACCGGTCGCGCCCGGCTGCGCAAGTACATCGTCTCGGAGAACGTCTCCCGGACCGTGCCGGTGTCGCACGAGGAGATCCGCGTCGAGCGCGAGCCGATCACCGACGCCAACGTCGGCGACGCGCTCGAGGGGCCGGCGATCTCCGAGGAGGAGCACGAGGTCGTGCTGCGCGGCGAGCGCCCCGTCGTGGAGAAGGAGGCCGTACCGGTCGAGCGCGTCCGCCTGGACACCGAGACCGTCACCGAGCAGGCGACCGTCACCGAGCAGGTCCGCAAGGAGCAGGTGGAGCTGGACGTCGACGACACCGGCACCGGCACCCGCCGCTGACCCGGATCCCCGGCCGGCGGCATCGGGGCGCTTCCCGGCGCACCGACGCCGTCGGCCCCCGCACCCGCCGTCCCCTCCTGGAGGAGCCCAGCCATGTCCACACCCGCTTCCGCCCACGGCGACGACGCCGGCATCCGACCGGACGGCGCGCACCCCACCCGCGGCGCCGGCCGTGACGCCGTCGACGCCCAGCACTCCCGCTACGGCGGCATCAAGTGGGGCGCGGCGTTCTTCGGCTGGCTCTCCGCCAACGGCCTCGCCGTCCTGCTGGTCGCCCTGATCAGCGCCGCCGGGGTCGCTCTGGGGCTGACGCAGGGCGTCCCGTCGGTCGAGGAGGCCACCCAGCAGGCGGGCACGATCGGCATCGTCGGCGCGATCGTCCTGCTGGTCGTGCTCTTCCTCGCCTACCTGGCCGGTGGCTACGTCGCCGGCCGGATGGCGCGCTTCGACGGGGCCCGCCAGGGAATCGCCGTGTGGGTCATCGGCCTGCTCGTCGTCCTGGCGCTCGCCCTCGCCGGCGTCCTCTTCGGCTCGGAGTACAACGTGCTCCAGCAGCTGAACCTGCCGCGCATCCCGATCGACGAGGGGACCGCCACGACCGGCGGGATCATCGCCCTGGTCGCGGTCCTCGTGGTGACCCTGCTCGGCGCGATCCTCGGCGGCAAGCTCGGCGAGCGGTACCACCGGAAGGTCGACCGCGCGGGCTTCTGAACGGCCCTCCTGCCCCCCGCCACTCGCACGCTCGCGGCGGGACCCTGCAGGGGGCCGGCGCGCACGGGGGCCGTCCTACCCGGGGCGACCCCCGTCGTCGTCGGGCGTGGTGGGATCAGGGGGTGACCCCTCCAGGCCCGGTCGTCCGGCGGATCGACGACCCCGACGAGCCCGGCCCCGACGTCCGCGTCGCCGAGCAGCGCGACGTGCCGGCGATCGCCGCGACCCTCACCGTCGCCCTGGCCGACTCGCGCTGGACCCGGTGGGCACTGCCCGACGACGGCCGCATGCAGCGGCTCACCCGGCTCCACGAGCTGGACGCCGCCCACCGCGGGGTGGCCACCGGCACCGCCTGGGTGACCGAGGACCGCGACGCCGTCGCCGTCTGGGAGCCGCCGGCCGGCGCGCCCGGCACCCGCCCCCTGCCCGAAGACGTCCGGGCCGCCCTGACGCGCGAACTCCCCTACCTCTCCGCCGACCGCGCGCGGGTGGTGGCCGAGACCGAGGCGATGGTGACCGCGGCGCTGCCCGACCGGCCGCACTGGCGGCTTCGGCACCTCGGTGTCCGGCCGTCGTCCCGCCGCAGGGGGCTGGCCGCCGCCGTGCTCGCGCCGGTGCTGGTGCGCTGCGACGTCGACAGGACACCCGCCGCCGCCGCGGTGTTCGGCTGGGCCAACGTGCGCTTCTTCCGCGGCTTCGGCTTCCAGGTCACCGAGACCACCCGCACCAGCGACGACGAGCTGCCGCTGTGGGTGCTCGTCCGCGAACCGCTCTCGCTCAGCTGACCGCCGGCCGCGAGGCCGCTCCACCGACCCCGGAGGTCCCGTGCCCACCCCCGCCGGCCGCCTGCTGCCCCCGCTGCTCCGCCTGCTCCGCGCCCGGAGGGAGTTCGAGCGCCCCGAACTCATGCTGCAGGGCGTGCAGGAGCGCCTGCTGCGCCCGGCGCCGTACGGGCCACCCCGCCGGCTCGGCCCGGTGGAGGTCGTGGTGGACGTCCACCACCGGACCGGCTGGCCGGTCTACCGCGTCCTCCCCCGCGCCGGGACGCCGGACCGGGCCGCCGTCTACGTGCACGGCGGTGCCTGGGTGAACCAGATCCACCCGCTGCACTGGCGCCTGGTGGCCCGGCTCGCCGCCCGCACCGGCACGGCGATCACCGTGCCCGTCTACCCCCTGGCGCCCGTGGGGACGGCGGCGACGGTGGTGCCGCCGGTGGCCGACCTGATCGCCGCGCTGGTCGAGCGGCACGGCGCCGGGCGGGTGACCGCGATGGGCGACTCGGCCGGCGGTCAGATCGCGCTGTCGGCCGCCCTGCTGCTCCGGGACCGGGGCGTGCCTGCCCTGCACCGGACGGTGCTCATCTCCCCCGCGCTGGACCTGACGCTGGCCAACCCGGAGATCGACCTCGTGGAGCCGCAGGACCCCTGGCTGGCCCGACCCGGCACCCGGGCGGCCATCGAGCTCTGGCGGGGCGACCTGCCGCTGACCGACCCCCTGGTCAGCCCGCTGTTCGGGCAGTTCGCCGGGCTCGGTCCCCTGACCGTCTTCAGCGGCACCCGCGACATCACCAGCCCCGACACCCGGGTGCTGGTCGAGCGCGCCCGCGCGGCCGGCGTGCCGGTCGACCACCACGAGGAGGAGGGCCTGGTGCACGTGCACGCCCTGCTGCCGGTGCCCGAAGGGCGGCGGGCCCGGCGGGTGATGGCGGCCGTCCTCGCCGGCTGACGCAGCACCCCGGCGGGCCGGTCAGCGGTTCCGCTCGGGTGGTGCTGGCGCCGCCCGTGGCCGTGCTGGGAAGGTCGCGACGAGGGTGTCGATCCGGCCGCACCTCGTTCGTACAGAGGGTGAGCGACCGGCACGAGGCCGGCGCCGAACCCCAGGAGGCAGCCATGGCGCAGTACCTGCTGAACATCGTCCAGCCGGTCGGCGAGGTCCCCCCGCCGGAGGACCTCGAGCCGGTGATGAAGGAGCTCGCCGCGCTCAACGAGGAGATGCAGGCGGCGGGCGTGTGGGTCTTCGCCGCCGCGCTGCACCAGCCGGAGGCCTCGACCGTCGTCCGAGCCGAGAGCGGCGACCTGCTGATCACCGACGGCCCCTACGCCGAGACGAAGGAGTTCGTGGGTGGGTTCGACCTGATCGAGGTCGACGACCTGGACCAGGCCCTGGTCTGGGCCGGCAAGCTCGCCCGCGTCCTCGGCGGCCTGCCGGTCGAGGTCCGGCCCGTCGTCCAGGCCTTCTGACGCCGGTGCCCGACGCCGCCGCCGAGGTCGAGCGTGTCTTCCGCGAGCACCACGGCCGTGCGGTCGCCGTCCTGATCCGCCTCCTCGGGGACGTCGACGCCGCCGAGGAGGCGGTCCAGGACGCCTTCCTCACCGCCCTCGCGCGGTGGCCGGCCGACGGGGTGCCGCCCAGCCCGGCCGGCTGGATCGTCACGACCGCCCGCAACCGGGCGATCGACCGCTGGCGGCGCGAGTCCGTGCGGACCGACCGGCACGCTCAGGCCGCCTTGCTCGGCGGCGCCCCCGAGCCCGTCGAGGAGGGTCCCGTGCACGACGACCGGCTGCGGCTCGTCTTCACCTGCTGCCACCCCGCGCTGGCCGCGCCCGCCCGGGTGGCGCTCACCCTGCGGCTGCTCGGCGGCCTCACCACCGCCGAGATCGCCGCGGCGTTCCTCGTGCCCGAGGGGACGATGGCCCAGCGCCTGGTGCGGGCCAAGGCGAAGATCCACACGGCCGGCATCCCGTACCGGGTGCCGCGCGAGGCGGAGCTGCCCGACCGGCTGCCGGCCGTGCTCGCCGTCGTCTACCTCGTCTTCAGCGAGGGGCACACCGCGACGTCCGGGGACCGGCTGGTGCGGGCCGACCTGTGCGCCGAGGCGATCCGGCTGGGCCGGCTGCTCGCCGAGCTGATGCCCGACGAGCCGGAGGTGCTGGGGCTGCTGGCGCTGATGCTGCTCACCGAGGCCCGCCGCCCGGCGCGGACCTCCGCCGACGGCGACCTCGTGCCGCTGGCCGACCAGAACCGGTCGCGGTGGGACCGCGCGCTGATCGCCGAGGGCCAGGAGCTCGTCCGGCGGTGCCTGCGGCGGGGCCGGCCGGGCCCCTACCAGCTGCAGGCGGCGATCGCCGCGGTGCACGGCGACGCGGCGACGGCCGCCGGAACCGACTGGCGGCAGGTGGTCGCGCTCTACGACCAGCTGCTGGCCCTCAGCCGGAACCCGGTCGTGGCGCTCAACCGCGCCGTCGCCGTCGCCGAGCTCGAGGGCCCCGCCGCGGGGCTGGCGCTGGTCGAGGCGCTGGAGCTGCCGCGCGAGCACCTGCTGCCCGCCGTCCTCGCCGACCTGCTGCGCCGCGCCGGGCGGCCGGCCGATGCGGTCGCGGCCTACGAGGAGGCCATCGAGCGCTGCGGCAACGAGCGTGAGCGGGCGTTCCTCCGTCGCCGGCGCGATGAGTTGTCGGTGCTGCGCCGGTCGGAGGAGGCATGAGCACCCCCACCGCCCTCGACGTCACCTTCACCGCGCCCATCGAGACGGACGGCGCGTTCCCCACCTACCTCGAGGTGCCTGACTCCGCTGAGCTGCTGGGCACCCGCCGGGCGGTCAAGGTGACCGGCACCGCCGACGGGCACGCCTTCGCGGCCACCCTCATGCCGTCGGGCAGCGGCCCGCACTGGCTGCCGCTGCGCGCGGCGATCTGCTCGGCCATCGGCAAGAGCCGCGCGGGTGAGGAGGTCACCGTGCACCTGCAGCAGCGGCTGGGCTAGTCCCAGGAGCCGCGCTGTTTCTTGAGCTGGCCCCGCTGCTTCTTGGCCTGGATCCGGCGCTCCTGCGAGCCACGGGTGGGCTTGGTGCGCCGCCGGGCCGGCGCCGGTGGGGCGAGTGCGGCGCGCAGCACCGCCGCCAGCCGATCCCGGGCGGCCTGCCGGTTGCGCAGCTGCTGGCGGTGCTCGCTCGCCGCGATGGTGAGGACGCCGTCGACCAGCCGGCCGCCGAGCCGCGAGGCGAGCCGCGCCCGCTGCGGGTCGGTCAGCCCCGGCAGGTCCAGCGGCCGCACGGAGAGCTCGACCCGGGAGTCGGCGGTGTTGACCCCCTGTCCACCGGGCCCCGAGCTGCGGGAGAACCGCCACGACTGCGCCGCCGCCGGCACGACGAGCGAACCGGTGACCGGGAGGTCACCGGAGGCGTCGTCGGTCCCGGGCACCGGCACAGTGTGGCCGACGCGGTTCAGGTACGGGACGCCAGCGGGCCCGGCGCCAGGTGCTCGGCGGTCCAGCCGGGCACCGCTCCGGCCCACGCGGCGCGCTCGGCCTCGTGCACGCCGCGCAGGATCCGGCGCCAGGTCAGGGCGCGCTGCAGCGGCGCGACGTGCAGCGCCAGGTCGCACAGCTCGCGCAGCTCGGCGGCGCTGCCGTGGTCGAGCCACGGGTCGAGGTACGCGTCGCGCAGCCGGAGCAGCCCGGGGTCGCCCTGCGGCAGCCCCAGCGCCCGACCGGCGGAGCGGAGGGCGACGAGCAGGACGAGGAACGGGTGCGAGACCGAGGCGTCGCCCCAGTCGAAGAAGCGGTACGGGCGGTCACGGGCGAAGACGTTGCCGTCGTGCAGGTCGTCGTGCTGCACGCTCGCCGGGACGCCGCCGTCCGCGAGCTCCCGGCAGGCCGCCGCGTAGCCGCCGAGCCCCGCCCGCAGGCGGGCGCGCACGGCGTCGGGGAGCTCCTCCGGGCGGCCGGCCTGCTGCGCCTCGTCGTCGGCCAGGAGGTCCGCCAGCGCGGGCAGCCGCTCCGGGCGGTGGTCGGGCACCCCGAGGCCGACGAGCTCCTCGGCGTGCCGGGAGACCTGGGCCTGCAGGCGGGCGTGGCCGGCCAGCAACGCCGCCCAGCCGGCGAGGTCCGCGCCGGTCTCGCGCAGGGTCGGACCGCCGTCGGTCATGAGGAGCAGCCGGCGCTCCCGGTCCACCGCGAGCGGCACCAGCACCTGCTGAGGCACCCAGCGGCCGAGGGCCTCGGCGAGCACCGGCTCCTGCGCCGAACCCGGCCCCACCGCCTTCAGCCAGACGGCGTCCCCGCCGCGCAGCGGGATGCGGAAGGCGGTGGACCAGGCCCGCACGTGCGGCTGCTCGGGCTCCCCCGTGACGACCAGCCCGGCGCTGGCCAGCTGATCGGCCGCCCAGGCCAGCGCGCCGGCCCGCCACGGGGGATCCCGCCAGGTGCGCGCGCCGGTCGGGATCACCGGGCGACCGTAGGCGAGGTCCTGCTCCGGGTCAGGCCGGGACCGGGTCCGCCCCGCCGACGGCGCCGGGGCGGCAGCGTGCCAGGCGGCGCAGCGTCAGCCACGAGCCGCGCAGGGCGCCGTGGGTCTCCAGCGCCTGGATCGCGTACGCCGAGCAGGTCGGGCCGTACCGGCAGCACGGCCGGCGCCGGGGGCTGATCTCCCGCTGGTAGTAGCGGACGGCCGCGATCAACCGGGCGGCGGCGCCGCTGCCCTGCTGACCCGCCCGGATCGCCGGCAGCGAGCGGGGCGCGACCAGCAGGAGGTCCATGCCGCAGCCGATGGCGTTGGCCAGGCAGCAGCCGGTGTTGAGGAACAGCAGGTCGCGCAGGCACGAGTCGTCGCGCCGGCCGCGGCGGTAGCCGCGCGGAGGCCCGTACCCGTAGCCGGGGCCGTAGTGGCCGCCGTAGTGCCCGCGGTAGCCACCACCGCCGTAGCGGGGCCGCCGGCGCCTCGGACCCCAACCGCTGCTCCAGATGAACACCATGGGTGCGCAGGTACCGCGGGAGGATGGTCGCCATGCCTGATCTCGCCCCCGGTCTCGCCGCCACGCTCGCCACCGGCCCCGTCGTGCTGGACGGCGGGCTCTCCACCGAGCTCGAGGCCCGCGGGCACGACGTCTCCTCCGCCCTGTGGTCGGCCCGCCTGCTCCGCGACGACCCGGGGGCGGTGGTGGCCGCCCACGCCGCGTTCGCCGCGGCCGGTGCGCAGGTGGCGACGACGGCGAGCTACCAGGCGACCGTCGAGGGGTTCGCCGCCACCGGTGCGGACGCGGCCGAGGCCCGGCGGCTGATCGCGTCGTCGGTCGCGCTGGCCCGCGAGGGGCAGGGCCAGGGGTGGGTCGCGGGGTCCGTGGGCCCGTACGGCGCGATGCTGGCCGACGGGTCGGAGTACACCGGCGCCTACGTGGCCGAGGTCGGCGTCGCGGCGCTGCGCGCGTTCCACCGCCCGCGCATGGCGGTGCTCGCCGAGGCGGGGGCCGACGTGCTGGCGTGCGAGACCGTCCCCGCGGCGGCGGAGGCCGAGGCGCTGCTGCTGGAGGCGCAGGCGCTGGGGGTGCCGGTCTGGCTGTCGCTCACCACCGTCGTCGACGAGCACGGCGTGCCGCGAACGCGGCGCGGGGAGCAGGCCGCGGACGTCTTCGCCATGGCGGACGGGGTCGACGAGGTGGTCGCGGTCGGGGTCAACTGCACCGCCCCGGACGCCGTCCTGCCCGCCGTGCGCGCGGCCGCGGCGAGCGGCAAGCCGGTCGCGGCCTACCCCAACAGCGGTGAGTCGTGGGACGCCGTCGCGCGGCGGTGGACCGGGACCCCCGGGATCGCGCCGGACGCCGTCCGGGAGTGGCTGCCCGCGGGGGTGCGGCTGGTCGGCGGCTGCTGCCGGGTCCGCCCCGCCGCCGTCGCCGCCCTCGCCGCGACGATCAGGTGACCTGATCACGCAGCGTCCTCCCTCACGGTGGGCGGTGAGGGAGGACGCTCCATGATCAGGTGAGCTGATCGTGGCCGGGGTCAGAGGATGGGCTTGCCTCCGGTGACGGCGATCCGCGCGCCGGAGACGTAGGACGCCTCGTCGCCGGCCAGCAGCACGTAGACCGGGGCCAGCTCGGCCGGCTGCGCGGGACGGCCCATCGGCACCTGCTGCCCGAAGCTCTCCACCTTCTCCTCGGGCATGGTCGCCGGGATCAGCGGCGTCCACACCGGCCCGGGGGCGACGCTGTTGGCGCGGATCCCCTTCTCCGCCAGCATCTGGGCCAGCGACGCGGTGAAGTTGGCGATCCCGGCCTTGGTCATGGCGTAGGCGATCAGGTTCGGGCTGGGGTTGTCGCTGTTCACCGACGACGAGTTGATGATCGACGCCCCGGGCCCCATGTGCGGCAGCGCGTCCTTGGTCAGGGTGAACATCGCCGAGAGGTTCGTGGCGAGGGTGAAGTCCCACTCCTCGTCGGAGATCTCCTCCAGCGAGTCGTGGCTCATCTGGAACGCGGCGTTGTTGACCAGCACGTCGACCCGCCCGAACTCCTCGACGGCCTTCGGGATGATCGTCTTGCAGTGCGCGCGGTCGGAGATGTCCCCCGGCACCAGCACGCACTTCTGACCGGCCTGCTCGACGTACTTCGCGGTGTCCTGCGCGTCCTCGTGCTCGGACAGGTAGGAGATGAGGACGTCGGCGCCCTCGCGCGCGAAGGCGATCGCCACGGCGCGGCCGATGCCGCTGTCCCCGCCGGTGATGACGGCCTTCTTGCCGGCGAGCTTCCCGGAGCCCTGGTAGCTCTCCTCGCCGTGGTCCGGCTTCGGCGTCATCTCGCCGAGCGTGCCGGGGGTGCTCTGCTGCTGGGCGGGCTGGGACTCGGGACGGGGCTCGGACACGGGCGTCCACCTTTCCTGGATCGGGAGCGCTCGGCACTCGGGCGCTGGTCTCACGCCCCTGCGGTGCCGTGGCGCGGCCGACCTACCCGCCCACCGCGGTCCGGAACCCCGGACACGGGCCCACCGGCCGCCTGACAGCACACGACCCGGGCGGGAGGAGAGGCGCACGTCGGTGTGCACCCCTCCTCCCTCCCGGGTCGGGAGGAGTCGTCCTGGTCAGGCGGCGCGCGCCACCGGGCTGTGGGTGGCCGCGGCGTCGAGCGGCACCCAGCGCATCTCGAGCCGTCGCCGGCCCGCCTGGTCGGTCACAACGGTCCACCGGCACTCCGGGCAGAAACGTTCGCGCATGGTCTCAGCCACCTTCCGTTCACCTGTTGTTCACCTTCCTCTCCGGTTACGGCGTATGTCACACACTCCGGGAGACCTCGTTACCGGATCGTTACCGTCCGCCGCACACGGGACGCCGCCGGGCCTGGTCCGGGGAAGCAGGAGAGCGTCGGGCACGCTGGTGCACCTGATGACCACGACCGCTGCTCCTCCCCTGCTCGAGGACCCCGCCGACCTGTCCGCACTGCGCGCGACCGGCGGCGACCCCGACGCGCTCTTCGCCGCCTTCGCCGCCTGGGCCGAGGCCGGCGGCACGCCGCTGTACCCGGCCCAGGAGGAGGCGCTGATCGAGCTGGTCAGCGGCGCCAATGTCGTGCTCGCCACCCCGACCGGCTCCGGCAAGTCGCTGGTCGCCACCGGTGCCCAGTACGCCGCGCTGGCCGCCGGCCGGCGCAGCTACTACACCGCCCCGATCAAGGCGCTGGTCAGCGAGAAGTTCTTCGCCCTCTGCGGGGTCTTCGGCGCGGCCAACGTCGGCATGCTCACCGGCGACGCCGCGGTCAACCGTGACGCCCCGATCATCGCCTGCACCGCCGAGGTGCTCGCCAACATCGCGCTCCGGGAGGGCAGCGAATCGGAGCACCTCGCCGACGCGCTCGTCGTCATGGACGAGTTCCACTTCTACGGCGACCCTGACCGCGGCTGGGCCTGGCAGGTGCCGCTGCTCGAGCTGCCGAAGGCGCAGTTCCTGCTGATGAGCGCCACGCTCGGCGACGTCACCTCCCTGCGGGAGGACCTGACCCGCCGCACCGGCCGGCCCACCGCGCTCGTGGCCAACGCCGTGCGGCCCGTCCCCCTGCACCACTACTACGCGACGACGCCGATGCACGAGACGATCCAGGAGCTCCTGGACACGCAGCAGGCGCCGGTCTACGTCGTCCACTTCACCCAGGCCTCGGCGCTGGAGCGCGCCCAGGCCCTGATGAGCGTCAACGTGTGCAGCAAGGAGGAGAAGGCCGCGATCGCCGAGATGATCGGCGGGTTCCGGTTCTCCTCGGCCTTCGGGACGACGCTGTCACGGCTGGTCCGCCACGGCATCGGCGTGCACCACGCGGGCATGCTGCCCAAGTACCGGCGGCTGGTGGAGCAGCTCGCCCAGGCGGGGCTGCTCAAGGTCATCTGCGGCACCGACACCCTCGGGGTGGGCATCAACGTGCCCATCCGGACCGTGGTGTTCTCCGCGCTCTCCAAGTACGACGGCACCCGCACCCGACTGCTCCAGGTGCGCGAGTTCCACCAGATCGCCGGCCGGGCCGGCCGCGCCGGTTACGACACCGCGGGCACCGTCGTCGTCCAGGCACCGGAGCACGAGGTGGAGAACCTCAAGCAGTTCGCCAAGGTCGCCGACGACCCGAAGAAGCGCCGCAAGCTGGTGCGCAAGAAGGTGCCCGACGGCATGGTGCCGTGGAGCGAGGCGACCATGAACCGCCTGGTCGAGGGGGAGCCCGAGAAACTGACCAGCCACATGCGGGTGACGACGGCGATGGTGCTCGACGTCGTCGACCGCCCCGGCGACCCGTTCGCGGCCATGCGCCGGCTGCTCACCGAGAACCACGAACCGCGCAAGAGGCAGCTGCGGCTGATCCGCGACGCGATCGGCATCGCGCGGTCGCTGCTGCAGGCCGGAGTCCTGGAGCGGCTGACCGAGCCCGAGCCGGACGGCCGCCGCTACGACCTGACCCTCGACCTGCCCCCGGACTTCGCGCTCAACCAGCCGCTGTCGACCTTCGCCCTCGCCGCCATCGAGCTGCTCGACCCCGGCAGCGACACCTACGCCCTCGACGTCGTCAGCGTCATCGAGGCCACCCTCGACGACCCGCGCCAGATCCTCGCCGCCCAGCTCAACAAGGCCAAGGGCGAGGCGGTCGCCCAGATGAAGGCCGAGGGGATCGAGTACGACGAGCGGATGGAGCTGCTCGAGGAGGTCAGCTACCCCAAGCCCCTGGAGGAGCTCCTCGGGCACGCCTACGACGTCTACCGGCAGAGCAACCCCTGGGCCGCGGACGCGCAGCTGTCGCCGAAGTCGGTCGTCCGCGAGATGTGGGAGCGGGCGTTCACCTTCCGGGAGTTCGTCAACACCTACGGTCTGACGCGGGCCGAGGGCGCGGTGCTGCGCTACCTCTCCGACGCGTTCAAGGCGCTGCGGTCCGGCGTGCCCGCCGCCGCACGCACCGAGGAGGTCACCGACCTGGTCGAGTGGCTCGGCGAGCTCGTGCGCCAGGTGGACTCCAGCCTGCTCGACGAGTGGGAGCAGCTCACCAATCCGGACGACGGGGCGGTGGCCGAGGTCGCCGTCCCGGCCCGGCCGCGCCCGCTCACCGGCAACGAGCGGGCGTTCACCGCGATGGTGCGCAACGCGCTGTTCCGGCGGGTCGAGCTGTGGGCGCGCCGGCGCTGGTACGACCTGGGCGAGCTGGACTCCGGCTCCGGCTGGGACGCCGAACGATGGGGCGAGGTGGTGCAGGCCTACTTCGCCGAGCACGACGAGGTGCGGACCGGAGCCGACGCGCGCGGGCCGGCGCTGCTGATCTGGGACAAGCGCCCCGGCACCTGGCACGTGCGGCAGATCCTCGACGACCCCGAGGGCAACCACGACTGGGGTTTCGACGTCGAGGTGGACCTGGAGGCCTCCGACGAGCAGGGCGCGGCGGTGATCCGCCTGGTCGACGCCGGCCGCAAGGACTAGTTGGCTCCTCGTGGCCGGGACCGGGTGCCACCGAGCGCCCAGCCGGCACAGCGGGACTGGTCACTCCGCGTCATCGGTTACGACGTGTGACGACAGACGCGCCGATTTCGTTCCGGAAAGACGGACCGCGATGAACCGAGCACAGCGAGCACATGCACGCCACGGGCGCGCAAAGCCTTGACACCGTTCGCGGGGCGATGAGAAGTTGCGGCCACTGCGACCGGAACAGGGCAGGTCACCGGCCGGTCGAGCACTGTCGTCCAGACCAGTGGAGGTCTGCCCCGTGCGTGCTGAACCCGCGGGCCAGGACGGTCGTCCTGTGCCCCGCACTCGGTAGTCGCGCCTGCGGGCGCCTCACCCTCCGTCACGCGCTTCTCCTGAACGGCTCGGGCATCCGCGACCGGCCGTGACGCGCTGTGCCAACGGTCGTCCCTCTCGTCGTCGACCGACCCTGCGCTCGTCACCGAGCGCGCGCGGGCTGCTCCCGATCAGCCTTTGGACCAGTGATGAGCTCACCCTTCGTCTCGCGCGCCAACGGCGGCACGCGGCCCTCTGCTCCGGCTCCCGTCGCGCCACGCATCGTCGCCGTTCCCGAAGCCTTCAACACCGAGGATCTCTACGTCGACCTCACGGGGATCATCGGCTCCCCGCTGCACCTGAAATGCGAGGGGTTCAACTTCGCCGGGTCGATCAAGCTCAAGGCGGCCGCCGAGATGGTCGACGCCGCCATCCAGGACGGGGTCCTCACGGAGGACTCGGTGCTCGTCGAGTCGTCGTCGGGCAACCTGGGCGTCGCGCTCAGCATGATCGCCGCAAGCCGGAGCCTGCGCTTCCTGTGCATCACGGACCCACGCTGCAACCTGTCCACCCGCCGGCTGATGGAGGCGCTCGGCAGCCGGGTGCACCTCGTCACCGAGCCGGTGGACGACGGGGGCTTCCTGGGCGCCCGCATCCAGTTCGTGCGGCGGCTCTGCGCGTCCGACCGGCGCTACGTGTGGCTGAACCAGTACGCCAACCCCGGCAACTGGCGCGCGCACTACCGCACCACCGCACCGGCCATCGCCCGGCACTTCCCGAACATCGACGTCCTCTTCGTCGGAGCCGGGACCACCGGCACGCTGATGGGCTGCGCGCGCTACTTCCGGAACCGTGACCGGCAGGTGCGCGTCGTCGCCGTCGACGCCGTCGGCTCGGTGACCTTCGGCGGGCCCGCCGGGCGCCGGATGATCCCGGGACTGGGCACGAGCGTCCGCCCGGACCTGCTCGACGAGAGCTACATCGACGAGGTCGTGCAGGTCGAGGAACGCGACACCGTGCGCGCCTGCTACCGGATGGCCCGGCACGGATTCCTCTTCGGCGGCTCGACCGGCACGGTCGTCAGCGGGGCCGAACGCTGGCTGGCGGAGCACGACGCCCGCGGCCTCACCGCCGTGGCCATCGCGCCCGACCTGGGCGAGCGGTACCTGGACACGCTCTACCAGTCCAACTGGGTGGAGGCCCTCTACGGCCCGGAGGCGCTGGCCGCGTCGACGGACGACCCGCTGTGGTCGGACGGCGCCGGCAGGCCGACCCCGGACACCGCCGGCCGGCAGGCCACGGGCGCGCTGGCGCCGTGAGCACCGGGCCACGGCCGGCCGGCCGGACACCGACGGCGGCGGCCCCGTGACGGCGGAGGCCCTCGCAGCCGCCCCCGTCGGTGCGCTCCCCCCGCGCGGCGGCGATCTCGCGGTCACCGGTGTCGAGGCCGCGTTCTGCGGTCTCCTCAGCGACTGCCTGCACGGCGCGGACGTGACGCCGGAGTCGCACTTCTTCGACGACCTGGGCGCGGACTCGATGGTGATGGCGCAGTTCTGCGCCCGGGTCCGCAAGGATCCCGATCTGCCGCGGGTCTCCATCAAGGACGTCTACCGGCACCCCACCGTCCGGGGCCTCGCCACGGCCGTCGGCGGTCCGGGGATCCCTGCCGCGACCCCGTCGGTGGTCGAGCAGCTGGGCTCGGTGCTGGCCGACGTGCTCGGCCGCGAACGGGTCGACCCGGAGGCCCACTTCTTCGACGACCTGGGCGCGGACTCGATGGTCATGGCGCAGTTCTGCGCCCGCGTCCGCAAGCAGCCCGGCCTGCCGACGGTGTCGATCAAGGCCGTGTACCAGCACCCGACGCTCACCGGGCTGGCGTCGACGTTGGTGAGGATCCCGGCGACGGCCGAGCCGGAGCAGACCCGGCCCGCCCGCGCGGCGGCGGCGGACCCGCGGTCGGGGAACGGAGCGAGCGGTGCGCCGCCGGCGGCGCCCGCCCCGGCCCGCGGGCGCCCTCGCTACGTGCTGTGCGGAGTCCTCCAGGCACTGACGTTCCTGGCGTGGACCTATGCGACCACCGCCCTGGCCCTGCGCGGCTTCGAGTGGGTGGTGGACAGCGGGGACCTGTTCGACTTCTACCGGCGCGCGGTGGTGGTGGGTGCGGCCACGTTCGCCGGTGCGGCCCTGTTCCCGGTGGCGGCCAAGTGGATCCTCGTCGGCCGGTGGCGGTCCGAGCACTTCCGGGTGTGGAGCCTGCCCTACCTGCGGTTCTGGGTGGTCAAGACGCTGCTGCGGACGAGTCCGGTGACCCGGCTGCTCGCCGGGTCACCCCTGTACTCGCTGTACCTCCGCGCGCTCGGTGCCCGCGTCGGGCGCGGCACCCTCGTCCTGACCCGGGCCATACCCGTCTGCACGGATCTGCTGACGCTCGGCGAGGGCGCGGTGGTCCGCAAGGACACCTTCCTCTCCTGCTACCGCGTGGTCGACGGGGTCGTCGAGACCGGACCGGTGACGATCGGCCGGGACGCCTACGTCGGCGAGGGCGCGGTGCTCGACATCGGCACGTCGCTCGGGGACGGCGCCACGCTGGCCCACCGGTCGTCGCTGCACGAAGGCCAGTCGGTGCCCCCCGGCCAGACCTGGCACGGGTCCCCCGCCACGCGGACGGACTCCTCCTACCGATCGGCCGAGCCGCGCCGGAGCGGCTCCGCCAGACGGTTCACGTACGGGCTCGGGCAGCTGGTCACCGCGGCACTGGTCACCATGCCGCTCGCCGTGGGGGTGCTCGACGCCGCCATCGCCGACCTGCCGGTGCTCGACGTCGACCTCACGCCGGGAACCCCGGCGGACGCCGGCTTCTGGCTGGGCTGCCTGCTGGTCTCCGCCATCGTCTTCACCGGCGGTGCGCTCGGGTCGGCGCTGTTCGTCGTGACCGTTCCGCGCCTGCTGGCGCTGCCCCTGCGGTCGGGCCGGGTCTATCCCCTGTACGGCCTGCACTACTCCCTGCAGCGCACGATCGCGCGCACGACCAACTCGAAGTTCCTGACCGGGCTGCTCGGCGACAGCTCCTACATCGTCGGCTACCTGCGCGCGATCGGGTACCGGATGACACCGGTGCTCCAGACGGGATCGAACTTCGGCACCGGCGTGAAGCACGAGACGCCCTACCTCGTGCGGATCGGCACCGGCACGATGGCCGCCGACGGGCTGTCGATCGTCAACGCCGACTTCTCGAGCACGTCGTTCACGCTGGCGCCGGCGCGGATCGGCGCGCACAGCTTCCTCGGCAACGCCATCACCTACCCGTCCGGCGCCCGGATCGGCGACAACTGCCTGCTGGCGACCAAGGTGCTCGTGCCGGTCGACGGCCCGGTGCGGCAGGACGTGGGGCTGCTCGGCTCCCCCGCGTTCGAGATCCCGCGCTCGGTGGACCGAGACCTCGCCCTGCTCCCGCCACAGGACCAGCTGCCGGCCCTGCTCCGGCGGAAGAACCGCTACAACCTGCGGACCATCCTGCTGTTCCTGCTCGCCCGCTGGTCCAACCTGTTCCTGATCCTCACCGCCACGCTGGTCGCCGCCGCGTACTACCCGCACCTCGGCTCCGCCGTGTTCGTGGCATCCACCCTGCTGGCCCTGCTGCTCACCACCGCCTGGGGGGTGTTCCTCGAGCGCCTCGCGACCCGCTTCCGCCCCCTGCGCCCGCGCACCGTGTCCATCTACGACCCGTACTTCTGGTGGCACGAGCGGTTCTGGAAGATGCACGCGCACCCCGAGATCTTCAACGGCACCCCGCTCAAGGGCCTGATCTGGCGCCTGCTCGGTGTCCGGGGCGCCCGGCGGCTCTTCGACGACGGCTGCGGGATGCCCGAGCGGTCCCTGGTGACGCTCGGCGACGGCTGCACGCTCAACGCCGGCGCCACCGTCCAGGGCCACTCGCAGGAGGACAGCGCCTTCAAGTCCGGTGCCATCACGCTGGGGGCCGGCTGCACGGTCGGCGTCGGCGCATGGGTGCACTACGGCGTCACCATGGGCGAGGGCTCCGCGCTGGCCGCGGACGCGTTCCTGATGAAGGGCGAGGAGGTGCCCGCAGGAGCGATCTGGAGCGGCAACCCGGCGGTCCAGGTCCTCGACCCGCCGGTCGCCGCGCCCGGGGACGGCGTTGCGCACCGCGCGCAGGCCGCGCCGCCGGGGGCGTCCCGTGGTTCCTCGGCCTCCTCGGACTCCCGCGGGCCGGTGATCGTGATCCCCGCCGAGCCCACCACCCGCCCGGCCGCCGGCGGCCGTCCTCCCGCGACGGGACCCGCCGGGCACCGCGCGGGCGCCGTCGCGGGCGGTGTCGCGGTGGCCGGACTGGTCCCGGCCCTCACGGCGGCGACCGTCGGCCGCGGTCGGCACCGCGCATCCCCAGGCAGTCGATTCCGGAGGTCCCGATGACCACCCTGCACGAACCGGCGCGGAGCGACCGGCAGGACCCGGCCGCACGTACCCCGCAGGACCCGGCCGCACGTACCCCGCAGGACCCGGCCGCACGTACCCCGCAGGACCCGGCCGCACGTACCCCGCAGGACGCGGCCGGACGCTACTGGCGTGACGTGCTGCTGGCCGGCGGCACGACGAGCCTGCCGCGCTGGGCGACCCCGACCTCCGCCGGCGTCACCGACGTCGACCTCGAGGTCGACGGGCCCACGACGGCCCGGCTCCGGGAGCTGGCGACCGAGCTCGCCGTGCCGTTGAGCACACTGGTGCTCGCCGCGCACGCCCGCGTCCTCGCCGCCCTGTCGGGCGAGGCGCAGGTGGTCACGTCGTACGTGACCGCGCCGGGGGCCCGCCCGCTGCCGTGCCTGCTCCCGGCCGCCGCGCCGTCGTGGCGCGCTCTCGTGGCCGAGGTGAGCGCCCGCGAGCTGGCCCTCCGGGCCGCCGCCGGACACCCCGTGGACGACCTCCGCGCGGAGCTGGGCACCCCCGGGCCGATCAGCGAGGCGGAGTTCGACCCGGCCGGGCGGCCCGGGCCCCCGTCCCCGGGAGCGGTCATCCGGCTGGAGCTCGAGGCCGGGGACGACCGGCTCCTCCTGCGGCTGCGCCACCGCACGGAGGTGCTGGACGCCTCCGCTGCCCACCGCATCGCCGGTTACCACCGCGCGGCGCTGACCGCGCTGACCGTCGACCCGGACGCCGATCCCGGTGCGGCGACGCTGCTGTCCGGCGCCGAGCTCGACCACCAGGTGCACGGCCTCGCCGGCCCCCGCCGGCCGCTCCCCGAGGAGCGACCGCACGAGCTGGTCCGCAGGCAGGTGGCCGAGCGGCCGGACGCGGTCGCCCTCGAACGCGGGGACGCACGCTGGACCTACGTCGAGCTCGCCGCCCGCGCCGACCAGGTCACGGCCGCACTGCTCGACGCCGGGCTCGCGGACGAGGACGTGGTCGCGGTCGTCACCGAGCGCTCGATGGAGTGGGCCGCGGCGGTGCTCGGCGTGCTCCAGGCGGGCGGGGCGTACCTGCCCCTCGAGCCGCACTTCCCCCCGGCCCGGATCGCCTCCGCTCTCGGCCGCGCCGGGGTGCGGCTGGTGCTGACCGAGGACGGCAGCCGCGGCTCGCTCGACACGGCCCTCGCCGACCTGCCCGCCGTCCGCACCCTCGACCTGGGGGCCGTCTGCTCCGGCGATCCCGTCGTCGCCCGGCCGGTGGCCGTGCCGGCGACCGGGCTGGCCTACCTCTACTTCACCTCCGGCTCGACCGGGGAACCCAAGGGCGCGATGTGCGAGCACGCGGGCATGCTCAACCACCTGCTCGCGAAGATCTCCGACCTGGGCCTCGACGAGCACAGCGTCGTGGCGCAGACCGCGCCGCAGTGCTTCGACATCTCCCTCTGGCAGCTGCTCGGGGCCTGGCTGGTCGGCGGCCGCACCGTGCTCGTCCCGCAGGACGTCGTCCTCGACGTCGGCCGCTTCGTCGACACCCTCGTCGAGCGCCGGATCAGCGTGCTGCAGATCGTGCCGTCCTACCTGGAGGTCGTGCTGGCGCACCTGCAGCAGCACCCGCGGGACCTGCCGGACCTGCGGGTGGTCTCGGTGACCGGCGAGGCGGTCAAGCCCGAGCTCGTGCAGCGCTGGTTCGACGTGCTGCCCACCGTGCCGCTGGTGAACGCCTACGGATTGACCGAGACGTCCGACGACACCAACCACGAGGTCCTGCACCGCCCCCCGGACGGCGACCGAGTGCCCCTGGGCCGGCCGGTCCAGAACGTGACCGTCTACGTGCTGGACGACCGCTTGCGGCCCGTCCCGCTCGGCGCGCCCGGGGAGATCGCGTTCTCGGGGGTCTGCGTCGGCCGCGGGTACGTCAACGACCCGGAGCGGACCGCCCGGGCCTTCCTGGCCGACCCGCTCCGACCCGGGCACCGGCTGTACCGCAGCGGCGACCAGGGCCGCTGGCGGCCCGACGGCAAGCTCGAGTACCTGGGCAGGCAGGACCACCAGGTCAAGGTGGCCGGGTTCCGCATCGAGCTCGGGGAGGTCGAGAACGCGCTGCTGCGGCTGCCCGGTGTCCGGGACGCCGCCGTGGTGGTCACCGGGAGCGGGCGCGGCGCCCGGCTGGTCGCCTGCTGGACCGGCGATGCGCCCGCCGGCGCCGACCAGGAGTTCGCCGACCTGCTCGCGGCCACCCTCCCGGCCTACATGGTGCCGACGGTCTTCTGCCGCCGCCCCGAGCTGCCGCTCACGGGCAACGGCAAGGTGGACCGGAAGGCCCTCACGGCGCTCGCCGCGGACCTGCGCTCGGCGGCGCATGCCTCGGCGCCGGCCGGCCCGACGGAGCAGCGCCTGGCCGCCCTGTGGTCGACCGTGCTCGGCGTGCCCGTCGAGCGCATCGGCAGGGAGACCTCGTTCGTCGAGGCCGGCGGCACGTCGCTGTCCGTCGTCCGTCTCGCCGCCGCTCTCGACCGGGCCGTGTCGCTGGGCGACATCGCCCGCACCCCCGTCCTCGCCGACCTCGCCGCCCTGCTGGACGAACGCGCGGCGTCGGTCGCTGCCTCCGCCCCCCGGGTCCCCGCCGACCCCGCGCGCTGACCCCTCTCTCCGGAAGGAAGTCCGCCATGTCCGCGATCCCCACGGTGTCCCCCGACCTGCGGCCCGGGCCGGGGGCACTGCCGGTCCTCCGCGTCCCGCCCGACGAGCCGGCGCGGTGGGGCAGCCAGAACCGTGACACCGTCCGGGCGCTGGTGGCCGAGCACGGCGTCCTGCTGGTCCGCGGGCTGAGGATCCGGACGGCGGCGGACGTCGCCCTGCTGGCCGGCCGGCTCGGCTCCGGGCCGATGACCGAGCGCGAGGCCTTCGCCGCGCGCGAGGCGGACGCCGAGGGCGCGTACCCGTCGACGCCGTGGCCGGCGAACCAGCCGATGTGCATGCACCACGAGCTGAGCTACACCTCCGCTCCTCCCGGCCTGCTGCTCTTCGGCTGCCTGACCGCGCCGGAGACCGGCGGCGCCACCGCCGTGGCGGACGCCGCTGCCGTGCTGGCCGACCTGCCGCCGGATCTGCGGGCGCGCGCCGAGCGGTACGGCTGGGTGCTCGAGCGCACGTACAACGAGGAGATCGGCGCGTCCTGGGCCGACGCGTTCGGCACCGACGACCCGGCCGGGGTGGACGCCTACTGCCGGTCGGCCGGGATCGAGGCCGACTGGCGCCCCGACGGCACGCTGCGCACGCGGCAGCACCGTCCCGCCGTCGTGACCCACCCGGTCGGCGGCCGGCGCTGCTGGTTCAACCAGATGGCCTTCCTCAGCGAGTGGACGCTGCTGCCGGAGGTGCGCGACTTCCTCGTCGACGAGTACGGTCCCGACGGCCTGCCGTTCACCACCCGGTTCGGGGACGGCAGCCCGGTGGGGCCGGACGAGGTGGCCGCGATCAACGAGGTCTACGACTCGCACACGCGCCGGGAACCGTGGCAGGCGGGTGACCTGCTGCTGGTCGACAACGTGCGCACGGCGCACGGCCGTGAACCCTTCACCGGCCCGCGGGAGGTGGTCGTCGCGCTGACCGACCCGGTCCGCGTCGACGCCGCCGGCACCACCGAGGGCGGTGCGCGATGACCGACGTCCGCAGCGCGCCGTCGCCCCTGCCGTCGTCGGCCGAGCTGCCGGGACCGGGGCCGGCCGCGCCGCCGCCCTTCGCGATCGTGCCCGGCGCCCAGGTCGCCTCCGTGCTGCGCGGCAGGGAGCGGGAGGTGGTCGCGCTGGTCGAGGAGACCTACCGGCTGCACGGGGACGGTGCCACCGTGAACCCGCCGTCGTACTTCCTGCGTTTCCCGGACCGGCCGACGTCACGGATCATCGCCCTGCCCGCGTCCCTCGGGGGCGACGCGCCCGTCGACGGCCTGAAGTGGATCTCCAGCTTCCCCGGGAACGTGGCCTCGGGGCTGCCCCGGGCCTCCGCGGTGCTGATCCTCAACGACCCGGCCACCGGCTACCCGTACGCCTGCATGGAGTCCTCCATCATCAGCGCGGCGCGCACCGCGGCCTCGGCCGCGGCGGCCGCCGAGCGGCTCAGCCGGGGCCGGCCGCGGCCCCTGCGCGCCGGGTTCGTCGGCGCCGGGCTGATCGCCCGCTACGTGCACACCTACCTGGCCGCCACGGGGTGGGCCTTCGAGGAGATTGGGGTCCACGACCTGGACCGGGGCAGCGCTGAGGGGTTCCGCGGCTACCTGGAGCGCTCCGGCTCACCCGGCCACGTCACCGTCCACGACGACCTCGAGTCGGTCGTCCGGGACAGCGACCTGCTCGTGTTCGCCACCGTCGCGGGCGCTCCGTACGTGCACGACCCGGCGTGGTTCGGGCACGCACCGGTGGTGCTCCACGTGTCCCTGCGCGACCTCGCCCCCGCGGTGCTGCTCGAGGCCACCAACGTCGTCGACGACGTCGAGCACTGCCTGAAGGCGCAGACCTCCCCGCACCTGACCGAGCAGCTGACCGGCAGCAGGGACTTCCTCCTCGGGACGCTGGCCGACGTCCTCGAGGAGCGGATCGCGGTGCCCCCCGACCGGACCGTCGTCTTCTCGCCGTTCGGCCTCGGCGTGCTCGACCTGGCGGTCGGCCGGTTCGTCCACGACGCCGTGCGGGACAGCGGCGACCTGCGGGTCGTGGACGACTTCTTCACCGAGCTGAAGAGGCACGGGTGAGCGCAGCGGCGGCACGGACCGCCGTCCGGCCGGCCCTCGGCGCGCTGCCCCCGCTGGCACCGGGGAGCTGCCAGGTGTGGTGGGTCCGCGCCGGCGAGGTCCGCCCCGAGCACGACGAGCTGCTGGACGACGACGACGTCGCCCGGCGCGCGCGGTTGCACCGTCCCGCGGACCGGCAGCGGACGACGGCGGCGTGGGCGGTCGCCCGCCTGGTGCTGGGCGGGCTCGCCGGCCGGTCGCCCGGGTCGCTCCGGGTCGACCGCACCTGCCGCGCGTGCGGAGCCCAGCACGGCAAGCCGCGCCTGCTCGGCGGCACGGGTCTGCACGTGTCGGTGTCCCACGCCGGGGACCGGGCGGTCGTCGCGGTGAGCCGGGACGCCCCCGTCGGGGTGGACGTCGAGCAGGTCGGCCCGTGGGCGGAGGCCGACCTGGCCGATGTGGCCCGGTTCGTCCTCGCGCCGGAGGAGCGGGCGGTGCTCGCCCGGCATCGGGCCGGGACCCGCGCCGAGGTGTTCACGGCCTACTGGACCCGCAAGGAGGCCGCGGTCAAGGCGACCGGCGCCGGGCTCTCGTCACCGCTGGAGGACATCGTCGTCTCCTCCCCCGCGTCACCTCCGCGGGTGCTGCGCTGGGGTGCGGCGGACGGGGACGTGCCGGCACCTTCGCTCGCGGCGCTCGCCTCGCCAGCCGGCTTCGTCGGCACCGTGGCGGTCCTCGGCCCCACCGCCCCGCGGGTGGTGGAGCACGACGCCGGGCCGCTGCTGCGCCGCTACAGCGACCGGCGGCCGTCCTCGGTCACCGCCCGCAGGCACCGGTAGCCGTAGCCGTAGCCGTAGCCGTAGCCGTAGCCGTAGCCGTAGCCGTCGAGCGTGAGCTGGGCTCGATCCGCCCGCGGCGTAGGTGTTCGCCGGGGCGACGGAGGGTCGTGCACGTCGAGGTCGACGTGGAGGGCGTCCACGCGCGCGGCCACGGCCTCGGCGACGGCTCCGGGATCCAGGGCCTGCTCGGGCGGGAGCCAGGTGAGCCCGGAGCCGTGCAGGACGGCGCGCTGGGCCTCGTCAGGCCCCGGGCCCCCGACGAGCAGCACGTCCGGTCAGCCGGGCAGCACCTTGCCGGGGTTCATCAGGCCGCCGGGGTCGAGCAGCTGCTTGATGCCCCGCATCAGGTCCAGCTCGAGGGCGTCCTTGTAGTCGGCGATGACGTCGCGCTTGGACTGCCCCAGCCCGTGCTCGGCGCTGATGCTGCCGCCGAAGGCGCTCGTCGAGTCGTAGACGACGCGGGCGAGCTCGTCGGCCCGCCGCCGGAAGGCGTCGTCGTCGGCGTCCACCGGCTTGCTCAGGTTGTAGTGCAGGTTGCCGTCGCCGACGTGCCCGTAGGTGACGATCCGGATCCCCGGCACCGCGGCGCGCAGCGCCCGGTCGGTCCGCTCGACGAACGCCGGGATGCTGCTCACCGGGACCGTCACGTCGTGCTTGAGGCTCGGGCCCTCGAAGTTCTGGGCCTCGGAGATCCCCTCGCGCAGCCCCCACAGCGCGGCGGCCTGCGCCGAACCGGAGGCCACGACCGCGTCCTCCGCGACGTCCCGCTCGAACGCCCCACCGAGGGCGGACTCGAGCAACCCGTCCAGGCCGGCGTCGGGCAGCGTGTCGCCGAGCTCCACGAGCACGTACCAGGGGTGGACGGCCCCGAAGAGGTCGCGCGCGCCCGGGCCGTGCCGCAGCACGAACTCCACGCTCTGGCGGGACATGATCTCGAAGCCGGTGAGCCGGTCGCCGCACAGGGCGCGCACGATGCCGAACAGGTCCACGGCCGCCCGGACCGACCCCACGGCCACCCACGCCGTCGCCCGGCTGCGGACGGCCGGGAAGAGCTTCAGCACCGCCGCCGTCACCAGGCCGAGCGTGCCCTCGGCCCCGATGAACACCTGCTTGAGGTCGTAGCCGGTGTTGTCCTTGCGCAGCCCGCGCAGACCGTTCCAGACCCGGCCGTCGGGCAGGACCACCTCCAGCCCGAGCGTGAGGTCGCGCATCGTCCCGTACCGCAGCACCGCGGTGCCCCCGGCGTTCGTGGACAGGTTGCCGCCGATGGTGCAGCTTCCCTCCGAGCCCAGGGAGAGCGGGAAGAGGCAGCCCACGGCGGCGGCCGCCTCCTGCACCGCCTGCAGCACCACGCCGGCCTCCACGGTGATCGTCTGGTCGACCGGGTCGACGGCGCGCACGCGACGCAGGCGGTCCAGCGAGACCACCACCTGACGGCCGGACGCGTCGGGCACGGCTCCCCCGCACAGCCCGGTGTTGCCGCCCTGGGGGACGACGGCCGCGCCCTCCGCCGCGCAGACCCGCACGACCGCGGCCACCTCCTCGGTGCTCGCCGGCCGGACCACGGCCGCCGCGCGGCCCGAGTACGCGCCGCGCCAGTCGCCGAGGTACCCGGCCAGCTGTCCCGGATCGGTGACCAGCCCGGCGTCCCCCACCGCCGCGCGGAGCCGTTCGAGGAGCGCGGAGGCGGTCATGCGGGGGCCTCCCCCGGCTGGTCGGTGGCCGGGTCGAGGCCGAGGACCCGGCGGGCGGCGGACGCCCGTGCGTGCAGCTCCGCCGGATGCGGGCGGCCCGGGCCGGCCGGGGCGATCTCCTGCAGCCGCGGGGCCCACTGCGCCATGCGGCCCGGGAAGCTCGCCGCCAGCACGTCGACCATCGTCGCGGCCGCCGTCGAGGCCCCCGGGGACGCCCCGAGCAGGGCGGCGAGCGATCCCCCGGCCGAGGTGACGACCTCGGTGCCGAAACCGACCACGGCGCCGCGCCCGCCGGACATCTTCAGCACCTGCACCCGCTGCCCGGCCGGGACCAGCTCCCAGTCCCCGGCCTCGGCGGAGGGGACGAACACCCGCAGGGCGTCGAGCCGGGCACGGGGGGTCTGGGCGAGCTGCCGGACCAGGTAGGCCATGAGCGACCGGTTGTCCCGGGCCGACGCGGCGAGCACCGGGAGGTTGCCCGGCCGGACGGAGCGGAGCAGGTCCGTGCGCCGCCCGGTCCGGAGGAATCGCGGGGAGAACGCCGCGAACGGGCCGAAGAGCAGGTGCTCGGCGCCGTCCACCGTGCGGTGGTCCAGGTGCGGAACGGAGATGGTCGGCGCCCCCGGAGCGGCGTGCCCGTAGACCTTGGCCCGGTGGGCGGTCACCAGGTCCGGGCGCGCGGTGCGCAGGAACAGCCCGCTGATCGGGAAGGCGCCGTAGCGGCGCACCTCCGGGACCCGCGCCCGCTGCAGCAGCGGCAGCGTCCCGCCGCCGGCGCCGACGAAGACGTAGGGCGCCCGGAGCCGGCTCTCCGCCCGGGTGGCCGTCTCCCGCACGCCCACCGACCATGTGCCGCCCGTCCGCTCCAGCGCGGTCACCTCGGTCCCCAGCCGCACCGACGCCCCCCGCGACCGTGCCGCGGCGAGGAGTTGCCGGGTCAGCACGCCGAAGTCGACGTCGGTGCCCTGCGACGAGCGCGTGAGGGCGACGGGCCCGTCGTCGGGCCGGTCGGCGAACACCAGCGGCAGCCAGCGGGCGAGCACGGCGGGGTCGTCGCTGAACAGCGTCCCGGCGAACAGCGGGTGGTCGCGCAACGCCTGCCACCGGCCGCGCAGGTGCGCGACGCCGTCCGCCCCCCGGCCGAAGCCCAGGTGCGGCACCGGGCGGACGAAATCCTTCGCCGGACCGATCCGGCCGCTCGACACCAGGTGCGCCCACAGCACCAGGGAGGCGGCGAACTGCTCGCCGATCTCCACGGCGCGGGAGACGTCGACCGACCCGTCGGCCCGACGGGGGGTGTAGTTGAACTCGCAGAGCCCGGCATGGCCCGTGCCGGCGTTGTTCCAGGCGCTCGAGCTCTCCAGCCCCGCGTCGTCCAACCGCTCGACCACGGCGATCCGCCACCCCGGCTCCAGCTCGCCGAGCAGCGTGGCCAGCGTCGCACTCATGACGCCGCCACCGATGAGCACGGCGTCGAACTCCTCGGTCTCCACGGGAACTCCTTTCATGCCAGCAGCACCGCGATGCCGACGAGGACGGGGACCGACAGCACGGTGCTGAGCAGGATGACGTCCCGCGCCAGCACCGTGCCCCGGTCGTAGGAGGCGGCGTAGACGAAGACGTTCTGCGCGGTGGGCAGCGCGGAGGTGACGGTGACCGCGAGCAGGGCGGTGCCGTCGAGCCCGGCGACCCAGCGGCCGAGCGCGTACGCGACGGCGGGCATCACCAGGTTCTTCAGGACGACGGCCAGCCACACCTGTCCCGCCAGCGCCCCGGCCGCCGGCCGGGGCGCACCGTGCAGGGTCATCCCGTAGGCCAGCAGCGCGGCCGGCACCGCCAGCGCCGCGATGAGCTCGACCGGCTCGAGGACCACCCCGGGCAGGTCCAGCCCGCTGGCCGCCAGCAGCAGGCCGAGCGCGCACCCGATGACGACCGGGGTCCTCAGCGGCGCGAGGACCAACTGCCGCCACGTCGGAGCCTGCTCCCTGCCGGCCCGTGAGCCGGCCAGCACGGCGAGCCCCACGGGCGCCATGACCAGCACCTGGAAGAGCAGGACCGGAGCCACGTAGGAGGCGTTGCCCACGACGTACACCGCCACGGGGATCCCCAGGTTCCCGGCGTTGACGTAGGACGAGGACAGTGCACCGGTGGCGAGGTGCGCCGGAGCGAGGCGCCACCGCCACCACGCCAGGCCGGCGTACAGCAACGCGATCACGACGGCGCTGCCAGCGGTGGCGACCAACGCCAGCGAGGCCACCGTGGCGGTGTCGGCGCGGCCCAGGGTGAGGAAGAGCAACGCCGGCGTGGCGACGAAGAACGACAGCCGGGAGAGGATGCCGGGCGCGTCCGCACCGAGGACGCCGTACCGCCCCACCGCCCAGCCCACGGCGATCACCGCGGCCAGGGCCGCGAAGCCGCCCAGCACCCCGCTCACCGGCTGAGTTCCGCCTCCACCGCGCGCGCGAGGGTCGCGGCGGCCTCCGGCGCCTGGGGCAGGAAGAGGCTCGGCTCGGTGAGCTCCAGCTCCAGGAGCACCGGCCTCCCCGCGTCGTCGGCGACCAGGTCGATCCGGGCGTAGAGCGGCGTCGCCGCGCCGGGCACCAGGTCGCCGATCGCGTCGGACACCGACTGCGCCACCGACCGCTGGGCGGCCGTGGGCGTCACCGGCCGGAGGTCGCCGCGGCTGTCCCGGTCCTGCCGGACGCCCTCGCCGGGCTTCAGCAGGGCGCCCTTGCGCACGGCGTGGGAGAACCGGCCGCCGAGGAACAGCATCGCCGTCTCGCCCCGCTCGTCCACGCTGGGGAGGTAGGGCTGGAGCATCGCCGTGCGCCCGGCCGCGGTCAGCTCGGCGGCGTGCGCCAGCGCCGCCGACCGGTCGCCCCACCGGGCGGTGTCGCGGGACCCCGCGGAGACCGACGGCTTGACCACCCACTCGCGCGCCTCGGGCAGGTCACCGGGACCGGCCGGGTCCCACACCGTCGGCACGACGGGCACCCCGGCCGCCTCCAGGTCGCGCAGGTACACCTTGTCGGTGTTCCAGCGCAGCAGGGCGGCGTCGTTGCGGAGCCGGGGCACCGTGGCCGCCCAGCGCAGGAACTCCTCCCGACGCCAGGCGTAGTCCCAGCACGACCGGACGACGGCGAGGTCGGCGCCGCCCCAGTCCGCGTCGGCGTCGTCCCAGCGGAGGAGGTCCACCTGGTACCCGGCGTCCGCCAACGCCGCGGCGGCGAGCGGCAGGTCCGGGTCCACCCGCAGCCCCCGCTCGGAGGAGACCAGCGCGACCCGTTCAGCCACGGGGCAGCTGCAGCGTCCCGTCGACCCGTCGCGGGATGCGGTCGTAGCCGTCGGTCAGCTCCTCGGGCAGGACCTCCGCCGGGGCCCCCTGCCACGTCACCGGGCGCAGGAAGCGGCGGATCGCCGAGGTCCCCACCGAGGTGTGCTGCGAGTTCGTCGACGGCCACGGCCCACCGTGGTGCTGCGCCCAGGAGACGGCGACCCCGGTCGGGTAGGCGTCGTAGACGATGCGGCCGGCCCGGGTGCGCAACTGCTGGGACACCGCCAGCGGCAGGTCGGTCTCGCCCTCGCCGCGCAGCACCGTGGCCGTGAGCGAGGACGGCAGGGCGTCGAACGCGGCGAAGAGCTCGTCCTCGCCGTCGTAGCGGGCCACCACGCTGACCGGGCCGAAGCACTCCTCGGTGACCTCGGCCGGCAGCTCGCGCGCCGACGTGGTGAGCAGCCGCGGGGTCGCCGCGAACCCCGCACCCGACGGCTGCTCCCCGCGGGCGACCTCCTCGACGCCCGGTGCGGCCGCCAGGCCGTCGGAGATGCGGCCGTAGGAGGCGGCGATGCCCTCGTTGAGCAGCACGGGCGCGGCCGCGGCCCGCACCGCCTCGGCCATCGCCCCGACCACGCGGTCGCCCTCGGGGCCGGAGGGCACGAAGGCCAGGCCCGGCTTGGTGCAGAACTGACCACCGCCCAGGGTCACGGAGCCGACCAGCTCGCGGCCGATCGTCTCGCCGCGCTCACCGGCGGCCTGCGGGGTGACGACCAGCGGGTTGAGGCTGGACAGCTCCCCGAAGAAGGGGACGGGGTCGGGACGCCGCTCGATGATCTCCAGCAGCGCGCGCCCGCCGTTGACCGATCCGGTGAAGCCGACGGCGCGGATCGCGGGGTGGGCGACGAGGTCGGCGCCGGCCTGCAGCCCGTGCACGATGCCGAGGGTGCCGTCGGGGGCACCGGCCTCGGCCGCGGCCTCGGCCAGCACCTCGAACACCAGCTGCGACGTCGCCGGGTGGGAGCCGTGCGCCTTGACCACCACGGGGCAGCCCGCGGCCAGCGCCGACGCGGTGTCGCCGCCGGGCACGGAGAAGGCGAGCGGGAAGTTGCTGGCGCCGAAGACGGCGACCGGGCCGATCGGGACGAGCATCCGTCGCAGGTCCGGCCGCGGGCCCATCGGGCTGTCGCCGGCGTGGTCGATGGCGGCCTCCAGGTAGCTGCCCTCCTCCAGCACCTCCGCGAACAGCCGCAGCTGGTAGCAGGTCCGGGTGAGCTCACCGTTCAGCCGGGTCGTCCCGAGGGCGGTCTCGCGGTCGGCGACGGCGACGACGTCCTCCCGCCGGGCCTCCAGCGCGCCGGCCAGGTCGCGCAGCAGGGCGGCGCGGCCGGCCCGGCCGAGGTCGTCCAGCGCGGGCGCGGCGGCCAGCGCCGCCGCGCAGAGGCGGTCCACCTCGGCCGAGGTGGTCTCCTGCGCGACCACCTCGACGGCCTCGCCGGTGCGGGGGTCGGTGCTGACGACGTCAGCGGGCATGGGTTCCTCCTGAGGGGCAGGTCAGCGGGGCGCGTCGACGACGACGCGCTCGACGGTCCAGGCGCGGGCCTGGTCGGTGAGCGTGATGCCCAGCCCGGGGCGGTCGGAGATGTGCATCCGGCCGTCGCGGATCTCCAGGCGCTCGTGGAACAGCGGGTGCAGCCAGTCGAAGTGCTCGACCCACGGCTCGTGCGGGTAGGCCGCGGCGAGGTGGGCGTGGATCTCCATGGCGAAGTGCGGGGCGATCTGCAGGTTCGCGTCGTCGGCGAGGGCGGCCAGCTTGAGGAACTGGGTGATCCCCCCGATCCGCGGCGCGTCGGGCTGCAGGACGTCGACCGCCCCCTGCCGGATCAGCTCCCGGTGCTCGGCGACGCTGGTGAGCATCTCCCCCGTGGCGATCGCGGTGTCCAGCGAGCGGGCCAGCTGGGCGTGCCCCTCGGCGTCGTAGGCGTCCAGCGGCTCCTCGATCCACACGAGGTCGAACTCCTCGAGGCGCCGGCTCACGCGCATCGCGGTGGGCCGGTCCCACTGCTGGTTGGCGTCGACCATGAACGGCACCCCGTCGCCGAGGTGCTCACGGACGGCGCGGACCCGGCGCAGGTCCTCCGCCGAGTCCGGCAGCCCGACCTTGATCTTGATCCCGCCGACGCCGCTCTCCAGCGTCCGGGTGGCGTTGTCCTTGACCTGCTCGACCGACTCGTGCAGGAAGCCCCCGGAGGTGTTGTAGCAGCGCACCGAGTCCCGGTGGGCGCCCAGCAGCTTGGCCAGCGGCAACCCGGCCCGCTTGGCCTTGAGGTCCCACAGCGCGACGTCGATCGCCGCGATCGCCTGCGTGGAGGCGCCGCTGCGGCCCACCGAGGCGCCCGCCCAGACCAGCTTGGTCCAGAGCCGGGCGATGTCGCTGGGGTCCTCCCCGATCAGGTCGGGGGCGATCTCGCGGGCGTGCGCGAACTGGGCCGGTCCGCCCGCGCGCTTGGAGTAGCTGAACCCGATCCCCTCGAGACCGGCCTCGGTGCGGATCTCCGCGAAGAGGAAGACGACCTCGGTCATCGCGCGCTGCCGGCCGGTGAAGACCTTGGCGTCGCTGATCGCCGTCGCCAGCGGCAGCGTGACCGAGGAGAGCGCGACCGACTCGATGCGGTCGAGGACCGCCGGTGCGCTGCTGGGTCGCAGGACGGGCACGGTGCTGGTCACGGGTTCCTCCGGAGCGGTCAGCGGACGAGGCAGGGGCGCTTGGGGTCGAACGCCCAGCCGGGGACGAGGTACTGCATGGCGACGGCGTCGTCACGGGCCCCGAGCCCGTGCTCGAGGTACAGCTGGTGCGCGGCCTCGAGCGCCTCGCGGTCCAGCTCGACGCCGAGACCCGGGGCGGTGGGCACCTCGATGGCGCCGTCGCGGATCTGCAGCGGCTCGCGGGTGAGCCCCTGCCCGTCCTGCCAGATCCAGTGGGTGTCCAGCGCGGTGATCTCCCCCGGCGCGGCGGCGCCGACGTGGGTGAACATCGCCAGCGAGACGTCGAAGTGGTTGTTGGAGTGGGAGCCCCAGGTCAGCCCGAAGTCGCTGCAGAGCTGCGCGACCCGCACCGAGCCGCGCATCGTCCAGAAGTGCGGGTCGGCCAGCGGGATGTCGACGGCGTTGGTCCGCACGGCGTGCGCCATCTGCCGCCAGTCCGTGGCGATCATGTTGGTCGCCGTGGGCAGCCCCGTGGCGCGGCGGAACTCGGCCATCACCTCGCGACCCGAGAAGCCGCCCTCGGCGCCGCACGGGTCCTCGGCGTAGGCCAGCACGCCGTGCAGGTCGCGGCACAGCCGGACGGCGTCGGCGAGCAGCCAGCCGCCGTTCGGGTCGAGGGTGATGCGGGCGTCGGGGAACCGCTCGGCCAGCGCGCGGACCGCGGCGACCTCCTCCTCCCCCGGGAGCACGCCACCCTTGAGCTTGAAGTCTCCGAACCCGTACCGGGCCTGCGCGGCCTCGGCCAGGGCCACCACCGCCTCGGGGGTGAGCGCCGGCTCACGCCGCAGCTTCGCCCAGTCGTCGGCCGGGTCGACCTCGGCCAGGTACGGCAGGTCGGTCGCGGTGCGGTCACCGACGTAGAAGAGGTAGCCGAGCATCGGGACGGAGTCGCGCTGCTGCCCCTCCCCCAGCAGCTCGGCGACCGGCACCCCGAGGTGCTGGCCCAGCAGGTCCAGGAGCGCCGACTCCAGCGCGGTGACGGCGTGGATCGTCGTCCGCAGGTCGAAGGTCTGCAGGCCCCGGCCACCGGCGTCGCGGTCGGCGAAGGTGGCCGCGACCTCCCGGAGGAGGCGCCCGTAGGTCGCGACCGGCTGCCCCACCAGCAGGGCTGCGGCGTCCTCGATGGTGCGCTGGATCGCCGCACCGCCGGGCACCTCGCCGACGCCCGTCCGGCCCTCGCTGTCGGTGACGATGGCGATGTTGCGGGTGAAGAACGGGCCGTGCGCGCCGCTGAGGTTGAGCAGCATGCTGTCGTGCCCTGCGACGGGGACCACCTCGACGGCGGCCACCGTCGGTGTGCGATCGGTCATCGGTCCTCCTCCTGCCTCGTCCGTGGTCTCAGGAGACTTTGGAGACGAGCGCCGTCAGCTCGGCGAGCTCCGCCTCGGTCAGGTCGGTGAGCGGCGGGCGGACCCGGCCGCCGTCCCGGCCGACCGCGGTCAGCCCGGCCTTGACGATGGAGACCGCGTAGCCCTTCGTGCGGTCGCGGATGTCGATGTAGGGCAGCACGAAGTCGTTCAGCATGGCGTAGACGGCGGCGCGGTCCTGGGCGCGCACGGCGGCGTAGAACTTCAGCGCGAACTCGGGCAGGAAGTTGTACAACGCCGATGAGTACGTGGTCACGCCCAGCTCCAGCAGCGGCAGGGCGAAGGTCTCGGCCGTGGGCAGCCCGCCGACGTAGATCAGCCGGTCGCCCACACGGGCGTAGGTGCGGGTCATCTGCTCGATGTCGCCGATGCCGTCCTTGAGCCCGATCAGGTTGGGGTTGCGCTCGGCCACCTCGGCGACGGTGACGTCGCTGAGCACGGCGTTGGCCCGGCTGTAGACGATCACCCCGAGCTCGGTGGCCCGGCAGACGGCGCTGATATGCTCGACGAGCCCGCGCTGGCTGGCCTCGGTCAGGTACGGCGGGAAGAGCAGCAGGCCGGAGGCGCCGGCGGCCTCCGCCGCGCGGGCCTGGGCCACCGACACCGCCGTCCCGCCGGTGGCCGGGGCGATGACCGGGACCGCACCGGCGACCTCGTCGACCGCGACGCGCACCACCCGGTCCATCTCCTCGGAGGTCAGCGAGAACCCCTCGCCGGTGCCTCCGGCCGCGAACAGGCCGGCCACGTCGAAACTCGCCTGCCACGCCAGGTGGGCGCGGTACCGCGCCTCGTCGAACTGCAGGTCGGCGTCGAAGTGGGTCACCGGGAAGGAGAGCAGGCCGGACTTCAACCGGTCAGCGAGAGCGTCCGGGGGCAGCAGCGTCACGGGTGGTTCCTCGGGTCCGACGGGTCCGCCCTCGGCGCTCGGAGCGCTGTGCGGCGGTGGTCGACGTCACGGTAGGAACGGATGACGATGCATGTCCAAGAGCGGTTTCGCATCGCTCGATGCCTCCCGTGCATCGACGGTCGCCGTCACCCCCGGACCGTGTGCCGCGTGAGGACGTCGAGGACCCGGCGCAGCGCCGGGTTCTTCGACTGCCGCGCCCAGAGGAGGTGCAGCTCCACCGGCTCGGGCACCGGCGTCTCCAGCCGCACGAAGCCCACCCCGTCGATCGACAACCGCGCCGCCGACGCCGGCACGAAGGCGATGCCGCGCCCGGCGGCGACCAGCCAGAGCATCGTCAGCACCTGGCTCACGACGTGCACGGCGTTCTCCGAGGCCACCGGCACGACGCCGACCACGAGGTCGTAGAAGTACCGGGCCCGCGTGGGCGAGTGCATGACCACCGGCTCCGCGCCGATGTCGGCGGCGGTCACCGGGCGCCCCAGCTCCAGCAGCCGGTGACCGGTGCGGGCGGCCACGAGCATCGGCTCGCGGTGCAGCAGCCGGGAGCCGAAGCTCTCCGCGTCGAAGGGCGGACGGGCCAGCCCCAGGTCGATCTCCTCGTCCAGCAGCCCGGCGACCTGCTCGCGGGTCACCATCTCGGCGAGGTCGACGTCGACGTCGGGCAGCTCGCGCGCCAGGTCGTTGAGGAGCCCGCCGAGGATGCCGTAGGTGGAGGCGGCCGTGAAGCCGATCCGCACGATGCCGCTGGAGCCCGAGGAGACGCGGCGGGCGACCTCGGGCGCCGTGTCGGCCAGCGCCAGCAGCCGCCGCGCCTCGGTCAGGAAGACCTCGCCCGCGGCCGTCAGGGTGACCCGGCGGTTGTCCCGCTCCAGCAGCTGGGCGCCCACGGCCCGCTCCAGCTTCTGGATCTGCCGGCTCAGCGGCGGCTGGGTCATCTTCAGCCTGGCCGCCGCGCGACCGAAGTGCAGCTCGTCGGCGACGGCGACGAAACCGCGGAGCTGCTCCAAGGTGAACGCCATACCGGCAAGGTATCAATCAATGCAGCATCGGTTTTGGACAGGCATGAAAAGCCGCCCATACAGTCGCCGCACCAGTGACCGCCCTCACAGCGTCGGAACCCTCCGACCGGGCTCTCGACGAGGAGACACAGATGACCCAGATGAACCGGGTTCGCCGCCGGACCGCGGCGGGTCTCGGCGTGGCTGCAGCCCTCGCCCTGACCGCCTGCGGCGGCAACCTCGGCGGCGGCGAGACCGCTGACGCGGAGTCCTTCCCCGACGGTCCGATCACGATCCTGGTGGGCCAGGACCCGGGTGGCAGCACCGACCTGATCGGGCGGGCCGTCGCCGAGGGCATGTCCGACGAGCTCGGCGTCGCGGTCACCGTGGAGAACCGCCCCGGCGCCAACGGCGCGCTCGCGGCCCAGCAGCTGGCCGGGGAGGCACCCGACGGCCAGACGCTGATGATCTTCAACGGCAGCCTGGGGTACATCACCCCGCTGGCCGTCCCCGAGGACGAGGCCGTCGACGTCAACGACTACGAGGTCGTCACGGGCATCTCGCTCGACGACTACGTGCTCGTCACCGCGGCGGGCTCGGGCTTCAGCACCGTCGAGGACCTCGCCGCCGCCGGCCGGCCGGTCACCTTCGGCACCACCGGGGTCGGCACCGGCAGCCAGCTGTCGCAGGAGCTGCTGTTCAACCAGGCCGGCATCGAGGCCACCGCCGTCCCGTTCGACGGCGGTTCGCCGACGCTCACCGCCGTCCTGGGCGGGCAGGTCGACGTCGGCTCCATCCAGCTCGGCGAGGCGATCGAGCGGATCGAGGGTGGCGAGCTGACCCCGATCGTGACCTTCGCCGAGGAGCGCCCGTCCTTCCTGCCGGACACCCCGACCGCAATCGAGGCCGGCTACGACGTCCCGGTGCAGCAGTCCCGCGCCCTGGTGGCGCCGGAGGGCACCCCGGACGAGATCATCGAGCAGCTGCGCGAGGCAGCGCGGGCGGCGTTCGAGACCGACTCCTACCAGGAGTTCAACGAGAACAACCTGCTGACGCCGAACGAGATCGACGGCGAGGAGCTGCAGCAGCGGTGGACGGACAACCTGGAGCAGTACCGCAGCGTGGTCGAGGAGTACGACATCGACCTCGGCGGAGAGCAGTGACCTCTGCCCCCGGCGGGGCGCAGCGCCCCACCGGTCCCGGCGGCCACCCGGCCGCCGGGACCGGCCCGGCGGACCTCGTCGAACGGCTGCACGACGACCCGACGATCGCCGACGCCGACGACCTCGCCGCGGAGCTCACCGCCGAGGAGCGCCCGGAGCCGGCCGGTCCGGTGGCGAACGTGGTCATCGCGCTCGTCGTGGTGTGCCTGGGCATCGCCACGGTGGTCGGGTCGTTCGGCCAGGGCGTCGGCAGCGCATCGGCCCCCGCCGGGGGCACCTGGCCCTTCCTCATCGGTGTCGTGCTGACCGGCCTGGGCCTGGCGCTGCTGCCGCTGGCCCGCCGGACGGCCGACGCGGAGAAGTTCACCCGCGCCAGCTGGCTCGTCGTGGCCGGCATCGCCACGATGGTCGGCTTCGTCGCGGCGATCGGCGTCATCGGCTTCGAGATCCCGGCCACCGCGCTGGTGTTCGTCTGGCTGCGCTTCCTCGGTCGCGAGAGCTGGCGGCTGTCGGTCGTGCTGAGCCTGGCCGTGGTCGTCGCCTTCTACCTGATCTTCGTCGTGGCCCTCTCGGTCCCGATCCCGCACCTGTTCTAGGGAGTTCCCGGTGGATCTGGCCCCGGTGCTGGACGGCTTCACCGTCGTCCTCGAGCCCACGAACCTGCTGTACTGCCTCATCGGCGTCGTCATCGGCATGCTGGTCGGTGTCCTCCCCGGGCTCGGGCCCGCGGCGACGATCGCGATCCTCCTGCCGCTGACCATCGGCATCGACACGGTGACGGCGATCATCATGCTGGCCGGCATCTTCTACGGCGCCCAGTACGGCGGGACGATCACGTCGGTGCTCCTGCGCCTGCCCGGCGAGGCGTCGACCGTGGTGACCGTCTTCGACGGCTACGCCTTGGCCAAGCAGGGCAAGGCCGGGACCGCGCTGGGCATCGCCGCCATCGGCTCGTTCGTCGGCGGCACCATCTCGATCGTGGCGCTGTCCTTCGTCGCGCCGCTCGTCGCCGGCTTCGCCCTGGACTTCGGCCCGCCCGAGTACACCGCCCTCGCGCTGCTCGGCATCCTGCTGGTCTCCACCATCAGCAGCGGCGACCGGATCAAGGCGCTGATCGCCGCCGCCGCCGGGCTGCTGCTGGCGACCGTCGGCCGGGACAGCTTCACCGGCGCGGAGCGCTTCACGTTCGACAACCTGAACCTCGCCGACGGGCTGGACTTCGTGCCGATCGCGATGGGCCTGTTCGGGCTCGGCGAGATCCTGTACGCCCTCGAGGAGCGGCACCACGCGGTGCGCGCGCCCTCCACCGTGGCCAACGTGTGGCCCTCCCGCAAGGACCTGCGCCAGTCCTCCGGCGCCATCGGCCGCGGCTCGGTGCTCGGGTTCTTCCTGGGCATCCTCCCCGGCGGCGGGGCGACGCTCTCGTCCCTGGCCGCCTACTCGCTGGAGAAGCGCCGCTCCAAGACCCCCGAGCGCTTCGGCAAGGGCGCGGTGGAGGGCGTCGCCGCCCCGGAGTCGGCCAACAACGCCGCGGCGACGTCGTCCTTCATCCCGCTGCTCACCCTGGGCATCCCGGCGAACGCGACGATGGCGGTCATCTTCGGCGCGCTCCTGATCCAGGGGGTCACCCCCGGGCCGCGGCTGGTCCAGGACGACCCCGAGCTGTTCTGGGGCGTCGTCAACTCGATGTACATCGGCAACATCCTGCTGCTGATCATGAGCATCCCGCTGGTGGGCCTGTTCGTCCGCATCCTGCGGGTCCGCGCGACGGTGCTGGCGCCCATCACGGTGATGATCACGCTGATCGGCGTCTACACGGTGCGCAACAGCGTCTTCGACATCGGCCTGGTCATCGTCTTCGGCGCCCTGGGCTACCTGATGAAGAAGCTGGGCTTCGACCCGGGGCCGCTCGTGCTGGCCTTCGTGCTCGGGTCGCTGCTGGAGAGCAACCTGCGCCGGTCGCTGCTGATCTTCGAGGGCGACCCCACCGGTTTCCTCACCCGGCCGATCTCGGGGACACTGCTGGCGGTATTCGCCCTCGTCGTCATCGGTCCCCTGCTCTCCCGGCTGCTCCGGCGCCGGCGGGCGGAGACCTCCGACCATCGCGCCAAGGAGCCCGTATGACCGTCCTCGTCGGATTCGTCCCCACCCCGGAGGCCCGCGCGGCTCTCGATGCCGGGATCGCCGAGGCGGCGCGCCGCGGCGAGGGGCTCCTCGTGCTCAACTCCTCGCGCGGGGGCGCCCCGGTCAGCGTGGAGGTCGCCGACGAGGACACCGTCCGCGACATCACCGCCCAGGCCGAGAAGGCCGGCGTCGCGGTCGAGGTCCGGCAGGTGACCCGCGAGGGCGAGGTGGCCGACGAGGTGCTGCGGGTGGCCCGGGAGGTCGACGCCTCGGTCATCGTCATCGGGCTCCGCAAGCGCTCCCCCGTCGGCAAGCTGCTCATGGGCAGCAGCGCCCAGCGGATCCTCCTCGACGCCGACCGCCCGGTCCTCGCCGTCAAGCCCTGAGGGCAAGGCCCACCCGGCGCCCACCGGGGCGCCGATCGTGGTCACGGCAGCGCGGTGACCACGATCGGCGCCCGGCCGCTCAGCTCAGCGGGCGACGTAGGCCGACAGGAACAGCACGAAGGCGCTGACCAGCAGCAGCAGGCGGGCCGGGGTCAGCCCGTTCACCAGCCCCGCCGTCGCCTCCACCCACTGCGGGCGCACACCGGCCTCCCGCGAGCGCTGGCGCACGATGCGCACCTCGTCGGCGAGCAGCACTCCGGCGGCCCCCAGCAGGCCGAGCCCCAGGACGGCGAAGGTCAGCGAGAGCCGGTCGTCGAAGGTCTCCGCCGAGCCGGCGAGCAGCAGGACGGCGACCAGGCCGAGGAGCAGCCCGATGAGGCCGCCGGCCACGGGCGCCCAGGGGCCCATCACGGTCATGGGGCCGCGCCGCGGCTTCCGGGGGGCCGGGCGGACGCCCACCGGCGCAGTGGCGTGCCCGGCGGGTGGCGCCTCCCCGGCGGGGACCGGGGTCGGCTCCGGCGGGGGCGGCACCGGCGCCCCGGTCGGCGTCGCCCCGGCCGACGTGCCGCCACCGGTCGGGGCCCCGGAGCCGTCGGGCCCGGTCGCGGGCAGGGACATGGTCTGGTCTCGTTCGCTCATCGCACTCACCTCACCGGCCACGCTAGGCACAGCCGTCCCCCACGCGGTGCAGGACACCCCGCGCCGGCCACGTGGGCCATCACTCACGCCCCCGGGATGCCGGATCGCAGGTCAGCGGGTAACCGGCCGGCCGCAGCCAGCCACCGCCGCGCTCAGAGCAGCCGCCGGCTGTCCTCCCCGACCACGCGCAGCCAGCGGTAGCCGAAGCCCTCGAGCGCCAGTTCCGCGGCGCCGTCGTCGCCCAGGTCGGTGGTGCAGGACATGAGCAGGTCCTGCAGGCGGTGCCCGCTGCCGCACCCGGGCACGGTGAGCGGCACCGTCCGCGGCTCCGGCCCGAGGTTGTGCAGGGTGACCAGCGCCGCGTCGTCCCAGGTGCACATGAGGGCCAGCACCGCGGCGTGCGGCTGCTCCAGGACGGCGAACTCCCCCCAGCCGAGCTCCGGCGATTCGCGGTAGCGCCGGATCAGCAGCTTCATGAACGACAGCAGCGACTCCGGGTCACGGCGCTGGTCGGCGACGTTGACGAACTCGGGCCCGAAGCCACCGTCGACGACCGGCCGGGTCAGCTGGTCGGCCGGAGCGCGGGAGAACCCGCCGTTGGCGCCGCCGGTCCACTGCATCGGGGTGCGCACCGACAGCCGGCTGCCGGCCGAGAGGTCCTCCCCCATGCCGATCTCCTCGCCGTAGAAGAGCACCGGCGTGCCCGGCAGGGCGAACAGCAAGCTGTAGACCATCCGCACCCGGCGCGGGTCGCCCGACAGCATCGGGGGCAGCCGCCGGATCAGGCCCCGGTCGTAGACCTGCATCTCCGGCTCGGGGCCGAAGGCGGCGAAGACCTCCGCGCGCTCGTCGTCGGAGAGCTTGTCCAGGGTCAGCTCGTCGTGGTTGCGGACGAACGTCCCCCACTGGCTGTCGGAGGAGATCTCCGGGCGGGCAGCCAGCGAGGCGGCGAGCGGCCCCGCGTCGCCGCGGGCCAGCGACAGGTAGGTGCGCTGCATGGTGTTGAAGTCGAACTGCATGGTCAGCTCGTCACCGTCCCCGCCGCCGAAGAAGTCCACCTGCTGCTCGAAAGGCAGGTTGACCTCGCCCAGCAGCACACCGGAACCGGTCCGTCGGCCGAGGAAGGCGCGCAGGGCGCGCAGGTACTCGTGCGGGTCGGGGAACCGCGCCGCCGTCTCCTCGTCCATCCCGGCGGTCTCCAGCAGGAAGGGCACGGCGTCGACCCGGAAGCCCGAGAGCCCCAGCTGCAGCCAGAAACCCATGATCTTCGCGATCTCGTCCCGGACCTTCGGGTTGGCGACGTTCAGGTCGGGCTGCTCGGAGTAGAAGCGGTGCAGGTACCACTCGCCGGTCTCCGGGCTGTGCGTCCAGATGCCGCCCTCGGCGTCGGGGAAGACCACCTGGTCGCTGGTGTCCGGCGGCTCGTCCGCGCGCCAGACGTAGAAGTCGCGGTACGGGGAGTCCTTGCTCTCCTTCGCCGACCGGAACCACGGGTGCTGGTCGGAGGTGTGGTTGACCACGAGGTCGGCGATCACCCTCATCCCGCGGTCGTTCGCCGTCCGGACCACTTCGACGAGGTCGCCGAAGTCGCCCAGCCGCGGGTCCACGCCGTAGTAGTCGGTGATGTCGTAGCCGTCGTCCCGCCCGGCCGTCGGGTAGAAGGGCATCAGCCACAGGCAGGTGACGCCGAGGTCGGCGAGGTGGTCCAGCCGCTGCGCCAGGCCCTGCAGGTCGCCGACGCCGTCGCCGTTCCAGTCCATGAAGGTCTCGACGTCCAGGCAGTAGACGACGGCGTTCTTCCACCAGAGGTCGGACGTGTCGGTGATCCTCACGGCGCGGGCACCGGGGCGACGTGCGGACGGCGGTTCTCGGCCGGGCCGGGCGGGTCGATGGCGGCCACCGGCCGGGGTCGCTCGAGGTCGAACTGCGGGAGCACCCGTTCGCCGAAGGCGTCGAGGAACGGGCGCTGCTCCTGGCCGACGTGGTGCAGGTACACTTGGTCGAAGCCGAGCTCCAGGTACTCGGCGATCCAGGCCGCGTGCTGCCCGAGGTCGGCCGAGATCCGGACCGGGCCGTGCATGTCCTGCGGCGTCACGTGCGCGCTGGCCTGCTCGAAGGCCTCCGGGCTGTCGAGGTCCCAGCACAGCGGCGGCGGGAAGACGTTGCTGCGCCACTGGTCGTGCGCGACCGCCACCGCGCGGTCGGGGTCGGGGTCCCAGGACACGTGCACCTGGAGGGCGAGGGTCCCCTGCCCGCCGGCGTCCCGGTAGGCGGCGACCATCTCGCGCAGCTTCTCGTGCGGCTGGTTGATGGTGACCAGCCCGTCGGCCCAGTCGGCGCCGTTGCGGGCGGTGGCCACGCTGACCGCGGGGCAGATCAGGGCCGGCTGGGGATCGGCCAGCGTGTAGAGCTTCGCGCGGTCCACGGTGACCAGCCCGTCGTGGCTCACCTCCTCCCCCGCGAGCAGGGCGCGGATGACCTCGACGCACTCCCGCAGCCGCGCGTCCCGGACGTCCTTGCGCGGCCACGCGTCGCCGGTGACGTGCTCGTTCATCGCCTCGCCGCTGCCCAGCGCCACCCAGAACCGGCCGGGGAACATCGCGCCCAGGGTGGCGATCGCCTGGGCGACGATCACCGGGTGGTAGCGCTGCCCGGGCGCGTTCACCGCCCCGAACGGCAGCGACGTGGTCGCCATCGCGGCCCCGAGCCACGACCACGCGAACGCCGACTCCCCTTGCCGCGGGTTCCAGGGGGTGAGGTGGTCGGAGCACATGGCGGCGGTGAAGCCGACCTCCTCGGCGTGCCGGACGTCGTCCAGCAGCGCCGCGGGGTGGACCTGCTCGTGCGAGTTGTGGAACCCGAGGACGGTCATGCGTCCTGCCTACCGAGGTTCGGGCCCGACGGCGACCGCAGCGGGGCAGGCCACCGGGTGTGAGCCGTCCGACACAGTCCCGCAGCGGCGGCCCCGGGCGGTGTCGTGCGACCCTTCCCGGCGATGACCAGATGAGCGGGTGGGAGATGCTCGCGGTGGCCGCGGCCGGCTTCGCGGCCGGTGGCATCAACGCCGTCGTCGGCTCCGGCACCCTCGTCAGCTTCCCGGTGCTCCTGGCGGTGGGGCTCCCCCCGGTGCCGGCCACCATCACCAACTCCCTCGGCCTGGTCGCCGGCAACCTCAGCGGATCCATCGGCTACCGCCGCGAGCTCCGCGGCCAGCGACGGCTGCTGCTGAGCCTCCTGCCCGCCTCCGTCCTGGGCGCGCTCACCGGGGCCTTCCTGCTGCTCACCCTGCCGGCCGCGGCGTTCGAGGCGATCGTGCCGGCCCTCATCGGGCTCGCCGTGGTCCTGGTGGTGCTCGGGCCGCGGGTCCAGCGCCGGCTCCCCGCCCGGCCGGAGGACGGCACGGCGCCGCCGGTCAGGGGCGGGCGGCTGGCCGCCTGCTTCGCCGGCGCCTACTTCACCGGCACCTACGGCGGCTACTTCGCCGCCAGCCAGGGCGTGCTGCAGATCGGCATCTTCGGGCTGCTGCTGCGCGAGCCGCTGCAGCGCCTCAACGCCCTCAAGAACGTGCTCACGCTGGCGGTCAACGCCGTCGCCGCCGGCGCCTACGTCGTCGTCGCGCCCGACCGCATCGTCTGGTCGGCCGCCGCGCTGCTGTCCGTGGGGTCGCTGCTCGGCGCCGCGGTCAGCTCCCGCTACGGCCGGCGGCTGCCTTCCGCCGTGCTGCGGACGGCGATCGTCGTGCTGGGGCTGGTGGCGATCGTGGTGGTGGTGACCGGATGAGCGCCGAAGCCTCGGGTTCCCCTGCGGAGCAGCGACGGTGAGCGCCTGGGAGTTCGTGTTCCTGGTGCTCGCCGGCGTCGGGGCGGGGCTCACCGGCAGCATCGCCGGGCTGGCCTCGCTGATCAGCTACCCGGCCCTGCTGGCCGTGGGCCTGCCCCCGGTGACGGCCAACGTCACCAACACCGCCGCCCTGGTCGTGGTGGGCGTGGGCACGGTGAGCGCGTCCCGCCCGGAGCTGGCGGGCCAGGGGCGGCGGCTGGTCCCGCTGATGGTCGCCGGGCTGGTCGGCGGAGCCGTCGGCGCGCTGCTCCTGCTGCTCACCCCGGCGGGCGGCTTCGAGAAGGTCGTGCCGTGGCTCATCGGCGCGGCGTCGATCGCCATCCTGGTCCAGCGCTCCCCCCGGGAGCTCGCGGCCGAGGGCGCCGCGGCGCGCGCCGGCCGCCCCGACCAGTGGTGGCTGCCGGTCGCCGTCCTCGTCATCTCCGTCTACGGCGGCTACTTCGGTGCCGCCGCCGGCGTGCTGATGTTGGCCACCTTCCTGCTCACCACCGGGGAGGGCCTCCCCCGCAGCAACGCCATGCGCAACGTCGTGCTCGGCGTGGCCAACACCGTCGCCGCGATCGGCTTCGCGGTCTTCGCCACGGTCGTCTGGTCGGCCGCCCTGCCGCTGGCCCTCGGGCTGTTCCTCGGCGCGCTCCTCGGCCCGCGCATCGTCCGGGTGGCTCCCCAGACGGCGCTGCGGCGGGTCATCGCCCTCGCCGGTGTAGGGCTGGCGGTCTACCTCGCGTTCGACGCGTACGGGTGACGGCCCGGTGAACGCGGCCGCGCTCGTCCTCCCGGAGTTCGCCCTCCTCCTCATCGGCGTGCTCCTGCGCCGCTACGCCTGGCGGTCACCGGGCTTCTGGGTCGACCTGGAGCGCCTGGTCTACTTCGTGCTCTTCCCGGTGCTGCTCTTCCGCACCACGCTGTCGGCGGACCTGGCCGCGGCCGGCTCCGGCGGAGCGCTGCTCGCCGCGGTGGGCGCCCTGGGGGTGGGTGCCCTGCTCGGGGCGGTGGTCCGGTGGCTCCCGGGCGTCGACCGCATGACGGCGGCCTCGGGGTGGCAGACGGCCTTCCGGTTCAACACCTTCATCGCCCTCGCGCTGGTCGAGGACCTGGGGGTCGCCGCGCTCGCCCTCATGGGCGTGCTCCTCGGCGTCACCGTGCCGCTGGTCAACGTCCTCGCGGTCACGGCCCTGGCCCGCAGCGCCCCCGGGGGCACGACCGGTGGGGTGGTGCGCGTCCTCGCGGCCGTCGGCCGCAACCCGCTGATCCTGGCCACGGTCGCCGGGCTGGGCGGCAACCTCCTGGGGCTCGCGCTCCCCTCGCCGGTGGACGCGACGCTCTCCCGGCTGGCCGCCGCCGCCGTGCCGCTGGGGCTGCTCGCGGTGGGGGCGGCCCTGCGCCTGGGCGGCCTGCCGCGCGGGCAGCGGTTCATGGCCGGCTACCTCGGGGCGGTGAAGCTCCTCGCCGTCCCCGCGGTGGCGCTGGGCCTGTGCGCCCTGCTCGGCGTGGACGGGGACCAGCGCTTCGTCGTCCTCGCGCTCGCCGCCGTCCCCCCGGCCACCGCGTCGTACGTGCTGGCCGCACGCATGGACGGCAACGGCGCGTTCGTCGCCGCCCAGGTGTCGGCGGCGACGACGGCCGCGCTCCTCACCCTGCCGATCTGGCTGGCGCTGACCACCTGAGGGCCGCGCCGGTCGACGCGGTGCGTCAGACCTCCTCCTCCTCGAACACGGCCTCGCGCTTGCGGCGGACCGACGGGAGCACCGCGATGAGCAGGGCCAGCGCCGCCAGGACGAGGAGGGCCAGCGAGATCGGGCGGGTGAGGAAGACGGTCGCGTCGCCCTGGGAGATGGTGAGCGCGCGGCGCAGGAACCGCTCCAGCAGCGGCCCCAGCACGAAGCCCAGCAGCAGCGGCGCCGGCTCGCACCCCAGCTTGATGAGCCCGTAGCCGAGGAGCGCGAAGAAGGCGATGGCGTAGACGTCGTAGGCGTTGAGGCTGATCGCGTAGGTGCCGATGCAGGCGAAGGCGACGATCGCCGGGAACAGCCACCGGTACGGGATCGTGAGCATCTTCACCCACAGCCCGATCAGCGGCAGGTTCAGCAGCACCAGGAACAGGTTGCCGATCCAGAACGAGACGATCAGCCCCCAGAAGAGCGCGGGCTCGTCGACGATGACGTTCGGGCCCGGGACGATGCCCTGGATGATCAGCGCGCCGATCAGCAGCGCCATGATCGAGTTGGCCGGCAGCCCGAAGGTCAGCAGGGGGATGAACGACGTCTGGGCGGCGGCGTTGTTCGCCGACTCCGGCCCGGCGACGCCCTCGATCGCTCCCTTGCCGAACTCCTCGGGCCGCTTCGAGGAGCGCTTCTCCATCGAGTAGGAGACGAACGAGGCGAGGACGTGCCCGGCCCCGGGGAGGACGCCGAGCGCCGAGCCCAGGGCCGTCCCGCGCAGCACCGGCATCCGGATGCGGCGGAAGTCCTCCTTGGAGAGCCAGAGGTTCTCGACCTTCTTGACCATGACGCTGCGCGTCATGTCGCCCTCGAGGTTGCGCAGGATCTCGGCGATGCCGAACAGCCCGACCGCGAGGGAGACGAACTCGAAGCCGCCGAACAGCTCGCGCTGGCCGAAGGTGAAGCGCGGGACGCCGGTGGCGATGTCCTGCCCGACCGTGCCGAGCAGGAGCCCGAGGACGATCATCGCCAGCGCCTTGAGCGTCGAGCCGCTGGCCAGCGTGATGGAGGCGATGAGGCCGAGCACGATGAGCGAGAAGAACTCGGCCGGGCCGAACTCGAGCGCGATGTCGGCGATCGGCGCGGCGAGGAGCGCCACGATGAGCGTGGCCACGCTGCCGGCGAAGAACGAGCCGAGGGCCGCCGTGGCCAGCGCCTTGCCGGCCCGGCCCTGCTTGGCCATGGAGTAGCCGTCGATCGCCGTCACGGCGGCCGACGACTCGCCGGGCAGGTTGATCAGGATGGCGGTGGTGGACCCGCCGTACTGGGCGCCGTAGTAGATGCCCGCCAGCATGATCAGCGCGGTGACCGGCTCGAAGCCGAAGGTGATCGGCAGCAGCAGCGCCATCGTGGCGGTCGGCCCGATGCCGGGCAGGACGCCGACCGCGGTGCCGAGGGCGACGCCGAGGAGGCAGAAGAGCAGGTTGACCGGCGTGAACGCCGTCTCGAAGCCGAGCGCGAGGCTCTCGAGCACCCCCATGGAGGCCTCAGCCCCCCAGCCACGGGCCGAGGAGCGGCAGCCGCAGCTGCAGCGCCACCACGAAGATCAGCACGCAGACCGCGGTGATGCTCACCGCGATCACCAGGGCCGGGATGACCCGGACGCTCCGGCCGGCCAGCACGGCCATCGTGACCGTCACCAGCAGCGTCGGCACCAGGCCCAGCGCGCGCACGAAGTAGCCGAAGAAGAGCAGGGCGGTGACCAGCAGCACCAGCGCCCGCCAGGGGACGGGGCCCGGGTCGCCGCCCTCGCCGGAGAGGTAGCCGGTGACGGCGATCGCGATGCCCAGGACGACGAGCACCCCGCCGAGGACCAGCGGGAAGAAACCCGGTCCCATGCGCAGCGGGCTGCCGATGTCGTACGTGGCCGAGGTGATGGCGAAGGCCAGCCCGAAACCGGTGAAGACCCCGCCCGCGATGAGGTCCTTCCGGGCATCGTGCAGTTTCATGGCTCCTCGGCTGGCTCGGGGTCGGGGGGGACGGTGGTGGGGGGGGGGGGGGGGGGGGGGGGGGGGGGGGGGGGGCCCCGCCCCCCCCCCCCCCCCCCCCCCCCGTCGCTACGGGGATCAGTCCGCGGCGACCCCGGCCTCCTCGATGATCGGCTGCCACAGGTCGATCTGGCTGGAGAGCTGCTCGGTGTGGCCCTCGGGGGTCGCCTCGTCCGGCGTCGCGGGCGCGGATCCGAGGTCGGCCAGCTGGTCGATCACGTTCTGGTCCTCGAGCGCCGCCTGCAGCGCCTCGTTCAGGGTCTGCACGACCTCGTCGGGGGTGCCGGCCGGGACGTAGAGCCCGTGCCACACGCCGACCTGCAGCTCGGGCAGGCCGGCCTCCTCGGTGGTCGGCAGGTCGGGCAGGCTCTCCACCCGCTCCGGCGTCGTCACCGCGTAGGCCTTGATCTCCCCGGCCTGGATCTGGCCGGTGGTGTTGGTGGTCTGGTCGCACATGAGGTCGACCTGGCCGCCGACGAGGTCGGTGAGGGCGGGGCCGGTGCCCTCGTAGGCGACCTCGGTGAGCTCGACGCCGAGGGCCTCCTGCAGGAGCAGCCCGCACAGCTGCGAGGCCGCGCCGACCCCGGCGTTGGCGAGCGTGACGTTGCCGGCGTTCTCCTCCAGGTAGGTGATCAGCTCCTCCATCGTCTGGGGCTCGAAGTCCGGGCGGGCGACGATCGTCATCGGCACCGTCGTGACCAGCCCGACCGTCTCGAAGTCCTCCAGCGGCGCGTACGGCAAGTCGGAGTACAACGACGGCGCGGTCGACATGCCGATGTGGTGCATCAGCACCGTGTAGCCGTCGGGGTTGGCCGCGGCGACCTCGCCGGCCGCGATGGTGCCGCCGGCGCCCTCCACGTTCTGGACGACGATCGGCACGCCGAGCTCCTGGCTCATCGGCTCGGCGATGAGGCGGGTCACCGTGTCGGTCGGGCCGCCGGCCGAGAAGGGGACGACGAAGGTGATGTCCTCCTCCGGGAAGCCCGCGGCGGCCTCCTCGCCGCCGCCTCCTGCGCCTCCGGCCCCGCCGCACGCGGCGAGGAGCAGGGAGGCGGCGGCCAGGCCGGCCAGCCGTGGGACCCGGCCGCGGACGGGTCGGGCCGAGCGCGACTGCGGGGAGTCGTCGAGGTGGTGCAGGGACATGGCGGGGACCCTTCGAGATCGCGGACCGGCTCCGAACGCGTCGACCTTGCACCCTCGTGTGTGACCTGGGCGACATTCCGTGCATTTCGTACACGGGCCGACCGCCCCCTGTACACACCCGGCGGCCCGGGGTCTCACCGCCAGCGGTACTCCGTCTCGGGCCGCCCCGCGCCCCCGTAGCGGGGGCTGCGGGTGGCCAGCCCCGTCTCGGCGAGGAACTCGAGGTACCGGCGGGCGGTGATCCGCGACGTCCCCGTCGCGGCGGCGGCCTCGGCGGCCGACAGCCCACCGGCGGCGCGGAGCGCGGTCACCACGTTGTCCAGGGTCTGGGGGTGCATGCCCTTCGGCAGGGACGCCTGCCGCTGGGGCCGGGGGCCCTCCAGCGCCCGGTCGACGTCCTCCTGTCCCGCCGCGGCGCCGTCCGCGGGCAGCCGGTCGCGGTACTCGGCGTACGCCTGCAGCCGGTCGCGCAGCGCCGCGTAGGTGAAGGGCTTGAGCAGGTAGCCGACGACTCCGTGCGCCGCGGCGGCGCGGACGGTGCTCAACTCCCGGGCCGAGGTCACGGCCAGGACGTCGACGTCGAGGCGGGCGGCCCGGATCCGCCGGCACAGCTCGAGGCCGTGCGTGTCGGGCAGGTTCATGTCCAGGAGCACCAGCTCCACCGGCACGCGCGCCAGCGCGTCCAGGGCCACGGCGCCGGTGCCGGCGACCGCGGCGGTGGCGAAGCCCGCGGTGCGGTCGACGTAGGTCCGGTGCGCCTCGGCGGCGACCGGCTCGTCCTCCACCACCAGGACCCGGATCACGGGGTGGTCTCCACGGCCGTGCGGACGGGCAGCGACACCGCGAACTGCGCACCGGGCCCCGGCCGCACGGTGACCGACCCGCCGTTGCGGCGGACCGCCTGCGCGACGAGCGCGAGGCCGAGCCCCCGCCCGGGCCCGCCTGCGGGCAGATCGCCGGCGTCCTTGGTGGTCCACCCCCGCTCGAACACCCGGGGGGCCTGCTGCTCGGTGAGGCCCGGGCCGCTGTCCTCCACGCGGATCTCGAGGCGGTCGGAGTCGACCCAGGCCGCGAACTGGACCTCCCGCGGCGGGGCGCCCGCGAGGGCGGCGTCGATGGCGTTGTCGAGCAGGTTCCCGACGATCGTCACGAGCTCGCCGCTGGGGATGCCGGTCGCGGACACGGCGGTGCCCGGGTCGATCTCCAGCCACACCCCCCGCTCGTGCGCCGTCGCGGACTTGCCCAGCAGCAGGGCGGCGAGCACCGGCTCCTCGACCGCGTCGACCACCCGGTCGGTCAGCCGCTGGGCCGACGCGAGCTCGGCGGTGGCGAACTCCACGGCGTCCTGCCCCCGGCCCAGCTCGATCAGGGACACCGTCGTGTGCAGCCGGTTGCCCGCCTCGTGCGCCTGCGCCCGCAAGGATTCGGCGAAGGCGCGCACGCTGTCCAGCTCGCCGGTGAGGGCCTGGAGCTCGGTGTGGTCCCGGAGGGTCACCACGGCTCCGCCGGAGTGCCCCGACGCGCGCGCCGGCACCTGGTTGACCACCAGCACCCGGCCCCCGCTCACGTGCACCTCGTCGACCGTCTGCTGCTGCCCGCACAGCGTCCGCGTGAGGTCGGGGGAGAGCCCCAGCTCGCCGACGTGCCGCCCGCTGGGCTCGGCGTCGAGGGACAGCAGGCGGCGCGCCTCGTCGTTGACCAGCTGGACCCGCCGGTTCCCGTCCACGACCAGCAGGCCCTCGCGGACGGAGTGCAGGACGGCCTGGTAGTAGTCGAGCATCCGCGCGAGCGCCGGCGCCCCGAGCCCCCGCGTCTGCCGCCGGACCCGCCGGCTGATCAGCCAGCCGCCCGTGCTGCCCACGGCGAGGGTGACCAGCCCGGCGCCGACGATGCCGGGCATCGACCGGGCGAGGTCCGCCCCGATCGCGTCGAGCGTGATCCCCGCGGAGACGAGGGCGACGACCTCCCCGTCCCGGTCGACGATCGGGCCCGTGGCGCGCACCGACGGCCCCAGGGTGCCCGTGTAGGTCTCGGTGAACGTGCGGCCCGCCAGGGCGGGCTCGATGGTCCCGATGAACGAGCGGCCGATCTCCGCGGGATCGGGGTGGGTGAAGCGCGTCCGGTCGGGGGCGAACACGGTGATGAAGGAGGTGCCGGTGTCCCTGCGCACCGCCTCGACGTACGGCTGCAGCACCTCGGTCGGCCGGGGACCGGTCACCGCCTCGACGACCAGGGGCGAGTTGGCCAGCGCCGCCACGATCGCCCGGGCCTGCACCTCGGCGTCGTCCTCCCCCGTCCGGTGCGCGTTGACGTAGGCGAAGGCCGTCGCGGTGAGGACGATGACGGCGACGACCAGGCCCTGCAGGAGGAGCAGCTGGCGCGCCAGGCTGGTGGGTCTGGCGGGGCGTCGCAGCGGGAGGTCGGGCCGGCGCACGCGGTCAGTGTGCCCTGCACCACAGCCGATGCGGCCCGGAGGTCGTCGCGCCCGGATTACGAAATGAACGAATGCCACCCCGTCGTCCCACCAGGGGCCATCGTGGGTGCCACCGTCCAGGCACCGTCGGCCGCCCCCCGCCGACGGTGCCTCCGGCAGAGAGGTCGGGCCCGTGCGCATCGTCGACATCCGCGAGAAGACCGTCCCCATCGAGGCGGACATGTCCAACGCGTTCATCAACTTCTCGAAGATGACCGTCAGCGTCCTGGCGCTCGTCACCGACGAGATCCGCGACGGGGAGCCGGTCATCGGCTACGGCTTCAACTCCAACGGGCGGTACGCCCAGGGCGGGCTGCTGCGGGAGCGGATCATCCCGCGGGTCCGGGAGGCCGCCCCCGAGAGCCTGGTCGGCGAGCACGGCGACCTGGACCCCGAGCTCATCTGGCGCGCGGCGATGACGAACGAGAAGCCCGGCGGCCACGGCGACCGGGGCGTCGCCATGGGGGTGCTGGACATGGCGTCGTGGGACCTCGCGGCGAAGCTGGCCGGCCTCCCGCTCAACCGGCTGCTCAGCGAGCGGGCCCGCGACCCGCGCACGCCGGCGACCCCCGCGGAGCGGGTCTGGGTCTACGCCGCGGGCGGCTACTACTACCCCGGGCGCGGCATCGAGGCCCTGCAGGCGGAGATGCTCTCCTACGTCGACATGGGCTACCGCACGGTCAAGATGAAGATCGGCGGCGCCCCGCTGGAGGACGACGTGCGCCGCATCGAGGCCGTCCTGGAGGTGCTGCCCGACGGCTGCGACCTGGCGGTGGACGCCAACGGGCGGTTCGACCTGGACCGGGCGCTGGCCTACGCCGACGCCCTGAGCGCCTACCCGTTGCGGTGGTACGAGGAGGCCGGCGACCCGCTGGACTTCGAGGACCTCCGCCGGCTCGCCGAGCGGTACCCCGGGCCGCTGGCGACCGGCGAGAACCTGATGTCGTTCCAGGAGGCGCGCAACCTGATCCGCTACGGCGGGCTGCGTCCCGACCGCGACATCCTCCAGATGGACCCGGCGCTGAGCTACGGGCTGACCGAGTTCCGCCGGATCGTGGCGATGCTCTTCGACTCCGGCTGGAACCCCGACCGCTGCGTGCCGCACGGCGGGCACCAGTTCAACCTGTCCATCGCCTCGGCGTTCCACCTGCACGGCTGCGAGTCCTACCCGGGCATCTTCGAGCCCTTCGGCGGGTTCGCCGACGACCACCCGGTCGAGGACGGCCACGTGCGGCTCCCGGACGCACCCGGCATCGGGCTGGAGCGGAAGTCGTCGCTCGCCCCCGTCCTGCGGGACCTCGTGGCCTGACCCCGCCGCGCGTACCGACTCAGCCCGCCGCGCCGCCCGCGTCGGGAACCCAGTCCGGGGCGAAGCCACCCAGCTGCGGGTGGTACATCTCGTCCCCGGAGTGCTGCGTGAACTCCACCTTGAGCAGGCGCTCCTCCAGACCGCAGACCCGGGCGCACACCTCGACGATCCGGCGGGCGAGCACCTCCCGCGTCGCCGCCGGCCGGCCGGCGCGGACGTCGCACATGACGAGCCCCGCCGGCTCGGGGTCCCCCGTGCCGCACCGCCACACCCCGCCGGGCCCGAGGTCGTGGACGGAGACGGTGACGAACTCCGGCCGGACGGCCATCACCTCGCCGTAGACCGCCCCGAGCTCCCTGGCCAGCGACCTCTTGCCGGCGAGGTCCATGCGGAGCGGGAGGTCGAGCTGCAGCGAGGGCACGGCCTCGCCATGCCCCGTCGGTGGCCGTGGCACGCCCGCGCGGTGGTGGCGGAGCCACCCTGCCGCGCACGCCAGACTGGGGCCCGTGCTGCCACCGCCCGGGACTCCCGGGACCGACCTGCCGGTCCGCGCGGCGCTGCCCGCGCTCGCGGACGCGCTCTCGGTCGGGGGCGGCGCCGTGCTGGTGGCCCCGCCCGGGACCGGGAAGACCACGCTCGTCCCGCTCGCGCTGGCCGGCTCCCTCCCGGGCCGCGTCGTCGTGGCCGAGCCGCGCCGGGTGGCCGCCCGGGCCGCCGCCCGCCGGATGGCCGCGCTGCTGGGCGAGCGCGTCGGCGGACGGGTGGGCTACAGCGTCCGGGGGGACAGCCGGCGGAGCGCCGCCACCCGGGTCGAGGTGGTCACCACCGGCCTGCTCGTCCGCCGCCTGCAGGCCGATCCCGAGCTGTCCGGCGTGGCCGCGGTCGTCCTGGACGAGTGCCACGAGCGGCACCTGGACACCGACCTGGCGCTCGCCTTCTGCCTCGACGTCCGGGACACGCTGCGCCCGGAGCTGCAGCTGCTCGCCATGTCGGCGACGGCCCAGGCCGACCGGCTGGCCGCCCTGCTCGGTGGGCAGGGTGAACCCGCCCCCGTGGTGGAGGCGACCGGGGCGCTGCACGACGTCGACGTCGTCTGGGCGCCGCCGACCACGCCGGTCGACCCGCCGCACGGCCTGCGGGTCGACCCCCGGCTGCTCGGCCACGTCGCCGCCACGGTCCGCCGGGCCCTGGCCGAGCGCGGCGGCGACGTCCTCGTCTTCCTGCCGGGCGCCGGCGAGATCGGCGCGGTGGCCGGGCGGCTGAGCGGGCTCGATGCCGACGTCCTCCCCCTGCACGGCCGGCTGGCCGCGCCCGCCCAGGACGCAGCGCTGCGGGCCGGGCCCCGGCGCCGCGTCGTCCTGGCCACGGCGCTCGCCGAGAGCAGCCTGACCGTGCCCGGCGTCCGCGTCGTCGTCGACGCCGGCCTCGCCCGGGCGCCGCGGGCCGACCTGGCGCGTGGCCTCGGGTCGCTGGTCACCGTGCGGGCCTCGCGGGCGGCGGTGACCCAGCGGGCCGGCCGCGCCGGGCGGGAGGGGCCGGGCGCGGTCTACCGCTGCTGGACGCCGGCCGAGCACGACCGGCTGCCGGCCCACGACGAGCCGGAGGTGGCCGTCTCGGACCTGACCGCGTTCGCGCTGGAGCTGGCCTGCTGGGGCGCGCCGGAGGGTCGGGGCCTCGCCCTGCTCGACGCTCCCCCGGCGGCCGCCCTGCTCGTCGCCGGCCGGACGCTGGGCACCCTCGGGGCGGTCGACGGCGACGGGCGGGCGACCGCCCGCGGGCGCGCGCTCACCGCCGTCGGGGTGCACCCCCGGCTGGCCCGCGCGCTCCTCGACGGCGCTCCGCTGGTGGGGCGGCGGCGGGCCGCCGAGGTGGTCGCGCTGCTCTCCGCCGACCTCTCGCTCCGCAGCGACGACCTCCTCGCGGGCTGGCGGGAGCTGCGCGCCGGCACCGACCGGGGGGCCACCGCCCGCTGGCGGGACGAGGTCGCCCGCCTCGAGCGCGCGGTGGACGACCTCCCTCCGCCCCGCCTGCCCGACGACACCCTGCCCCTCGACACTATGGCCGGCCTCGTCGTCGGCCTCGCCCACCCCGAGCGGCTGGCCCGGCGACGCGCCGGCAGCACCACCTACCTCATGGCCGCCGGCACGGGCGCCGAACTGGCGGCCGGCACGGCGCTGTCCGGAGCACCGTGGCTGGCGATCGCCGTCGCCGACCGGTCCCCCGGGCGCCGCGATGCCCGGGTGCGATCCGCGGTGGCCATCGACGAGGCGACCGCGCTGGACGCCGGCGGCCCGCTGCACACCGACGGCGACGAGGTGGCCTGGCGCGACGGCGACGTGCGCAGCGCGCGGGTCGAGCGGCTGGGCGCGATCGTGCTGGCCGAGCGCCCGGCACGCGATCCCGGGCCCGCCGCCCTGGCCGGTGCGGTCGCCGAGGGCCTGCGCCGCGAGGGCCTCGGGCTGCTGTCGTGGACGACGGCGGCCCGCCGGCTGCGCGACCGCCTGGCCGCGGCGCACGCCGGGATCGGGGAGCCGTGGCCGGCCGTGGACGACGAGGCGCTGCTCGCCGCGATCGACGTCTCCGGCGCCCGCAACCGCGCCGACCTCGCCCGCATCGACGTCGCCGCGGCCCTGCGCGCGCTGGTGCCCTGGCAGGTGGCCGGCGATCTGGACGCCGTCGTCCCCGACTCGGTGACGGTCCCGACCGGGTCGCGGATCCGGATCGACTACACCGATCCCGCCGTCCCCACCCTCTCCGTGCGCGTGCAGGAGGTGTTCGGCTGGGGGCAGGCCCCGCTGGTGGCGGGGCGACCGCTGCGGCTGCAGCTGCTCTCCCCCGCCCAGCGGGTCGTCGCCACCACGACCGACCTCGCCGGTTTCTGGACCACCGGCTACCCCGCCGTCCGCAGCGAGCTCCGGGGTCGCTATCCCCGCCATCCGTGGCCGGAGGACCCGGCGACCGCGGCTGCCACGAAGCGAGCGACGTCACGCGCCCGGCCCGGCAGCTGAGGCTGCGGGCTTCCTCCACCCCGGCGAGGATCGCGGGGTGACGACGAAGCCGACGACCGACGGATGGGGCATCGATGCCAGCTGGCTGGACGCGCTGGACGAGGAGCACCGGGTAGCCCGGGAGACGATCGAGACGCTGCGCGCCGTCATCGGTGAGCCGCCGGCCGACCTGGAGGACCGGGCGCCCATCGTCGCCCGCCCCGGCGACGCCCTGGAGGTGGACGAGGCCGACGTCGTCTGCGAGGACGGCGAGGTGCGGCACGTCGACGGCGAGCTGCCCCCGGACTTCCCGCTCGGCTACCACTGGCTGCAGTCCCCCGAGGGGCCCCGCCGGCGGCTGATCGTCTCCCCGGGGCGGTGCTGGCTGCCCGAGGAGCGGGCCTGGGGGTGGGCGGTGCAGCTGTACGCCACCCGCGGTCGGGAGAGCTGGGGCATCGGCGACCTGGGCGACCTGCGGACGCTGCGGCAGATGGCGGCCGAGCAGGGGGCCGGGTTCCTGCTGATCAACCCCCTGCACGCAGTCGCCCCCCTCGCCACGCAGGAGGCGAGCCCCTACCTGCCGGCCACCCGCCGCTTCCGCAACCCGCTCTACCTGCGGGTCGACGAGGTCCCCGGCGCCGACGGCGTCGACCTCGAGGCCGACGCCGGGCGGGCGCTGTCCGAGGGCCCGCTCATCGACCGCGACGCCGTCTGGGCCCGCAAGCGCGAGGTGCTCATGCGGATCTTCTTCGCCCACGGCGGCGGCGAGGCGTTCACCCGCTGGCGGGAGGAGCAGGGCCGGACGCTGCAGGACTGGGCCACCTGGGCGGCGATCACCGAGGAGCACGGGGCCGACTGGCACACCTGGCCGCAGGAGCTGCGCCGCCCCGACTCCCCCGCCGTCGCCGCCTACGCCGAGCGGCACGGGGCCGTGGTCGGGTTCCACGCCTGGCTGCAGTGGGCGCTGGAGCTGCAGCTGACCTCGGCCGCCGCCGGCATGACCGTGATCCAGGACCTGCCGATCGGCTTCGCCGGCGGCGGCGCCGACGCCTGGACGTGGCAGGAGGTGCTGGCCGACGGCGTCAGCGTCGGCGCGCCACCGGACGCGTTCAACTCCGCCGGGCAGGACTGGGGCTCCCCGCCGCTCATCCCGTGGCGGCTGCGCGACGCCGACTACGAGCCCTTCGTCCAGTCCATCCGGGCCACGATGGCCGGCGCGGGGGGCTTGCGGATCGACCACGTCATGGGGCTCTTCCGGCTGTGGTGGGTCCCCGCCGGCGGCAGCGCCGCCGACGGTGCCTACGTCCGCTATCCGGCCGAGGACCTGCTGAACATCGTCGCGCTGGAGAGCCACCGCGCGCAGGCGCTCGTCGTCGGCGAGGACCTGGGCACGGTCGAGGACGGCGTCCGCGAGGCCATGGCCGAGCACGGCGTGCTCTCCTACCGGCTGCTCTGGTTCGAGGACGAGGAGCCCGCGGCGTGGCCGGCGGAGGCGATGGCGGCGATCACCACGCACGACCTGCCGACGGTGGCGGGACTGTGGACCGAGGCCGACGTCGACGAGCAGCGCGAGCACGGCACCGGCACCGACGAGGAGCTCGAGCGCGGTCGCAGCTCGCTGCTGGCGCACCTGCCGGGGCTCTCCGACGACGCCACGGTCGAGCAGGCGGTCGAGCAGGCGCACGCCCTGCTGGCCACGGCGCCGTCGCTGCTGCTGTCGGCGACGCTGGACGACGCGGTCGGCGAGCAGCGCCGGCCGAACATGCCCGGGGCGGACGACCGGCCCAACTGGTCCCTGCCGCTGCCCGTGGCGGTCGAGGACCTGCCGGGTCACCCGCTGCTGCAGACGGTGGCCCGCACCCTGGCCGAGGGGGTCCGGAAGGGCTGACACGGCACCGGCGCGGGCCCTCGTGGAGAGAGGCCCGCGCCGGCGCGCGTCAGGGGCGGGAGCGGATCAGGACTCCGCACCCTCCTGCTCTGCGGTGCCCTGCCCGCGGCCCTGGTCGAGCCGGTCGGTGCCCGGCCCGCCGATGAGCACGTCGCTGCCGTTCCCGCCGTCCAGCCGGTCGTCGCCGAAGCCGCCGGAGAGGACGTCGTCGCCGTTCTCACCGGCGATCCGGTCGTCGCCGGCGCCACCGCAGACGACATCGTCACCGTTGCCACCGCGGATCTCGTCGTCCCCACCGAGACCCATGATCACGTCCCGGCCGTTCGTGCCGCTGAGCACGTCGCTGCCGTCGGTCCCCCGGATGGTCGGCAGCAGGCCCTGGCAGCGCTCCTCCAGGTCGATGCCGAGCACCAGCGGGTCGTGGTCGCTGGAGCGGTACGGGCTGGGCGCGTACAGCGCCGGGTCGCCGGAGTACTGGTAGGCGAAGGACTCGACGGCGTTGATGTTCCAGTGCGTGACGTCGGTGACCTTCGCCGTCAGCTCCGCCGTGGCCAGCGCGTGGTCCAGCGAGCCGGACATGTCGTCGAACACGTAGCTGTAGGAGCCCTCGTCGAAACGCAGGCCGAGGTCGGTCCAGCCGGCGTCCTCGAGGAGCTGGATCGGGTCCTCCTGCGTGTAGGCGTTGAGGTCGCCCATCAGCAGCACGTCCTGGTCGCCGGTGGACTCCCGCAGCTCCGCGGCGAACTCCGCGAGCGACGCCGCCTGCCGGACGCGGTCGCCGTTCCACGCGCCCTGGCCGTCACCGGTGTCCACGTTGTCGCCGGTCGGCCGGCCCGGGCTCTTGGACTTGAAGTGGTTGGCCACGACGGTGAACGCGTCGCCGTCCTTCACGAACGTCTGGGCGATCGGCTCGCGGGCGTTGTCCCAGACCTCCTCGTCGACCAGGCCGGCCGGGTCGCCGACCGGGAGCACCACGTCGTCCTGGTGGATGATCGCGTTGCGGATGACGTCGCGGTCGACGCCGTAGAGCTCCTCCGGCAGCGGGACGAAGTCCCACTTGTCGTAGCCGGCGGCCTCGTTCAGCCGGCTCACGAGGTCGGCCAGCGCCGTGTCCGCGTCGCCGGGGCTGTAGCCGCTGGCGTCGGTGTCCTCGATCTCCATCAGCGTCACCACGTCGGCGCCGAGCGCCTCGATGGCCGGCACGATCTTCCCGGCCTGGTTCTCGAGCTCCGCCGGGGACTCCGCGCCCCGGCCGACGGACTGGTCGAAGGTCAGGAAGTAGTTGAGCACGTTGAACGCGGCGACCTGCACGTCCCCGCCGACCTCCTCGGGTGCGGCCGGCCGGGTGTTCTGCGGCGCGAAGACCCCTTCGGCGGTGCCGTCGGCCGGCTGCAGCCGCCACTGGTTGAAGCCGTAGCCGAGGACGAGCGGCTCGGTGAACGAGAGCTCGTCACCGACGCGGACCGGGGTCTCCGGCGACAGGTACGGGCGGGTGCTGACGCTGACCCGCGCGCTCACGCCGTCGTCGAGCACGACCCGGCGCAGCGCGTTCTCCGCCGCGACCGCCTCGGCCTCGGCGGTGCCGGGCCGGGCGAGCTCGGTCGGCTGCACCAGCAGGCCGCCCTCGGAGAGGGTGAGCTCGCCGAAGCTGGTGAGGTCGAAGACCTCGCTGACGGTCAGGGTGTCGGCGGGGGCGACGAGCATGCCCTCGAGCCGCTCGCGGGCCTCGTCGCCGGCCGGCAGCTCGAGCACGGCGGGCTCGGGCAGCTCGCCCGCGGCGCAGACCTGGACGTCGGTGCGCGAGGAGATCTGCGTCTGGCCGCCGAACTCCTGGGCTGCGCCGGTGACGGCGACGGTGTCGCCGAGGTCGACCGCGACGCCGCTGAACACGAAGATGCCGTCGGACGTGGCGGCGTCCCCGTCGCCGTCCGGGTCCTGCAGGTAGAAGCCGGAGAGGCCTTCGACGTCGCCGACGACGGTGCCGCGGACCGTCACCTGCTGCCCGGCCAGCGGGGTCTCCGCACCCTCGCCCTGGACGGCGCCGATCTCGTGCGTCACCGGGGTCTCGCAGACGTCGACGGCGGGCGGCGGCGGCTCGACCGGATCGGGCGCCGGGTTCACCTCGCCCTTGGTGCTCGACGCCGGGCCGGACCAGACGAGGGCGTCAGAGACGGGGTCGTAGGCGCGGGACAGCGACTGCCCGGCGGGCTCGTTCCCGGCCTCGCTCACGCCGATCCCGGTGCTGGTCAGACCGGCAGCCGGGCCGCTGGTGGCCGTGAGGGTCCCCTCGTAGGACAAGAACTCGAGCACCTCGTCGCCGCGGACCAGCGCGACGCCGTCCGGTGCCCCGTTCTGCAGGCCCGGGGCATCGACGGCCACGACGGCGGGGGCGTCAGCGGGGGCGGTCACGTCCCCGAGGCCGACGGTCCCGTAGGAGGCGCCGTTGCTGCCGTTGTAGAGGACGAGGGACAGCCCCGCGGACGTGGTGCCGGCGGGCAGGTGCACCTCGACGAACTCGCCGGTGTCGGTGCCGGCGTTGTCGTAGTGGAGCTCGGAGATGAACGGGGTGGTCGACGGCGCCGCCTGGCCGAAGGCGGGCAGGCCCACCACCGCCACGGAGGCGGCGAGGGTGCCGAGGGCGGTACGGCGCGCGAGGACGCGCGGACTGCCGATGCGTACGAGCACGGGGGTCCTTCCGGACGGAGGGTGAGACGCCGTGACCGTAAGCCGACCGAGTGACACCCGCGACTACGGAAGGTGACATCTGAGTGACACGCCGCGCAGACTGTGTTCCTTGTCACAGATTCCCGGGATGGCTACTCCGTGTTCACGCTTCGGTGTGACGCTCCCCCGGCAAGCTCCCCCCACCAACCCCGGAGCGTCATGTCTCTGAAGCACTTCCGCCGCGGCACCGTCGTGGCCACCGTGGCCGCGGCCAGCCTGGCCGGCGGCACCCTGACGGGGACCGCCGTCGCCGCGCCCGCCCAGGAACCCCGCCCCGACTTCACCCTCACGCTGCTGCACGCCAACGACCTCGAGTCCGCGCTGCTGCCGATCACCACCGAGGACGGCGGCACCTACGGCGGGGCCGACCGCTTCGTCGAGCTCATCCGCCAGCAGCAGATCCTCGCCCTGACCGGCCCGCGGACCGCGGACATGGCCAAGAAGCGCGGCGTCGTCACGGTCTCGGCCGGCGACAACTTCCTCCCCGGCCCCCAGCTGGCCGCCAGCGAGGACTCCGGGCGCCCCGTCTACGACGCCACCGTGTTCAACGCCGCCCGCTTCGACGTGTCGATCCCGGGCAACCACGACTTCGACCTCGGCCCGGACTTCTTCGCCGAGTGGATCGGCGACATCCGCCCGCAGACGACGATCGTGTCGAGCAACCTCGGCTTCGAGGAGGAGCCGGCCCTGCTGGCCCGCGTGGCCGACGGCACCATCGTCACCTCCCACGTCGTCCAGGAGCGCGGGGAGAAGATCGGCTTCATCGGGCTCACGACGCCCGACCTCGCCCGGCTCACCAGCTCCCGCGACGTGGCGGTCGACCCCGACCTCGCCGGGATCGCCAACACCCAGGCCGCGGCGTTCGCGGCCGCAGGCGTCGACAAGGTGGTGCTGGTCTCGCACCTGCAGGACATCGACAACGAGGTGGCCCTCGCCGCCGAGCTCAGCGGCGTCGACGTCATCATCGGCGGGGGCGGGCACGAGCTGCTCACCGACGAGGGCGACCCGCGGGTGCCCGACGAGACGGACGTCTACGGCTCCTACCCGCTGACCCCGACCGACGCCGACGGCGAGGTCGTCCCCGTCGTCACGACGGCGGCGCTCTACAGCTACGTGGGGCGCCTCGTCGTGTCCTTCGACGCGGCCGGTGAGCTCCTGACGGTGCACGACGACGTCTCGCGCGCCATCCCGGTCGCGGCCCAGGGTCCCGACGCCGTCGCGCCGAACCAGGCGGTGAACCGGCGGGTCGTCCAGCCGGTGCAGGAGTACGTCGCGGACCTCGCCGAGCAGGTCGTGGCCACCTCGGCGGTCGACCTCAACGGCGTCCGCGACGACGTCCGGAGCCAGGAGACCAACCTCGGCAACCTCGCCACCGACGCCCTGCTGGCCGCCGGCCAGCGGGAGGCGGCCGCCCTCGGGGTGACCGCACCGGTCGTGGCGCTGCAGAACGGCGGCGGCATCCGCAACAACGCGGTGATCCCGGCCGGCGACGTCACCGCGCTGGACACCTACTCGATCCTGCCGTTCTCCAACTTCGTCGGCGTCGCCCCGGCCATGCCGGTCGAGACGTTCGTCGCCGGCGTCGAGCGCGGCCTGTCGGGCCTGCCCGGGGCGGCCGGCCAGTTCGCCCAGGCCGCCGGCTACCGGGTCACCTACGACGTGACCCAGCCGGTCGGGTCCCGGGTCGTCGACCTGGTCCTGGACGACGGCACGGTCCTGGTGGAGGACGGCGCGCCGACCGGCGCGCTGGAGACCATCTCCGTCGCCACGATCGACTTCCTCCTCCGCGGCGGCGACGGGTACCCCTTCGACGGGGTGGGGTTCACCGTCCTGCCGGTGACCTACCAGGAGGCCCTCGAGACCTACCTGGTCGAGGACCTCGGCGGCGTCGTGAGCGCTGCCGACTACCCCGTCGGCGGCGAGGGCCGCATCACGCCCGCCGCCTGACGCAGCACCCCGGACGGGGGGGGGGGGGGGGGGGGGGGGGGGGGCGGGGGCGCGGGGGGGGGGGGGGCGGCCCGCCGGGGGGCGGGGGGGGGGGGGGGGGGGGGTGGGGGGGGGGGGGGGGCGCGGGTGGTGGACGGTCGTTGGGT